>NZ_JBVIKO010000006.1:0-496884 GCF_055580905.1 Streptomyces sp. NPDC031497
CAGCTAACCCACCCCCCACCCCCCCCGACCCGAAAACCATCACGAAAAGGAAGGGCCCCCCCCCCCCCCTCCCCCCCCCCCCTCCCCCCCCCCCACCCCCCCCCCCCCCCCCCCCGCCACCCGGGTCAGGAACACGGTCGCCGCGTTCGGCCCCTGCGGCTTGACCTTCCTGCGCAGCTCCTCCGGCTCCACGGCCGAGCCGCGCTTCTTCACGGTCAGCGTGCCGACCCCGCGCTCGCGCAGCAGCGCCTTCAGCTTCTTGACGTTGAAGGGGAGCTGGTCGGTGATCTCGTACGCGCTGGCATACGGGGTCATGTGCCGCTCGTCCGCCGTGATGTACGCGATGGTGGGGTCGATCAGTCCGCCGTCCAGGTCCGCGGCCACCTCGGCGACCAGGTGGGCCCGGATGACGGCGCCGTCGGGCTCGTACAGGTACCGCCCGACGGGCCGCACCTCGGGATTCGGCAGCATGCTGTCGGGCGAGGCCCACACGCCGGCCCCCGAGGGCAGCAGCACCGCCCGCCGGGCGCCGGGCGTCACCCGCGCGCCGAACCACACCGTCGCCTCCTTGACGTCGCCCCCGTCCGAGATCCATTCGGCCTCGGCATCCGCGGGGATCGCCTCGTGCGGGATGCCCGGCGCGACCTTCAGCACACCGCACGACGCCTGCCGGGCCGCCTCGACGGCCCACGACAACGGTGGGGAGTAGGCCTCCGGATCGAAGATGCGGCCCCGGCCGCCGCGCCGGGCCGGGTCGACGAACACGGCGTCGTAGCCGGCCGTGTCCACCTCCGTGACGTCCGCCTCCCGCACCTCGATCAGGTCGTCGAGCCCGAGCGCCTCGGCGTTGGCCCGTGCCACGGCCGCGGCCGACGGGTCCCGGTCCACCGCCAGCACGCGGATCCCGGCACGGGCGATCGCGATCGCGTCGCCGCCGATGCCGCAGCACAGGTCGGCGATGGTGCGGACGCCCAGCGCCCGGAGAGACTCCGCCCGGTACGAGGCGACGCTCGCCCGCGTCGACTGCTCGACCCCGTTCGGCGTGAAGAACATGCGGTCCGCGTCCGCCTCCCCGAACTTCGCCGCCGCCCGCTGCCGCAGCCGGGCCTGGGTGAGCGCCGCCGACACCAGTTCGGCGGGGTGCTCGCGGCGCAGCCGGGTGGCCACGGCGAGTTCGTCGGCGGGCGCGGTGCCGCGCACCTCGGCGAGGAGGGCGCGGCCCTCGGGGGAGAGGAGGGGGGCGAGGAGGTCGTTCACCGGGACATTGTCGGCCAGTCGGTGGATGGTTCGCCTCCGGCGGCGGTGTCGGCGCCGGTTCCGGGGGAGGTCCTGGAAGGATCCGACGCCATGCGAGTAGTCGTACAAAATGACAAAAAAGGGTTGAAGGCGGGTATGGCGGGCCTGCTGGCCGCGGCCACCCTGATGTCCGGCTGCGCGGGGCCCGACACCGGCTCCACCGCCCGTCCCGCCGCCGGCCAGCAGCCGCACCGGGCAGCGCCCGCCCCCGACTCCCACGCCGCCCTGGTCGCCGCCGCCAGGCGCTGGGGCCTGGACGCGGTCCCGCTGCGGCCCCCGGCCCCGCCGAAGGTGAAGCCGAGGATCACCGCGCGCGACGGCTTCGAGGTGGACGGGCAGGAGGAGGACGACCTGCCCCCGGTCTTCACCACGATCCCGACCAAACAGAAAATCGTCTTCCTGACCATCGACGACGGCTGGAACAAGGACCCGCGGTTCCTCCGCATGATGAACGACCTGCGGATCCCCTACACCGCGTTCCTCAGCAACTACCTGGTCAAGGACGACTACGGCTTCTTCCGCAGGATGCAGGCCGAGGGCCACACCCTCAACAACCACACCCTGACCCACCCCTATCTGCCCGGTCTGTCCTACGAGGAGCAGAGGGACGAGATCTGCGGCATGCAGGCGATCATGAAGAAGCAGTTCGGCAAGGCGCCGACGGTCTTCCGGCCGCCCTACGGCAACTACAACGGCGACACCCTGCGTGCCGCCAAGTCCTGCGGCATCAAGTACGCGCCGATCTGGGACGAGGAGGTGTTCGTCGACCACTGGGAGTATCGCGAGTGGGACCGCGGCCTGCACCCCGGTGACATCGTGCTCACGCACTTCCGGGGCAAGGACGACTGGGACGGCACGATGATCGACGACATGCGCCGCTTTCTGAACAAGGTCACCCGCGAGGGCTATGCGGTGGCGCGCCTGGAGGACTACCTGTGAGCCGGCCGAGGGCGACGGCCGCGCTGCTGACCGCCGCCCTCCTCCTGGCGGGCTGCGCCCAGTCCGTCGACCCGATCGAACGGCTGGGCAAGAAGGCGGCCGACCGGGTACGGCCGCACGGCCCGGCCGCCGAACAGCCGTACCGCCGCTGGGGCCTGACCGCGCCCCTGCTCCCGGCGCCGCACCCCCCGCTCCACCCGCTCGCCCTCCGCACGGACCTCCCGCCGGTCGTCGACCACGTCACCACCACCGACAAGGTCGTCTTCCTCACCTACGACGACGGCGCCGAGAAGGACCCCCGGTTCGTGGACATGGTCCGTGAACTGCGGCTCCCGGTGAGCATGTTCCTCACGGACAGCGTGGTCGGCCCGGGCTACGGCCACTTCGCCCGCCTCCAGGAGGTCGGCGCGAGCGTCCAGAACCACACCCTCGACCATCCGGCCATGCCGGGCCTGCCCTACGCCGGACAGCGTGCCGAGATCTGCGGCCAGCAGGAGAAGCTCAAGTCCCGCTTCGGTATCCGCCCCCGCCTCTTCCGCCCGCCCTACGGCACGTACGACACCACCACCCTGCGCGCGGCGGCCGACTGCGGGGTGACGGCGGTGGTCCTGTGGCGCGCGGCGATGACGGCCGACGGCATCGCCTACCGCCGCGGTGAGAAGCGGCTGCGCCCCGGCGACATCGTCCTGGTCGGCCCGGACGAGGCCACGGGCCTGACCCTGCGCGAACGCACGACCCGCCTGCTCCGCCGGGTCCAGGAAAACGGCCTGACGGTGGGACGGCTGGAGGATTACCTGTAGGCCCGACCGTCGTCGTCGCTGCTGCTGCTGCTGCTGCTGTCGCTGTCGCTGTCGCTGCCGCCGTCGCCGTCGCCGTCGCCGTCGCCGTCGCGCCGCCGCCGCCGCGTCCCGGCCCGGCCGCCGCCGCGTACCGGCCCGTGCGGTGTCCGCGTGCCCGGCCCGTGCGGTCTGCGCGTGCCCGGCCCGTGAGGCGTTCGCGTTCCCGGCCCGTGCGGCGTTCGGGGGCGGGGGCGGAGCCGAAAGCGGGGGTCCGGGGTGGCAGTCCCAGGGGTGGTCACCGCGGCCCCGGTCACCGTTTTTTTCGACGCCGCGCCGCAGGTAATTGGCACTCCGCTTGACCGAGTGCTAATCGCGGTCATAGTCTCGGCTCTGGCACTCGGCAGATGAGAGTGCCAACTACGCGACGGGCAGGTCCGGCACCCGCGACGACGGATCCACCTGGTCGCCACCTCAGACAGTTAACCCCGTGAGATCTCCGAAGGGGGAGGTCGGATCGTGACGACCACCAGCTCCAAGGTTGCCATCAAGCCGCTCGAGGACCGCATTGTGGTCCAGCCGCTCGACGCCGAGCAGACCACCGCCTCTGGCCTGGTCATCCCGGACACCGCGAAGGAGAAGCCCCAGGAGGGCGCCGTCCTCGCCGTGGGCCCGGGCCGCTTCGAGAACGGCGAGCGCCTGCCGCTCGACGTCAAGGTCGGCGACGTCGTGCTGTACAGCAAGTACGGCGGCACCGAGGTGAAGTACAACGGCGACGAGTACCTCGTCCTCTCGGCTCGCGACGTGCTCGCGATCATCGAGAAGTAGTTCACCTCAAGCACATTCTGCTTTGAGCTGCGCCCCTGGCCCCCGCGACCTTATGAAGCCGGGCGTCAGGGGCGCGGTTCGTTTCACCCACGCTTTCCGAGAGGGCTGAACCGCTCCCATGGCGAAGATCCTGAAGTTCGACGAGGACGCCCGTCGCGCCCTCGAGCGCGGCGTCAACAAGCTTGCCGACACCGTCAAGGTGACGATCGGCCCCAAGGGCCGCAACGTCGTCATCGACAAGAAGTTCGGCGCCCCCACCATCACCAACGACGGCGTCACCATCGCCCGCGAGGTCGAGCTCGACGACCCGTACGAGAACCTCGGCGCCCAGCTGGTGAAGGAGGTGGCGACCAAGACCAACGACATCGCGGGTGACGGTACGACCACCGCCACCGTGCTGGCCCAGGCGCTCGTCCGCGAGGGCCTGAAGAACGTCGCCGCCGGCGCCTCCCCGGCCGCCCTGAAGAAGGGCATCGACGCGGCCGTCGCCGCGGTCTCCGAGGAGCTGCTCTCCTCCGCCCGTCCGATCGACGACAAGGCCGACATCGCCGCCGTCGCCGCGCTGTCCGCCCAGGACCAGCAGGTCGGCGAGCTCATCGCCGAGGCGATGGACAAGGTCGGCAAGGACGGTGTCATCACCGTCGAGGAGTCCAACACCTTCGGTCTGGAGCTGGACTTCACCGAGGGCATGGCCTTCGACAAGGGCTACCTGTCGCCGTACTTCGTGACGGACCAGGAGCGCATGGAGGCCGTCCTGGAGGACCCCTACATCCTCATCAACCAGGGCAAGGTCTCCTCCATCGCGGACCTGCTCCCGCTGCTCGAGAAGATCATCCAGAGCAACGCCTCCCGCCCGCTGCTGATCATCGCCGAGGACGTCGAGGGCGAGGCGCTCTCCACCCTCGTCGTCAACAAGATCCGCGGCACCTTCAACGCGGTCGCGGTCAAGGCCCCCGGCTTCGGCGACCGCCGCAAGGCGATGCTGGAGGACCTGGCGATCCTCACCGGCGCCACGGTCATCTCCGAGGAGGTCGGCCTCAAGCTCGACCAGGTCGGCCTGGACGTGCTGGGCTCCGCCCGCCGTGTCACGGTCACCAAGGACGACACCACGGTCGTCGACGGCGCCGGTGACTCTGGTGCCGTCACCGGCCGCGTCGCCCAGATCAAGGCCGAGATCGAGAACACCGACTCCGACTGGGACCGCGAGAAGCTCCAGGAGCGCCTCGCGAAGCTGGCCGGCGGCGTGTGCGTGATCAAGGTCGGCGCCGCCACCGAGGTGGAGCTGAAGGAGAAGAAGCACCGTCTGGAGGACGCCATCTCCGCGACCCGCGCCGCGGTCGAGGAGGGCATCGTCTCCGGCGGTGGCTCCGCGCTCGTCCACGCCGCGAAGGTGCTGGAGGGCGGCCTGGGCAAGACCGGCGACGAGGCCACCGGTGTCGCCGTGGTCCGCCGCGCGGTCGTCGAGCCGCTGCGCTGGATCGCCGAGAACGCCGGCCTGGAGGGCTACGTCATCACCTCCAAGGTCGCCGAGCTCGACAAGGGCCAGGGCTTCAACGCCGCCACCGGCGAGTACGGCGACCTGGTCAAGGCCGGCGTCATCGACCCGGTCAAGGTCACCCGCTCCGCCCTGGAGAACGCCGCCTCCATCGCCTCCCTGCTCCTGACGACCGAGACCCTGGTCGTCGAGAAGAAGGAAGAGGAGGAGCCGGCGGCCGCCGGTCACTCCCACGGCCACTCCCACTGAGGCACGCCGGCAAAGCCGGTAAGCAGTAAGTCACTGTGCCCCGCCGCTCCGCGGCGGGGCACAGTGCTGTCGTGCTGGGGGGGGCGGAGGGGACGGCAGATCCGGATCGGCGGTGTGCGGCTCGCCCGCCCTCGTCGGCTGCCCTCCCCGCTCGGCTCCGAGGGGCGGCCCGAAGCCGAGGACCTGCTTCGGGCAGCCGCTTTCGCCATGGCGAGCCGAGCGGTCAGTCGCGGCGGATCAGCTCCGGATCGATCCGGCGGCCGGCCAGTGGCAGTGAGCCCGCCGCCGCGGCCGCCAGCACTCCCGCCACCGCCAGGGACAGCAGGGGGATGCCGGCGACATCCCAGCGGACCACTCCACCGCCGGTGATCAGGTAGCTGGACTCGGCGAGCTTCCCGGTGACGACCGCCAGGGCGAGACCGAGACCGAGCGGCAGCACCACCTGGAGGCACTGCACGGCCCGCATGGTCCGTGCCCGGGCGCCGATCAGGGTGACGGCGGTGACCTGCGCACGGCGTTCGACCGCGCGATCGGTCACGGACACCAGGAACGCGGCCACGCCGATGACCAGCCCCATGATCATGCCGAGGGCCAGCAGGGTTTCGACGACGGATATCTGTTCGAGTCCCTGGACGTTCATTCCGACCAGCTCCACCTCGGCGATCGGGGCGATCGCCCCGATACCGTCGAGGACCTTGCGGACCTGGCCCGGCTCCGAGCCGCTGGTGAGCACGAGCTCGGCGTCACGGGGCCGGGCGTGTGCGGGCAGTGCCGACGGTGGGACGAGGAGCACGGCGTTGCCCACGGCGGACGCGGAGTACCCGCTGTAGACGATCCCGTCGGTGGGGAAGCCGATGTCCAGGTGCCCGGTCCCGCTCCCCGAGAGGCGGAACCGGAACGGCGTGCCCGGTTTCACGCCGGATCCGACGCTGGAGTTGGGGTCGACGAGCCTCATCACCTTGCCGTCCACGCAGCCATGGGAGCGCTGGACCATGTGCTCCAGCTGCGCGCAGGTGGCGATCAGGGCGGTGGCCGACGACGCGAACGCGTCCTCGGGGCTCTTCCTCTCGAAGTCGACCCAGGAGTTCATCATGACGGCGTGGGTGCGCACACCGGCGAGGCCGCCGAGTTCCCTCTGCCGGTCCGGGGTCAGAGCGGACAGGGAGAGGGAGTAGTCCTGCACGGGTCCGGACGGCCGGCTGACCTGTTCCAGCTGGATGAGAACACCCTGGGCGAGCGAGGCGGCGTAGACGAGGAGTACGAGACCGGTGACGACCCTCATCGTGCTTCCGGGCTCGGCCTCGTTGCGCCGCATCGCCAGGTTGAGCGTGAGGGACTGGGTGGACGCCGCCACTCGGCGGGCGAGAACGTACGAGATCAACGGGAGCGTGAGCACGAGCCCGACTCCGGTCAGCACGACGCCGCCGACCACGAGCAGCGCGTTCACGCCCACACTCGACGCGGGGTGCCCGAGCACACCGCTGACGCAGAAGCCGGACACGATGCCCATACCGGCGATCAGGAGGAGACCGCCCCACCTGGACGGCGGCCGCGGCAGCGCGGTGCGGCGTACCGCCAGCGGGTTGGCGGCGGCCTCCCGCGCGCTCTTGCGGCCGACGAACCAGGCCAGCGCCGGGCAGCCGATCAGGCACACGGCGACCGTGGTCGCGGACAGGGCGCCGTCGTCCGGATACCACCGCAGCGCGGGCAGCCCCGTCCTGGACATCACCTGGTTGAGAACCCAGTACTCACCCAGGCCGAGCACCGCGCCGAGCAGTGCGGCCATCACGGTCTCCGCCGCGTTCACGCGCTGGGTGCCCTTGACGCTGAGGCCGAGCAGGCGCAGCGCCGCCAGGCGCCGCATGCGGCTGGCGGCGGACAGACGCGCACAGACGGTGAGGAAGATCCCCAGGGGCAGCAGAACCAGGGTGGCCAGAGCGAACCGCACGTCCGTCAGCGTGGACGGTTCCACGGCGGGGGACGGGGCGTAGTCGTACCCGAACCCCTTCAGGGTCCGGCCCTCGTGGGCGATCCGGCCGCGCGTGGTGCCGATGTACGCGTACAGCTCGTCCGGGTGCGCGAGCCCGGCCCCCGCGATGGTTCCCTTCTCCCGTCCCGGCAGCAGCCCCTTGACGGCGGGTGCCTCACGCAGGAGGTCGTGGACGCGCGGCGAGACGAACACCTCGCCGGGGCCGGGGAGCCGGGTCAGACCGGGCGGGGCCGACCGTGTTCCCTCGGTTCCCCGCGCGATGAACACGCGGGTGAACGGCCTGGATCCGTACGCGTCGGAGCGCTGGACGACGAGCGTGCCGTCCGCCGGCCCCTTGGCGGAGGTGACGGGCTGTCGTGCCGCGGCCCGGCCGTCGTGGGCGTGCAGGATCGCCGGAACGGTGAGGACGAGGGCCAGGCAGCAGACACCGATGGAGCCGCCGGCCGCCATCAGGAAGAAGCGTGTGCGGTTGCCCCGCCCCGCGCCGAAGAGGAGTCGCAGACCGAGCAGGAATTCCGTCACGCCGCACCTCGCGGCGTGAGCACCCCGTCCGACATCGTGTAACGGGTGTCGGCCTGTGCGGCCACCCCGTGATCGTGTGTCACCAGAATGACGGCAGTGCCCTGCGAGCGGGCCAGTCCGAGGAACTCCTTCAGTACGGCGGAGGCGTTGGCGGTGTCCAGGGAGCCCGTCGGTTCGTCCGCGAACACGACCGCGGGCCGGTGGACCAGGGCCCGTGCCACCGCGGCGCGCTGGCTCTGTCCGCCCGAGACCTGCGAGGGCCGGCGTTCACGCAGCTCGCCGAGGCCGAGCCGTTCCAGCACTTCGCCCGCTCTGGCGAGAGCGGGCCGCTTGCGCTGTCCGGTCAGGCGCAGGGGCAGCGCGGTGTTCTCCTCGATGGTCAGTTCCGGGAGCAGTTCGCCGTACTGGAAGACGAACCCGAACCGTTCCCGGCGCAGGGCGCTGATCTCGTCGTCGGAGAGGTCACCGAGCGAGCGCCCTTCGAAGCGCACCTGACCACGTGTGGTCGGCAGGACGCCGGCGAGGCAGTAGAGCAGCGAGGACTTTCCGGAGCCGCTCTGCCCTGTGATGGCCACGACCTCACCCGGGGCGACCGAGAGGTGGGCGTCGCGGACGGCCTGGTGGTTGCCGTAGGAGAGGTCGACTCCGACGGCCGAGATGATGTCTGACGTGCTGATGGCTTCCCCCAAAGAAGCGTGCGGGCCCAGGGGGATGTGCCCCTGGGCCCGCGGTCCTGCCGAAGCGCCGACTACCTCTGGTAGTGCTTCGTCGACGAGCAGTTGTCAGGGTTGAGCGAGCCCTTGTCACGGCAGACGCGGATGTAGGCGTCGTCGGTGTGCAGAGCGGCGCCGTCCCAGTTCAGCTTGTCGAGCGGGACGCTGTGCTTCTGCTTGCCGTTGTAGCGACTCCAGTCGTAGCCCTCGACGCGGACCTGCATGTAGACGTTGTGACCGTCACCGTTGTCGGTGTCGTTCAGGTTGCCCGCCCACTCGAAGGCGCCGTGGTTCTGGTTCGAGGGCCAGAAGGCGTACTGGCCACTGGTGAACGAACCGCCGCCGGTGGACAGCGTCGGAATGGTGTGCCACGAGACGGCGGCCGCCGTCCCCGCGCTGACGGCGAACAGGCCTGCGGCTATCGCGCCGACTGCCAACTTACGCATGTTTTCCTCCCGTTGTTGTGCATGACGCCGGATGGTCAGGTCCGGAGCCGTCGTGAACCTAGCAGCCGTGAAGGAGGGTGAATGGCGCGGTAAATTCGATTCTGTTCACTTTCGATCATGTTCCTATGCGGCGGACTTTGCCTGCACGTTGCCTTTGCTTGGCTTGGGGTTGACCATTAGCTGAGCTTTTTCTGAGGGTTGGTGATGGTTCGTCTGACGCAGAGCCGACATCCGGGACCAGGGACAGATGAAGCCCCCGTTCCGGATACGGAACGGGGGCTTCGCCCCTCGCGGGTACTTCCTACTGTCGTACCACTGGGCCCGTCGTACTACTTCCCGGCCGCTGTCATGTCAGATCTGCAGCGCGTCCAGCGCTCCGAGCCGCTCCATCAGCCCGAGCCGGTCGTACTGCAACCAGCCCTCGGCCATCTTCCCGTCGGCGTCGAAGCGGTGGATCGTCGTCCCGGCCATGCTGACCTGCCGGCCGGTGTTCGGCACCCCCATGAACGCCGCCTTCTGCACACCCGTCCAGAGCCACCTGGTGCACACCCGGTCGCCCTGGGCGATCTGGTCCTCGACGAGGAACGAGAAGTCGAAGGCTCCCCGCCACATCTCCAGCTTGCGCCGCATCGCGTCCATGCCGATGGTGACCTGGCCCTCGACCGGCTCGTGGTCGTGGTAGTCCTCGGTGATCAGACCGTCCAGCGGAACCAGCGGGCCGGGCGCGGCGATCGTCTCGAAGAACCGCCGCGCGGTGTCGGCGTACCACCGCTCGTCGCGCACCACGTCCAGATCGGTGAAGGTCGGCATCCCGTCGCAGAGCGCCAGGATCTCGTCGAGGACCTGGTCGGTCTCCGGCCGGTTCGAGTTCAGCATCGCCTCCTCGTACGAGGGGAACTCCACGATCTCGACCAGGTGCGACGCGTCGGAGCGGTCCTTGCCGACCACCGCGTGCGTCGCCGTCCGCTTCCCCTTGGCCTGCGTGACCCACTTGTCCATCAGCCGGTCCATCTCGGCCGGCCGACTGGTCCTGCACTCGATGAGCTGTACGAACGTCATGCCACCGCCTCCGGCCCCCCTGGGTCCGGTACCGTCACGCCCATTTTCCCACCGAGGGAAGCGGCACCGCAGCCGTCACTGCGGCCCGTACTTACGCCCCGTCTTCGAGGTGATCCCGCCCAGCAGCCCACGCGGGGCCACCTTCGCCAGGCCGGTCAGCACCTTGTACCGCGGGTCCGGGATCGACAGCGTCTTGCCGCGCGAGAGGTCGGCGAGCGCCGCCTCGACCAGCTTGTCGGCGTCCAGCCACATCCAGTCCGGGATGTTGTCCGTGCCCATCCCGGCCCGCTGGTGGAACTCGGTGCGCACGAAACCGGGCGCCAGCGCCATCAGCCGGACGCCGGTACCCGCCAGATCGCGCGCCGCGCCCTGGGTGAACTGCACGACCCACGCCTTCGACGCGCCGTAGGTGCCCCGGGGCACGAAGGCCGCCACCGAGGCCACGTTGACGACACCGCCGCGCCCGCGCTCCCGCATCGCCTCCGCCGCCGCCGAGGTCAGCCGCAGCACCGCCTCGCAGTGCACCTTGAGCATCTTCAGCTCGTCGGCCATCGAGACGTCCAGATAGCGGCCCTTGTTGCCGAAGCCGGCGTTGTTGATCAGCAGGTCGACCGGGTTCCGGCGGTCGCCGAGGCGGGCGGCGACCGACTCGATGCCGGTGTCCTCCGCGAGGTCGGCGGTGAGTACCTCCGCCTCGATGCCGTGCCGGTCGTGCAGCTCGGTCGCCTGTTCACGCAGCCGTTTGGTGTCCCGCGCCACCAGGACGAGGTTGTGCCCGTCCGCCGCCAGCCGCCGCGCGAACGCGGCACCGATTCCCGCGGTCGATCCCGTAATCAGAGCCGTTGTCATGGCCCAAGGGTAGTTACCCGGACTGACGGCGTCCGCTGCGCGCACCAGCTCTCCCGATGGGTGAAGCGCTGGTGAACGGCGTGCGGGTGACGGCCGTTCAGTCCTGCTGTGCCGCCATGTACTTCCGGGCCTGCGCCAGCGCCTCCGGGTGCAGGGCCTCGCCCGCCGCGAGGAGCCGGGGCAGCAGCTCCCGCTCGGTGGTGACCGCGCGGAACTGCAGCGCCGCCGTCACCCCGTGGGCCGGGCGGTGGATGATCTCGATCGGGTCGCCGGCCCGGATCTCACCCGGTTCGATCACCCGGAGGTAGGCACCGGTCGCACCCTTCCGCGTGAACCTCTTCACCCATCCCCGTTCGCCCAGATGGCCCTGGAAAGTGCGGCACGGGATGCGCCCGGAGGTGACCTCCAGTACGACCCCGGAACCGATCCGCCAGCGCTCGCCGATCAGCGCATCCGACACGTTCAGCCCGTTTGTCGTGAGGTTCTCACCGAAACAGCCGTTCGGCAGCGGCCGGCCGAGCTCCTTCTCCCAGGCGTCCAGGTCCTCGCGCGCGTACGCGTACACCGCCTGGTCCTCGCCGCCGTGGTGGCGCAGCTCGCACACCGCGTCCCCGGCCAGTCCGCTGCCCGCGACCCCCTTGGGGCCGGGCGCCTGCACCCGCACCGGGCCGTCCGTGGGCCGCTTGTCGATGCCGGTCACGCCGTCCTTCTGGTCCGTGTGGGGCGACGGCGTCGGGATTCCGAGGTTCACCGAGAGAAGCTCCATGGTCCGAAGGTACGGGACCTGCCTCAAAGCGTCGACGCATTATTGGGCGTGCTGTCCAAGCCCGCCTTATGCTCGGAGAGTGATAGAGGCCCGTCATCTCCGCGTCCTGCGTGCCGTCGCCACCACCGGTTCCTTCTCGGCGGCGGGGCGCGAACTGGGCTGCACCCAGCCCGCAGTCAGCCAGCAGATGAAGGCCCTGGAGACCTCCGTCGGCACCCCGCTGCTGGTGCGCAACGGCCGCGAGATGCGCCTGACCCAGGCCGGCGAGGCCCTCGTGCGGCACGCCTCCGGGATCCTCGCCGGGCTCACCGCCGCCGAGGAGGAGGTCGCCGCGATCGCCGGCCTGCGCGCCGGCCGGGTCCGCCTGGTCTCCTTCCCGAGCGGCAGCTCCACCCTGGTCCCGACGGCACTGGCCGCCCTGCGCGCGGCCCACCCCGGCACCCGGGTCTCCCTGGAGGAGGCCGAGCCGCCGAAGTCCGTGGAGCTGCTGCGCGCGGGCGACTGCGACATCGCGCTGGCCTTCCGCTACGAGGGCGCGGCGGGTGCCGAGGAGTGGGACGACCTGGTGGTGCGGCCGCTGCTGACGGACCGGCTGGTCGGCCTGCTGCCCGAACGGCACCGGCTCGCACGCGCGGAGTCGGTCGCCCTCGGGGAACTCGCCGACGAGCCCTGGATCGCGGGCTGCCCGCGCTGCCGGGGACAGCTCGTCCAGGCCTGCGAGAACGCGGGCTTCACGCCGCGCATCGACTTCGCCACCGACGACTATCCGGCCGTGGTCGGCCTGGTCGGCGCCGGTCTGGGCGTCGCGGTGCTGCCCCAGCTGGCGGTCGAGTCGGTACGTCCGAGAGGTGCGCGCACGGTGGCGCTGGAACCCGCGGTGGTGCGGGAGATCGTCGCTCTCACCCTGCCCGACCTGGCACAGGTGCCGGCCGTGGCGGCGACGCTGGAACAGCTGCGCCGGGCGGTCCGGCGGGCCTAGGAAGGCGGGGCCGACGGACGGCCCACTCGGCAGCGGTTTGAAGAAACGTTATTTCAGGCGTGTGCGGGGGAGTCGGTTCTTTCAGGTGTGCGGGAGGGGGTCGCCGCTGGTCGTCGACGCCGACACCAGCCTGTTGCGCGCCCGCCCCATGAGCTCTTCGCGCTCGTCCTCGGTCAGGCCGCCCCAGACGCCGTACGGCTCGCGGACCGCCAGCGCGTGCGCCGCGCACTCCGCGCGGACCGGGCACCTCATGCAGACCTCCTTGGCCGAGTTCTCACGGGCACTCCGAGCCGCCCCGCGCTCGCCCTCGGGATGGAAGAAGAGCGAGCTGTCGACCCCACGGCAGGCAGCCAGGAGCTGCCAGTCCCACAGGTCCGCGTTCGGTCCGGGAAGGCGGGAGAAATCTGCCATTACGTGACCCCTTGTAGCCGTTCTGGGCGGATACGGTGCCAACGACCGTACATCTCCGGTCTAGAGAGATGAAAATATGACTCATTGCGAATCTAGCCCCAGACACCGTGAAACGGGAAGAAAAAGGTCTAAATGGGGCATTGGATGTGATGAAAAGTTGAGGGTCTGACGTCCATGTCTGCACCGTGTCCGCGCCCTCACGTAGAGTGCCGAAGACGGCACGCGGCCCCGTAACTCTTTCGAGTGACCGTCGTTGAGAGGGCGGAGGCGGTTGAAACAACAAGCGCTCGGGCAGGCGTCCGAGACGGTCGACCGCACAGGTGACGATTCCGTACCAGCCTGGAGGCTCAAGGTGACGCGCATCAGCTGCGGAGGGCGGTCATGACATCCGTCCTCGTCTGCGACGACTCCCCGCTTGCCCGAGAGGCGCTGCGCCGCGCGGTGGCGACCGTGCCCGGCGTCGAGCGCGTGACGACGGCGGCCAACGGCGAGGAAGTCCTCCGCCGCTGGGGCGCCGACCGCTCCGACCTGATCCTGATGGACGTGCGCATGCCCGGACTGGGCGGTGTCGAGACCGTGCGCCGGCTGCTGTCGGCCGACCCCGGCGCGCGCATCATCATGCTCACGGTCGCCGAGGACCTGGACGGGGTGGCCCTGGCCGTCGCGGCCGGCGCCCGCGGCTACCTGCACAAGGACGCCTCGCGTGCGGAACTGCGCGCGACCGTCACCCAGGCGCTCGCCGACCCCACCTGGCGGCTGGCGCCCCGCCGTCTCCGCTCGGCCGAGATGGGCGCCGCGCCCACGCTCACCGCGCGCGAGATCCAGGTCCTGGAGGGCATGAGCCACGGCCGCTCCAACGCCGAGATCGGCCGCGAGCTGTTCCTCTCCGAGGACACCGTGAAGACCCATGCCCGGCGCCTGTTCAAGAAGCTCGGCGCCTCTGACCGCGCCCACGCGGTGGCCCTCGGCTTCCGCTGGGGACTGGTCCGTTAACAGGGCGCTGAGCTGCGTCGCAGCGGGACCGCGGACCGACCGGACGCCCCCGCCTACCTCATGGTGGGCGGGGTCCGCAAGGCGGAGCGCCGGAGACCCGCTGCTCGTTTCGGCGCCGATGCCGCATCCTTGAGGTGTGGAGTCTCTCGGGGACGAGTCGTTCGAGCGGAAGGGGAGGGCGCAAGGGATGAGTTCCGGCGCACCTGCTCATAACGCTTCGGTGCACAACGACGGACGCGGTGCCACACCGCCGACGGCCGCAGGGCACGATGGACCGATGCGCGACGACGAGGCGGTCACCGCCATAGGGACGATCGGCGCTCTCGTCCATCGCGCCGTCGACGGGGACGAGCAGGCCACGCACGACCTGCTCGCCCATGTCCACCCACTCGCGCTGCGCTACTGCCGCACGCGCCTGTCCCGCCTCCCGGGCGACGCCCGCCACTTCGTGGAGGACCTGGCCCAGGAGGTCTGCGTGGCGGTCCTCCTCGCGCTGCCCCGCTACCGCGACACCGGCCGCCCCTTCGAGGCCTTCGTCTTCGCCATCGCCTCCCACAAGGTCGCCGACCTCCAGCGGGCCGCGATGCGCCATCCGGGCTCCACGGCCGTCCCCTCCGACGAGATGCCGGAACGTCCCGATGACTCCCTCGGCCCCGAGGAACGGGCGCTGCTCAGCAGCGACGCCGAATGGGCCAAGAAACTCCTGGCCAACCTCCCCGAGAACCAGCGCGAGCTCCTCCTCCTGCGCATCGCGGTGGGCCTCACCGCCGAGGAGACGGGCCAGATGTTGGGAATGTCACCGGGCGCCGTCCGGGTCGCCCAGCACCGGGCCCTGAGCCGGCTGCGCGCCCTGGCGGAGCAGTAGCCGCACGGCTCGCCGCCCCCGATGAACAGGCGTGCGGTCATTTCCGTACGAACATACGAAGCCCGTAGCTGGGCCGTACCGTGGAATTTGGGGCCTGTGCTTCCCGTTAGCATGGACATCCGCACCGTTCAAGGCCATTTGGGGAAGGTGTCATGACTGCCAACGTCGACGGAGTGCCCGGAAAATTCGCGACACTCGGGCTTACCTACGACGACGTGCTGCTGCTGCCGGGCGCATCCGAGGTGCTCCCGAACGCGGTCGACACCTCGTCCCGCATCTCCCGCAACGTCCGGGTCAACATCCCGCTCCTGTCGGCGGCGATGGACAAGGTGACCGAGTCCCGCATGGCGATCGCGATGGCCCGTCTCGGCGGCGTCGGCGTGCTGCACCGCAACCTGTCGGTCGAGGACCAGGTGAACCAGGTCGACCTGGTCAAGCGGTCCGAGTCCGGCATGGTCACCGACCCCATCACGGTGCGCCCGGAGGCCACCCTCGCCGAGGCCGACGCCCTGTGCGCCAAGTTCCGCATCAGCGGTGTGCCCGTCACCGACCCGGCCGGCAAGCTGCTCGGCATCGTCACCAACCGCGACATGGCCTTCGAGAGCGACCGCACCCGCCGCGTGCACGAGGTCATGACCCCGATGCCGCTGGTCACCGGCAAGGTCGGCATCTCCGGCACCGAGGCCATCCAGCTGCTGCGCAAGCACAAGATCGAGAAGCTGCCGCTGGTCGACGACGAGGGCGTCCTCAAGGGCCTGATCACGGTCAAGGACTTCGTCAAGGCCGAGAAGTACCCGAGCGCCGCCAAGGACGCCGAGGGCCGCCTGCTCGTCGGCGCCGCCGTCGGGGCCAGCCCCGAGGCCCTGGAGCGGGCCCAGGCGCTCGCCGAGGCCGGCGCGGACTTCCTGGTCGTCGACACCTCGCACGGTCACAACAGCAACGCCCTCAGCTGGATGTCGAAGATCAAGTCGAGCGTGGACGTCGACGTGATCGGCGGCAACGTCGCCACCCGCGACGGCGCCCAGGCGCTCATCGACGCCGGTGTCGACGGCATCAAGGTGGGCGTGGGCCCCGGCTCCATCTGCACCACGCGCGTGGTCGCCGGCATCGGTGTCCCGCAGGTCACGGCCATCTACGAGGCGTCCCTCGCCGCCCGCGCGGCCGGCATCCCGCTGATCGGCGACGGCGGTCTGCAGTACTCCGGCGACATCGGCAAGGCGCTCGCCGCCGGCGCCGACACCGTGATGCTCGGCAGCCTGCTGGCCGGCTGCGAGGAGTCGCCCGGCGAGCTCCTCTTCATCAACGGCAAGCAGTTCAAGTCGTACCGCGGCATGGGATCGCTCGGCGCGATGCAGTCCCGCGGCCAGGGCAGGTCGTACTCGAAGGACCGGTACTTCCAGGCCGAGGTGGCCGCCGACGACAAGCTCGTGCCCGAGGGCGTCGAGGGCCAGGTGCCCTACCGCGGCCCGCTCTCCAACGTGCTGCACCAGCTCGTCGGCGGCCTGCGCCAGACCATGGGTTACGTGGGCGCCGCCACCATCGAGGAGATGGAGTCCAAGGGCAGGTTCGTCCGCATCACCTCCGCGGGCCTCAAGGAGAGCCACCCGCACGACATCCAGATGACGGTCGAGGCGCCGAACTACAGCCGCAAGTAGTCACCACGGTCTTTCCAGGGCGGCCCCGGGCGCACCGGGGCCGCCCTTGTCGTACCCGTCGGCGATACTGGAAGACGCTGAAACGAAGAGGAAAGGCCACAGACGTGACTGAGATCGAGATCGGGCGCGGCAAGCGCGGCCGCCGGGCGTACGCCTTCGACGACATCGCCGTCGTCCCCAGCCGCCGTACGCGGGACCCGAAGGAGGTCTCGATCACGTGGCAGATCGACGCCTACCGCTTCGAGCTGCCGTTCCTGGCCGCCCCCATGGACTCGGTCGTCTCGCCGGCCACCGCGATCCGCATCGGTGAGCTCGGCGGCCTCGGCGTGCTGAACCTCGAAGGCCTCTGGACGCGCTACGAGGACCCGCAGCCGCTGCTCGACGAGATCACCGAGCTGGACGCGGACGCCGCGACCCGCCGCCTCCAGGAGATCTACGCGGCTCCCATCAAGGAGGAGCTGATCGGGCAGCGCATCAAGGAGGTGCGCGACTCGGGCGTGGTCACCGCCGCCGCGCTCTCCCCGCAGCGCACGGCCCAGTTCTCCAAGGCCGTCGTCGACGCGGGCGTGGACATCTTCGTCATCCGCGGTACGACGGTCTCGGCGGAGCACGTGTCGGGTTCGCACGAGCCGCTGAACCTGAAGCAGTTCATCTACGAGCTGGACGTCCCGGTCATCGTCGGCGGCTGCGCCACGTACACCGCGGCCCTGCACCTGATGCGCACGGGCGCGGCCGGCGTGCTCGTCGGCTTCGGCGGCGGCGCCGCCCACACCACGCGCAACGTCCTCGGCATCCAGGTCCCGATGGCCACCGCGGTCGCGGACGTGGCCGCCGCCCGCCGCGACTACATGGACGAGTCCGGCGGCCGGTACGTCCACGTGATCGCCGACGGCGGTGTCGGCTGGTCCGGCGACCTCCCCAAGGCGATCGCCTGCGGCGCGGACTCGGTGATGATGGGCTCCCCGCTGGCCCGCGCGACGGACGCGCCCGGCAAGGGCCACCACTGGGGCATGGAGGCGGTCAACGAAGAACTGCCGCGCGGCAAGAAGGTCGACCTCGGCACGGTCGGCACCATCGAGGAGATCCTCACCGGCCCGTCCCACACCCCCGACGGCTCGATGAACCTCTTCGGCGCGCTGCGGCGGGCGATGGCCACGACCGGCTACAGCGAGCTGAAGGAGTTCCAGCGCGTCGAGGTGACGGTGGCGGACTCGCAGCACAAGCGGTAGGTCCCGCAGGACGGGCGAAGGGCCGGTCACCCGTTTCGGGTGACCGGCCCTTTCACGTGCCGCGAGCCGGTCAGGCAGCCGCCTTCCGGGCGCCCGAGAACGCCGCCCACCCGGCGATCGCGAAGAAGAGGAAGGTCAGCGGATCGGTCTCTTCCTTCCACGCGTCCTGGACGACGCCGAAGTGCTGGAAGAACAGCTCGGAGAAGCTCACGCCGAGCTGGTCGGCGCCGATCATCGCCTCGCCGACCAGCTGGCCGAAGTAGACGGAGCCGAGCGCGAGGACGGTGCTGACGACGGCGAGCAGCGGGTTGCGGCCGCCGAGCCTGCCGGCCGCGAGGCCGATGACGAAGCCGACGCCGACGGCCGCCCAGCCGATCTCGTGCTTGGTGAGGCCGATGACCATGCCGTAGAGAGCGGCGGCGGCCACAGCCGCGACGACGGCACCGACCACGCCGAGGGCGACATTGCCCCGGGGCGGCGCGGGCGCCGGAGGCGCGGGTACGGCGCCGGGCTGGGCGGCGTACGGCGCGGGCGCCTGCTGCTGGGCGAACGGGTTGCCGTCGGCCGGCTGCGACTGGGGCTGCGACGGCGACTGCGGCTGGGGCTGCGGCGGTGGTGGAGCTGACTGGCTCATGACAGAAAATCCCCCCTGATGGATCACCGCGCGAACAGCGAGGTGAGAAGACGTGCGCACACCTGTGCGACGAGTGAGGGGAGATTAACAGGAGCCAGTGACAACACCCCTGACGATTTCCGCGCCGGGTGCGCGGCGGAGGGCTCAGAGCCGGTGTGCCGCTCCCGTCGGTGTCGCCCCGCGGGTGTCGAGGAGCAGCTGTGCCTTCACCGACAGGCCCTGGAGGTCGTACGTCCGGTGCTGCTGGACCAGGATCGTCAGATCGGCGTCGGCGGCCGCCTCGTAGAGGGAGTCCGCGCGGGGGACCGGGCGGTCCAGGACGTTCCAGGACGCGATGTGCGGGTCGTGGTAGCTGATCGAGGCGCCCAGTTCCATCAGCCGGATCGCGATCTCACGGGCGGGCGTGGCCTGCTGGTCGGCGAGGTCGGCCTTGTAGGTGACGCCGAGCAGCAGCACGCGCGCGCCGCGGGCCGACTTGCCGTGCTCGTTGAGAAGCGCGGCGGCGCGCTGGACGACGTACCCCGGCATCCGGTTGTTGACCTGCTGGGCCAGTTCCACCATGCGCAGGCCGCGGCCGGCGACGCCGGACAG
The DNA here is from genome assembly GCF_055580905.1 of Streptomyces sp. NPDC031497. Lineage (NCBI taxonomy): Bacteria > Bacillati > Actinomycetota > Actinomycetes > Kitasatosporales > Streptomycetaceae > Streptomyces > Streptomyces sp. NPDC031497. The sequence continues at coordinate 19,286 of NZ_JBVIKO010000006.1, forward strand.
GTCCTGGGCGACCCCGTGGCCGCCGATACCGGGGCCGGGACGGAAGGCCTGGAAGCCGAACGGCTTCGTCTCCGCGCAGCGGATCACGTCCCACAGGTCGACGCCCAGGTCATGGCAGAGGACGGCCATCTCGTTGACGAGGGCGATGTTGACGTGCCGGAAGTTGGTCTCCAGGAGCTGCACGGTCTCGGCCTCGCGCGGGCCACGCGCGCGTACCACCTTGTCGGTGAGCCGGCCGTAGAAAGCGGCGGCCGACTCCGTGCACGCGGGCGTGAGACCGCCGATGACCTTCGGGGTGTTGGCCGGGGTGAAGTCGCGGCTGCCGGGATCCACCCGGCTGGACGAGTAGGCGAGATGGAAATCGCGCCCCGCCCGCAGACCCGACCCCTTCTCCAGCAGAGGCCGCAGGAAGTCCTCCGTCGTCCCCGGGTGGACCGGCGACTCCAGGATCACCGTGGTGTGCGGGCGCAGCCGCTCGGCCAGGGTGCGGGCCGCGGCCTCCACCCGGCTCAGGTCGAGCCCGCCGTCGGCGCCGCGCGGGGTCGGCGCGCAGATCACGGCCGTCCGCACCCGCCCCAGTTCGGCCGGGTCCTTGGCCACCCGGAAGCCCCTCGAGAGCATCCGGCGCAGCTCGGCGGGGCTGAGCGAGCCCGCCTCGGGACCGGTGGCGTACCCGATCGTGGGGATGCCGGCGGCCACGGCGGCCTGGGCGAGGGGCAGGCCGAAGGGACCGAGTCCCATGACGGCGAGGTCTGCGGGCATGGCGTGGGCCGTCCTTCCCAGTAACCGAAGCGGGACAGGTGCGCAAGCCCTGTGGACAGGATGAGCGAAGCGCAATGTCAGACTAGGAGTAAATATGAACGTTATGTGGGATTGTGTACGTGTGTCTTCCGGGGGTTCGGTGAGCGTTGTCCACAGGCTGGGGGCGCGTGGTGGCTGAAGTCGGGCAACGCGGTCAGACTTTGGGCATGGGCCGCGCCTGCCGGGTGGGGCCCATGCGACCGACGACCGACGACGAGCCATGACCGATGGCGGCAGAGCGGGAGGCAGCGGTGAGGACAGCGACACTGGGGCCGAAGCAACGGGCGGAGTCCTTGGCGGCCATGGCCGAGCGCGAGCTGGACGTGCTGGTCGTGGGCGGCGGAGTGGTAGGCGCCGGAACCGTGCTGGACGCGGCCACCCGGGGCCTGAACACCGGCATCGTCGAGGCCCGTGACTGGGCCTCCGGCACCTCCAGCAGATCCAGCAAGCTGATCCACGGCGGGCTGCGCTATCTGGAGATGCTCGACTTCGCCCTGGTCCGCGAGGCCCTCAAGGAGCGCGGCCTGCTCCTGGAGCGCCTCGCCCCGCACCTGGTCAAGCCGGTGCCCTTCCTGTACCCGCTCCAGCACCAGGGCTGGGAGCGCCTGTACGCCGGCTCGGGCGTCGCGCTCTACGACGCGATGTCCATGGCCAGCGGGCACGGCCGGGGCCTGCCCATCCACCGTCACCTGACCCGCCGTCACGCCCTGCGGATCGCGCCCGCGCTGCGCAAGGACGCCCTGGTCGGCGCCATCCAGTACTACGACGCCCAGATGGACGACGCGCGCTATGTGGCGACCCTGGTGCGCACGGCGGTGTCCTACGGCGCGAAGGCCGCCAACCGCGCGCGGGTGACCGGGTTTCTGCGCGAGGGCGAGCGGGTCGTCGGGGCCCGGGTGCAGGACGTGGAGGGCGGCGGGGAGTACGAGATCCACGCCCAGCAGGTCGTCAACGCGACCGGTGTGTGGACCGACGACACCCAGGCGATGGTCGGCGAGCGCGGCCAGTTCCACGTCCGCGCATCCAAGGGCATCCACCTGGTCGTCCCCAAGGACCGCATCCACTCCACGACCGGCCTGATCCTGCGCACCGAGAAGTCGGTCCTGTTCGTCATCCCCTGGGGCCGGCACTGGATCATCGGCACCACCGACACCGACTGGGACCTGGACAAGGCCCACCCGGCCGCCTCCAGCGCCGACATCGACTACCTCCTCAACCACGTCAACTCGGTGCTCGCGGTGCCGCTGTCGCGGGACGACGTCCAGGGTGTGTACGCGGGGTTGCGTCCGCTGCTGGCCGGCGAGTCCGACGCCACCAGCAAGCTGTCGCGCGAGCACACGGTCGCGCATCCGGTGCCGGGGCTCGTGGTCGTCGCGGGCGGCAAGTACACGACGTACCGGGTGATGGCCAAGGACGCCGTCGACGAGGCGGTGCACGGGCTCGACACGCGGGTCGCGGAGTGCGTCACCGAGGACATCCCGCTGCTCGGCGCGGAGGGCTACCGGGCGATGTGGAACGCGCGGGCGCGGATCGCCGCCCGCACCGGCATCCACGTGGTCCGGGTCGAGCACCTGCTGAACCGGTACGGCTCGATGGCGGACGAGGTCCTCGAACTCATCGCCGCCGACCCGGCGCTCGGCGAACCGCTCTCGGCCGCCGACGACTATCTGCGCGCCGAGGTCGTCTACGCCGCCTCCCACGAGGGCGCCCGCCACCTCGACGACGTCCTCACCCGCCGTACCCGCATCTCCATCGAGACCTTCGACCGGGGCACCCGCAGCGCCCGCGAGGCCGCCGAGCTGATGGCGCCGGTCCTCGGCTGGGACAAGGACCAGATCGAGCGGGAGGTCGAGCACTACGAGAAGCGGGTGGAGGCGGAACGGGAGTCCCAACTCCAGCCGGACGACCAGACGGCCGACGCGGCCCGCCTGGGAGCCCCGGACATCGCACCGCTCTGAAACCCACCCGATCGAGCGACCCGGGCCGGGATCTTCTGCCGGACCCCGGCCGTTCTACTCACTGCGAGGGCAGAACTCGGCCGCGAGCAGTGCGGGTTCGAGGTCCGGGTCCCCGACCGCCGTCGTGTTCACGCGGAACGTAACGACATGCCGGCCGCCGATCGAGGCAGCACTCCGCACATAGCTGCCCGCGATCCGGCCGTTGTGCCCCCACACCGTGGTCCCGCACGGCAGCTTCACAGGAAAGATCCCCAGGCCGTACACCCCATGTGCGGCACGGGTGCCGAGCATCTCGCGCAGCCAGTGCGAGGGCAGCAGCTCGCCGTCCAGCAGCGCCGCGTAGAAGCGGTCCAGGTCGTCGAGCGTGGTCACCAGCTCACCCGCGGCGCCGGCCACGCGCGGGTCGAGCTCGGTGACGTCGGAGCCGTCGGCCGCGTAGGCGCGGCCGTGCGGCGCGGGCAGCGAGGCACGGGCACCCGGGAAGGACGTGCCGGTGAGACGGAGGGGAGTGATGACGCGGCGCCGCGCCTCGGTGGCGTACGAGTGACCGGTGACCCGGCGGATGACCATGCCGAGCACGACGTAGTCGGTGCTGGAGTACGAGTAGCGGCCGAGGCCGGTCGAAGGGAGGGCGAGCGCGACGCGTACGGCCTGAAGCGGAGTCAGGGGGACGGCCCCTCGGGTGAGCTCGGTGAAGTCGGCGAGCCCGCTGGTGTGGCTGAGCAGGGCACGCAGGGTGATGTGCCGGCCGTCGACGCCTCGTGCGCGCAGCAGTCCCGGCAGGTAGCGCTCGACGGGGTCGGACAGGGACAGCCGGTGTTCCGCGGCCAGTTGCAGGACGACGGTGGCGACGAAGGTCTTGGTGATGCTGCCGGCGCGGAAGTGGTCGGCACGGGTGATGCCCCGGCCGGCGGCCGCGTAGCGGACGTCGTCGCCGTCGACGTCCAGGAGGGCGGCCGCGGGTGCCCGGCCTTTGATGACGAACTGTGACAGGAGCGGGTCCGTGGCCTCCGCCGAGGACGCGGAACCGACCGTCACCAGGGCGAGCAGCAGGGCAAGAGAGACCGGTATGGCCACCAGTGTCCGAAGCGACGGCATCCGGGTCCCTCCCCTGTCGCGGCCCATCATCCCGGCTCGCGTGACGCCCTCGTCACCGGGGGTTCCGGTCGGGCGGCCCCGATGCGCGGTCAGGGGCACCCTGGGCGCTGGGCACTTGTCGGGTGAGGGACAATGAAGGCTCTGTCAGGGCGGGTTGCATGAGGGGACGCATGTCGGAGGCGGAGCGGGCGGGTACTTCTCGTCAGGAGACTCGTCAGGACAACAGTGAGCGTCTTCTCGCCGGGCGGTACCGGCTGGGAAGGGTGCTCGGCCGCGGTGGCATGGGCACGGTGTGGCGCGCCGAGGACGAGACGCTGGGCCGGACGGTGGCCGTCAAGGAGCTGCGGTTCCCGTCGAACATCGACGAGGAGGAGAAGCGGCGCCTGATCACGCGCACCCTGCGCGAGGCCAAGGCGATCGCCCGGATCCGCAACAACAGCGCGGTGACGGTCTTCGACGTGGTCGAGGAGGACGACCGGCCCTGGATCGTGATGGAGCTGGTCGAGGGCAAGTCGCTGGCCGAGGTGATCCGGGAGGACGGCCTGCTCAAGCCCAGGCGCGCGGCCGAGGTCGGGCTCGCGATCCTGGACGTGCTGCGGTCGGCGCACCGCGAGGGGATCCTGCACCGGGACGTGAAGCCGTCCAACGTGCTGATCTCCGAGGGTGACGGCCGGGTGGTGCTCACCGACTTCGGTATCGCCCAGGTCGAGGGCGACCCGTCGATCACCTCCACCGGCATGCTCGTCGGCGCCCCCTCCTACATCTCCCCGGAGCGGGCCCGCGGTCACAAGCCCGGCCCGGCGGCCGACCTGTGGTCGCTCGGCGGCCTGCTGTACGCGGCGGTCGAGGGCGCTCCGCCGTACGACAAGGGGTCGGCGATCGCCACGCTGACCGCGGTGATGACCGAGCAGTTGGAGGAGCCCAAGAACGCGGGGCCGCTCCGGGACGTCATCTACGGGCTGCTCACCAAGGACCCGGCCAAGCGGCTGGACGACGCCGGCGCGCGGGCGATGCTCAACGCGGTGATCAGCGCGCCCGAGGAACTGCCCGTCGATGCCACGCGGGTCGTGCCGCTGCCTCCGCAGCCGGACGCGCCGCAGGCGGAGAAGAGCGCCGGGGCCAGGCGGGGCGAGGAGGCGGGGGAGAAGCTGCGCGGGGCGCTGCGGTCCGTGCGGAAGGCCACGGGAGCGGCCGGCGCCGCGTCCACGACCCGGGCGAAGAGCCCCGCCGTGGAGGCGGGCGGCGCCAAGGACGGTTCGGTCGCTTCCGGCTCGGGCCCGGTCTCCGGCTCGGCGGGCGGTGCACGTCCGGCTGCCGGTCCTGGCACCGGTTCCGCCGCTGGTGCTGGTGCTGGTGCTGGTGCCGTTTCCGGTGCCGGCGGTGCGTCGGCGGGGGTCAAGCCCGCCGTCGGCAAGGCGAGTTCCGGGTGGCCCGTGGTGCCGCCGCCGGATCTGGACCTGGCGCCCCGGCCCGTGCCGCGGGCTCCGCTCACGGACGTGGTGCCGAAGCGGACCCTGGTGATCATCGCCGTGGTGGTGGTGCTCGCGGTGCTCGGTACCGTGCTCGCCCTCACGCTGGGCGGCGACGACGGGGACGACAAGGGGAGCGGCAAGAGCGGCGGTTCCAAGGCGGTGGCCACCTCGAGCGCGAGCGCGAGTTCCGGCTCGGGGTCCGGCGGCGGGTCCTCCACCAAGGAGGACACGAGTGGCGGTAAGCAGACGGACGGTGACTCCGCCGCGGCCGCCGGGAGCACCGGCGACGACACCGACGCGTCGAACGACGACGGTTCCTCGGCGTCGAACTCCAGTGGCAGCGGCAGCGACAGCGCCTCGGCGGTGCAGACGTACAACGGAGGCCAGGGGTACTCGATCGGGCTGCCCAAGGGCTGGAAGTTCCAGACCGGCAGCTCCGCCGGGGACCGGTTCACCGGGCCCGACGGGCAGAAGCTGCTGATCGCCTGGACGAGCACGCCCAAGGACGACCCGGTGGCGGACTGGAAGAACCAGGAGCGTTACATGGTGCGCTCCCAGTACCAGAAGATCCGAATAGCGGCGGTGAGCTACCGCGGTTGGAACACGGCCGACTGGGAGTTCACCTACGTCGACGGCGGCACCGAGTACCGGACCATCGACCGCGGGTTCGTTGTCAGCCCGACGCAGGGGTACGCGCTGATGTACACCGCGAAGGCCGCCGACTGGAGCAGTGAACTGCGCAAGGACACCTGGAAGGAGCTGGCGGCGAGCTTCGAGCCGAAGTGACAAATTCGCATCCCCTCAATGCGACTTGCCTCCGGCACGTATCGTGAGTGGTTGCGGACCGTACGCATCCAGGTAGGTGTGCGGAACGGGCCGCGAAACGAACGGATTTGACCACCGGGCGGCCGGGGGAGGCTACGTGGACGACTACGCGGGTCGGGTACTCGCCGACCGCTACCGCCTGCCCCTGCCCCCCTCCGACGAGTACGAACACACCGAGACCCGGGCCTTCGACACCTACAGCGGGCAGGAAGTGTACGTCCGGCAGGTGCCGTTGCCGGAGGTCGTCGAGGCGGAGGTGCTCGACGCCGAGGGGCTGCCCGACGGGTTCACGGCCCGTGACCGTGGCGCGCGTCGGCCACCGGCAGCCCGTACCGCGACACGCCGGCCGAGCGATCCCGCGGTGCGCCGCGCCGTGGAGGCCGCGCAGGCCGCCGCCCGGATCCCCGACCATCCCCGGCTCGACCAGGTCTTCGACGTGTTCGCCGAGGGCGGTTCGCTCTGGATCGTCAGTGAGTTCGTGGCCGCGCGGTCGCTGGCGACCCTGCTCGCCGAGCGGCCCCTGACGCCGTACCGGGCGGCCGAGGTCGCCTCCGACGTGCTGATGGCGCTCCGGGTGCTGCATGCGCACGGCTGGGTGCACCGCAACATCACCGCCCGCACGGTCCTCGTCTGCGACGACGGCCGGGTGATGCTGACCGGCCTCGCGGTCGGGGCGGCGGAAGAGGCGCTGTGCGGGTACGACCCGGTGCCGGCGCCGGAGGGAGAGGGCGGTGCGGAGGCCGTCGGCCGTCGGCGTGCCGGGGAGGCGGAAGGTTCCGCCACATCCGGCCCTCCGGCGGGTCCCGGAGGCTCGGGCGCCCTCGCTGTCGGGGGCATCGGGAGCATGGGTGGTGCGGCAGGTGGTACGACCGGCGCGCGGACGGCGCCCGGAGGGCCGGAAGCGGATCCCGAGGCCGCCCGGCGTGCCGCCATCCAGGCCCGGGCCGTCGGCGGCCTGCCGGGGTCCGGGCCGGACGAGGGTCCGGGCGGAGCCGGTACGGGCGCGGTGGAGCGGCGGGCGCTGGAGACCGGTGCGGACGTCCGGGCCGCGCGGGCCGGGGCGATCGCCGCGTACCGGGCGGGGGCCAGGGCCGCCGCCCGGGTCCAGGAGGCCCAGCAGAACGGCCGGGCCGCGCTGCCCGGCGCCCGGCCGCCGGCCGACGCCGGCACGTCCACACCGCAGCCCCCGTACGGTCCGGGGCAGGCCAACGGTGCGGCGCAGCCGCCGTACGCCAACGGGGCGGCCCCGTCGCCGTATGCCCCGGGGCACGGCAACGGGGCGGCCCAGCAGCCGCCGTACGCCCAGGGGCAGGTGCAGGAGTCCGGCGGCAGTGTGCCGCCCGGCCAGATCGCCGACCCGTACGGGGTGAGCGGTGCGCCCTCGTCCTGGCACGGGGCCGTGCCCCGTCCCGGCGCGGCTCCCGCGGAGCGCACCGCACTGCCGGCCGTCGGTCCCGGTACCGACCTCCCGCGACCGGTCGTGCCCGCGCAGGCCCCCCGTTGGGGCGAGCCGGGTGCCACCGTGACCGGGCGGCGCGGGCCCGCCACCGCGCTGGCCGCCGAGCGGGCGCGGCAGGTGCGGATGACCGTGGTCGGGCCGGTGACCGAGCGCTGGGCGCCGGAACAGGCCGGTCCCGTGCACGAGAACTGGCAGCTGGCGGCGCCCATCGGACCGGCCACCGACCTGTGGGCGCTCGGCGCGCTGCTGTTCCGGTCCGTGCAGGGACACGCGCCGTATCCGGAGGAGTCGACGGCCGAGCTGGTGCAGCTGGTGTGCTCGGAGCCGCCCGCCTTCGCGGAGGAGTGCGGGTCGCTCAGGCCGGTCGTGGAGTCGTTGCTGCGTCAGGACCCCACCGAGCGGCTGGACTTCGAGGAGCTGCGCGGCTGGCTGCGTTCGCTGGTGCGGTCCGCGCCCGAGCCGGACGCCGGCGCGCATGTCGTCGCCGCCCCGCCCGCCGCCGACCCCGCTCGGCTGCCGATCGTCCGCAAGCGCGGGCAACTGGTGCGCTGGCGCCGGGCCGGACTTCCGGCGACCAGTCCGCACGGCCGGCACAAGCGGGCCCGCCAGGAGGCCAAGTCCCCGCGCAGACTGGGCCGTACGCTGCTTCTGCTGGTGCTGCTCCTGCTGGCCGCCGTGGTCGCGTACGCCATGCTGTTCCTGCCGAAGAAGGACAGCGCGGACAACGGCGCGACGAACGGCGACCGGACCGGCGCGGCCGGCGAGGCCGGTCCCGCGCCGAGCCCCAGCCCGACCCCCACGCCGACGCAGACGCAGACGGCGGCCCCGTCCACCGAGACGCAGACCACCGCCGGTTCGACGGGCGGCGACACGGCCGCCGACGGCTTCACCCTGCGCGACGACCCGGACGGCTTCCGGGTCGCCGTCGCCCAGGGCTGGAGCCGCACGCCGCGCAACGGCAGCGGCCAGGTGATCTACTCGCACGGGAAGTTCGAGCTGATCGTCGTGGCCGGGCGGGACAGCGCGGCGACCTACGGCAACGACCCGATGACGTACCAGCGGGACAAGGAGGCGGAGTTGCAGCCGTACCGGGACTCCAGCTGGGCCACGGCGGGCGGACTGCGGACCATCACGGTGGGCCGGCAGGTGTCCGCCGAGGGGCAGTTCACCTGGACGGACAGCCGGCAGGGCGACCTGTTCGTACGGAACATGGTCTTCCTGATCAACGGTCGGTACCACATCGTCCAGGTCCGCGGTCCGGAGTCGGAGCGGGACGAGGTCACACGGCTGTACGACCAGGCGTCGTCGACCTACAAGTACACGGGGTGACCTCAACGCCGGTGTGAGCCGAATGGTTCCCGTTCCGGTGGGCGGATTCTGTTCACTTTCCGTGCCGAAAGCGAAAACCGTCACAGTGCTGTCTCCGTGGGACCCCACCGGTTCCATGACCGAAGGCCGGTCCTTAGTCTGGCCCTGACAAGACCATTGCGGGGCAACGTGAATCAGATGCAGGGCCTGCTCATCGCGGGCCGCTACCGGCTGGCCGACACCATCGGCAGCGGCGGCATGGGCCGGGTGTGGCGCGCCCACGACGAAGTGCTGCACCGGGCCGTCGCCATCAAGGAGTTGACGGCCGCGCTCTACGTCTCCGAGGGCGACCAGGCCATCCTGCTGGCCCGCACCCGGGCGGAGGCCCGGGCCGCGGCGCGCATCAACCACTCCGCCGTCGTCACCGTCCATGACGTCCTCGAACACGACGGCCGTCCGTGGATCGTCATGGAGCTGGTCGAGGGCCACTCGCTGGCCGACGAGGTCAAGGAGCGCGGGCGCGTCGAGCCGCGGGAGGCCGCGCGGATCGGGCTGTGGGTGCTGCGCGCGCTGCGCGCCGCGCACAGCGCCGGGGTGCTGCACCGGGACGTCAAGCCGGGCAACGTCCTGATCGGCCGGGACGGCCGGGTCCTCCTCACCGACTTCGGCATCGCCCAGATCGAGGGCGACACCACGATCACCCGTACCGGGGAAGTCGTCGGATCCGTCGACTACCTCGCGCCGGAGCGCGTGCGCGGGCACGATCCCGGGCCGTCCTCCGACCTGTGGGCGCTGGGCGCGACGCTGTACACCGCGGTGGAGGGGCGCTCGCCGTTCCGCCGCACCTCACCGCTGACCACCATGCAGGCCGTCGTCGAGGACGAGGCCGCCGAGCTGAGCAACGCGGGCCCGCTGGAGCCGGTCATCACCGCGCTGCTGCGCAAGGAACCCGCCCAGCGGCCCGGCCCCGAGGAGGCCGAGCTGATGCTCGCCGAGGCGGCGGAGGGCCGGCGGCCGAGCGGGGCGCAGGCGTACGTACCGACGCGGTCGCAGATCACCGAGGTGCCACGGCCGGACTCTGGGACGCCGTACGAGGGCTCGTACGACAGCTCGCGGGACTCGGCGTCGTACGGCAGCCCGTACAGCGGTGCGCAGGGCGGCTCGTACGGCGGCTCGCAGGGCGGTTCCTACAGCGGCTCGTACGAGGGCCGGAGCCCCTCGGGCGGCTCCATGGACGCGGCGACGACCATCGGGCCGCCGTCCGTCCCCGCCGCCCGGCCCAGGCGGCGCCGGCTGCGTACGCTCGCGCTCGTCGTCGCCATGGCCGCGCTGCTCGGCGGTGGCGCGGCGGTCGCCCTGCAGAAGTGGGACTTCGGGCAGCAGGACGGCACCGGCCGCGTGGCCGCGCCGGCCACGTCCGGCTCCTCCTCCCCCTCCTCCGGCTCGACCTCGGCGCCGGACGGCGCGGTCCCCACCGACTGGCGGTCCGTGGAGGACCCGTTGGGCTTCAAGCTCTCCCTGCCCAAGGGCTGGAAGCGGAGTGTCTACGGCATCGACGGTGACCTCAAGCAGATCGACTACACGCCGGACAACGGCCGCCACTTCCTCCGCATCGCCATCGACAGCTCGCCCGACTTCTCCGACGCCCTCGCGCACCAGCTGGATCTGGAGCAGCAGTTGCAGCGGCTGGTCGACTACAACCGCGTGACCATGAAGAAGAACCTGTACCGGGACCGGGACGGGTCGGTGTGGGAGTACACCTGGACCGCGCTGGCGAAGGACGGGGCGAACGCCGCCGGGCCGCGGCGCGCGATCGAGGAGACCTACTACTCGCGGGCGGGCGTCGAATACGCCATCTACATGTCGTCGCCGGCGAAGGACTGGGCGACCGCGAGCAAACAGTTCAAGTGGGTGCTGCAGAGCTGGGACCCGGGCACGTCCGGGTGACACCGCGCGCTCCCGTGCGCCGCCCCGGGCGCGTTTGTTGGCCGGTCACCGTCCGGAACGCGGGCGTCCGGTGCGGCATCATGGGGCCATGGGGACCGACGGGGAAGCCGTCCGTCTGATCGCGGGGCGTTATCGCCTGGAAACGCGGCTCGGGCGGGGCGGGATGGGTGTCGTATGGCGTGCGACCGATCAGTTGCTCGGCCGGCAGGTCGCCGTGAAGGAACTCACTGTCGACGACTCCCTCCCGGACGACGACGCCCGGCTGCGCCGCGACCGCACCCTGCGGGAGGCGCAGGCCGTCGCGCAGTTGCACCACCCGCACATCATCGTCGTGCACGACGTGGTGGAGGAGGGTGAACGGCCCTACATCGTCATGGAGTTGATCGACGGCGGCTCGCTCGCCGACCGGATCTCCCGGAGCGGCCCGGTGGACGTCGGGGAGGCCGCGCGGATCGGGATCGCCCTGCTGAGCGCGTTGCGGACGGCGCACACGGCCGGGGTGCTGCACCGGGACATCAAGCCGGCGAACGTACTCGTCGAGGCGGCCACCGGGCGTGTCGTGCTCACCGACTTCGGGATCGCGCAGGTCGCGGGCGCCACCACGCTCACCGAGACCGGTTCCTTCGTGGGATCGCCCGAGTACACCGCGCCCGAGCGGATGTCCGGCGTCCGGGCCGGTCCCGCCTCCGACCTGTGGTCGCTGGGCGCGCTGCTGTGCGCGGCGCTCAGCGGCGAGTCGCCGTTCCGGCGCGACTTGCTCGGCGGGATCCTGCACGCCGTGGTCTCCGACGAGATCCGGCCACCTGCCCAGGCTGAGCCGCTGCTGCCGGTCGTACGGGGGCTGCTGGAGCGGGATCCCGAGCGGCGGCTGGGTGCGGCGGAGGCCGAGCGGATGCTGCGCGGCTTCCTGGAGACGGGAGCCATGGCGGTCGCGAGTGCGAGGGAGAGCGTCGGCGTCTCCGCGTACACGCCGACCCAGCGGGACCTGCCCCGGCCGCCGGCCCCGGCACCGGCCGGGCCGCCCCGGTACTCGCCCCGCGGGGTGCTGGTCGCCGCGCTGCTGGTCGCGGCGATGGCCGGGGCCGGGGTGTCGGCGGCCGCGCTGCTGTTCAACGGCGGCGGAGGCGGCGGTGCCCCGGGCCCCGGAGGTACGGCGACCGTCTCCGCCTCGCACACGGCGCCCCCCTCGACACCGCCGCCGTCCTCGCCCTCACCGTCGCGGTCCTCGCCTCCGGCCACCAACTCCCGTACCGCGCCCTCCGGTTACCGCCTCGCGCGGGACCCGGCCGGCTTCTCCCTCGCCGTCCCGGAGGGCTTCACCCGCGACCCGCAGGGCCAGCGCGTCTTCTACCTGTCGCCGGGGCAGACCTTCCGGCTCGGCATCAAGATCTCCGAGCCGCAGACGGGCGGACCGGGGACGGCGATGCGCCGGGCGGCGGCCGACGGGCCGAGCACGAACCCCGGCTACCACGACGGACGGGTCACCGACACCACCCACTCCGGGCACCCCGCCGCCTTCTGGGAGTTCACCTGGAAGGGCTTCAGCGCGACGGAGGGCCCCCGGCACACCTACGACCTCTGCTGGGAGGAGGACGGCCGGCTGTACGACGTGTGGGTGTCCGCGCCGGTCGGGAAGGTACGGGAGGCACGGGAGTACTTCGACGTCGCGGTGGACACGTTCGCGGGGGACTGAGGGCCCCTGAAGGGGTGACTCGGCCGGGGGTGACGCCGACGTCCGCCGGCCGTGGGCCTCTGACCGCGCCGCTTCGACAAGGGCATGGTGCGCAAGGTACTCATGTGGCATGAGTGAAGACGGCGAACAGCCGGTCGGGGAACGTCTGATCGGTGGGCGCTATCGGCTCGCCGAACGCATCGGCTCCGGGCCCTCCGGCACCGTGTGGCGCGCGCGGGACGAGCAGGACGGGCGGCAGGTCGCCGTCAAGGAGCCGCGTCTGACCGGCGAGCCGGACGACGAGGAGCGGCAGCGCGCCGCACACCGCCTGCTGCACGAGGCCCGCGCCGCCGCCCGCGTCGACCATCCGGCGGCCGTCGCCATTCACGACGTACTCCTCGAAGGCGAACTTCCCTGGGTCGTCATGGAGTTGGTGGAAGGGGAGTCCCTCCAGGAGGCCCTCGCCGCCCACGGCCCGCTGGCTTCCGCCGAGGCTGCCCGGATCGGACTCGCCGTGCTCGGCGCCCTGCACGCCGCCCACTGTGTCGGCATCGTGCACCGCGACCTCAAGCCGTCCAACGTTCTCCTGGAGGCCGGGGGCGAGCGGGTCGTGCTGACCGACTTCGGTATCGGCGCGGGGCAGCAGGGGCACATCGGCTTCGGCGAGGACGGCTCCGGCGACGGTGGCTCCGGCGGTTTCGTCGCGCCCGAGTGTGCCGCGGGGCGCGGCGCCGGCCCCGCCTCCGACCTGTGGTCCCTGGGCGCGCTGCTGCGGGCGGCCACCGGGCAGGACGCCGGCCCCCTCGGCCCGCTCCTGGAGCGGCTCCTCGCGCCCGATCCGGAGGCCCGGCCGACCGCCCCGGAGGCCGCCGAGGTCCTCGCCGGGGTCGCGGGGGAGGCCGTGCCGAGGTGGGTCACGGAGCCCACCGCACCGGCACAGTCGCCGCCCCCGGCCGCACCTCCCCCGACGGCCCCCGAGCCCCGCCGCCTCACCCCCTTCGCCGCGCTCGGCCTCCTGCTCGCCAAAAAACCGGAACGCGGCTGACCGGCGCCGACCGGCCCCGTCCAACACCCTGATCAGCGCATTCTCTGCCAGTGATCACTGGCGGCGTGTGTGTACTCGGTGAAACCGAGTTACCCACGGGTACCCAAAGGCCCCGCTCCCGAATACCCTGCGGCTCATGACGGACTCGCAGGCCCCGGCCCACGCACCGGCGCACACCGGCACGAATCCCCTCGCCCCCGCCCCGGCGGGCGCCAGAACGGCCGCCGACGTGGTCACGCCCGAGCTGGTCGCCCAGCTCACCAAGGGCGTCGCCGGCTCCGGCCGCACGGCCAACCACACGCCCTTCACCGGCGAGAAGCTGGCCGACCTGCCCGAGTCCACCCCCGAGGACGTGGCCAAGGCCTTCGACGCCGCCCGCGCCGCGCAGGCCGTGTGGGCGAAGGTGCCGGTACGGCAGCGCGCGGCCGTCCTGCTCCGCTTCCACGACCTGATCCTGGCCCGGCAGGCGGAGGTCCTCGACCTCATCCAGCTGGAGACCGGCAAGGCCCGGCTGCACGCGCACGAGGAGGTGCAGGCCGTCGCCGTCGCCGCCCGCCACTACGGCCGCAAGGCCCCCTCCTATCTGAGGCCGAAGCGGCACGCGGGCGCCATGCCCACCCTCACCAAGGTCACCGAACTGCGCCACCCGCGGGGCGTGGTCGGCCAGATCGCCCCCTGGAACTACCCGCTCGAACTCTCCGTCGGTGACGCGCTCCCCGCCTTCGTCGCGGGCAACGCGGTCGTCATGAAGCCGGACACCGAGACCTGCCTGACCGCCCTGTGGGCCCGCGACATCCTCATCGAGGCCGGGCTGCCCGCCGACGTCTTCCAGGTCGTCCTCGGCGAGGGCCCGGTCGTCGGCCCCGAGGTCGTCAGGCACGCCGACTACGTCTCCTTCACCGGCTCCACCCGCACCGGCCGCGAGGTCGCCCAGGGTGCCGCCGCCCGGCTCGTCGGCGTCTCCCTCGAACTCGGCGGCAAGAACGCCATGCTGGTCCTCGCGGACGCCGACATCGAGAAGGCGGCCGCCGGCGCGGTCCGCGCCTGCTTCTCCTCGGCCGGCCAGCTCTGCATCTCCATCGAGCGGTTGTACGTCCACGAGTCGATCGCAGACGCCTTCGTCGAGCGTTTCGCCGCCCGCACCAAGGCGATGCGCCTCGGCCGGTCCCTCGCGTACGGCGCGGACATGGGATCCCTGGTCGGGGAGCGCCAGCTGGAGACGGTCACGCGGCATGTCGCGGAGGCCGTGGAGAAGGGCGCGACGGTCGTCGCCGGCGGCACCGCCCGCCCCGACATCGGCCCCTACTTCTACGAGCCGACCATTCTCGACGGCGTCGAGGACGCGATGGCCGTCTGCACGGAGGAGACCTTCGGCCCGGTCGTCTCCCTCTACCGCTTCAAGACGGAGGAGGAGGCCGTCGAGCACGCCAACGCGACCCCGTACGGCCTGAACTCCTCGGTCTGGACGAAGAACGGCGGCCACGGCCGCGAGGTCGCCGCCCGCCTGCGCACCGGCACGGTCAACGTCAACGAGGGCTACGCCCCCGCCTACGGCAGCGTCCAGTCCCCGATGGGCGGCATGAAGGACTCGGGCCTGGGCCGGCGGCACGGCTCGGAGGGCATCCTCAAGTACACCGAGGCGCAGACCGTGGCGCAGCAGAGGCTTCTTCCCATGGCCCCCTCGCTGGGCATGGACGACGAGAAGTACGCCGCCTTCATGAGCACCAGCCTCCGGGTGATGAAGGCACTGAGGCTGCGATAGCCGACCCGTCTTTTTTGGGGGCGCGGCCCGTATCGATATGCGGCTCCGCCGCGTGGGCGCGAGCAACCACGAACTACCCGCACGTACGCTCAAAGAGGAGAAATCGTGCCCCAGGACGCCTACGACTACGACGTCATCGTCGTCGGTTCGGGCTTCGGCGGTTCCGTAACCGCCCTGCGCCTGTCGGAAAAGGGCTACCGCGTAGGCGTCCTGGAAGCCGGCCGCCGCTTCACCCGCACCACCCTCCCCAAGAACTCCTGGGACATCAAGAACTACCTCTGGGCCCCCGCGCTCGGCTGCTACGGCATCCAGCGCATTCATCTCCTCGGCAACGTCATGGTGCTGGCCGGCGCGGGCGTCGGCGGCGGCTCGCTCAACTACGCCAACACCCTCTACGTCCCCCCGAAGGCCTTCTTCGATGACCCCCAGTGGCGTGACATCACGGACTGGCAGGAGGAGCTGAAGCCGTACTACGACCAGGCGCAGCGCATGCTCGGCGTACGGCTCAACCCGACGATGACCCCCTCCGACGTCCACCTGAAGGCGGCGGCGGAGAAGCTCGGCGTCGGCGACACCTTCCATCTCGCCCCCGTCGGCGTCTTCTTCGGCGACGGCAAGGACGCCGACGGCGAGACGAAAGCCGCGCCCGGCGACCAGGTCGACGACCCCTACTTCGGCGGCGCCGGCCCCGCCCGCAACGCCTGCACCGAGTGCGGCGAGTGCATGACCGGCTGCCGGCACGGCGCGAAGAACACCCTCAACGAGAACTACCTGCACCTCGCCGAGCAGGCGGGCGCGGTCGTCCACGCCATGACCACCGTCGTCTCCGTCACCGACGACTCCCAGGGCGGCTACGCGATCGCGACCCTCCCCACCGACGACAAGAAGGCGAAGGGCCGGATCCTCAAGGCCCGCCGCGTCGTCATCGCCGCCGGCACCTACGGCACCCAGACCCTGCTGCACCGGATGAAGGCCGGCGGCCAACTGCCGTACCTCTCCGAGCGGCTGGGCGACCTCACCCGCACCAACTCCGAGGCACTGGTCGGCGCCCAGACCGACGACCGCCGCTACCGCAGGGCACACGGCACCCCGAAGGCCGACTTCACCAAGGGCGTCGCGATCACCTCGTCGATCCACCCGGACGAGAACACGCACATCGAGCCGGTCCGCTACGGCAAGGGCTCCAACGCGATGGGCGGCATGTCCATCCTCCAGGTGCCGTACGCGGAGGGCTCCTCCCGTGTCCTCGGCTGGCTGGCGAACGCGGCCCGCCATCCCCTTCTCGTGCTGCGCTCGCTCTCCAACCGGCGCTGGTCGGAGCGGACCATCATCGGCCTGGTGATGCAGTCGCTGGACAACTCCCTGACGACGTACCTGAAACCGGACGGCGTCGGCAAGGGCCTGCTCACCGCCCGGCAGGGCCACGGCGCCCCCAACCCCAAGCAGATCAAGGCCGCCTCGGAGGCGGCCACCGTGCTGGCCGCCGAGATCAACGGCTTCGCCGGCAGCAACGTCGGCGAGCTGATGGGCACCCCGCTCACCGCGCACTTCCTCGGCGGCTGCCCGATCGGCGACTCACGCGAGACTGGGGTCATCGACCCGTACCACCGGCTCTACGGCCACCCGGGCATCTCGGTCGTGGACGGCGCCGCCGTCTCCGCGAACCTGGGTGTGAACCCGTCCCTCACCATCACCGCGCAGGCCGAGCGCGCGATGTCGTACTGGCCCAACAAGGGCGAGGCGGACCCGCGGCCACGGCAGGGCGAGGCGTACGAGCGTCTCCGGCCGGTCGAGCCGCACCGACCGGTGGTTCCGGCCGAGGCGTTCGGCGCGCTGCGGCTGCCCTTCCTCGGCATGCCGGCCGTGCCCCCGAAGAAGTAGCCGGACGCCGAAGAGGGACCTGTGCCCCCCTCCGAGCCCAGGTCCCTCTTCAATCGGTGCGCGGCCGCCGCATGACGACGGTCCGCGCGACCTTGCCTATGCGGCCGTCCCGGCCTTCCGGCGCCGCACCACGAACACCGCACCGGCGCCGGCCACGACGGCGACCCCGCCGACGAGGCCGATGACCGGGAGGGCCGAACTGGAGCCGGTGTCGGCGAGGTTGCCGGTCGGCAGGTCGGAGACGTTGCCCTGCGGCTTCTTCACGGAGTCCTTGCCGCCGTCGTCGCTCGGCGTGGCCGTACCCGGGTCCGGGTTGGACGAGCCGGCCTTGAGGACCGTGAAGTCGTACTGGGCCCAGCCCTCGGCGATGCAGTCCTGGCCGTCGACCTTGTCGAGGTAGGCGCCGGAGCCGAAGGAGTAGGCGTCACCGGCGGGCGCCTTGGCGTCGATGGAGACGCGCAGGTCGACCGACTTGCTCGCGCCGGACTTGAGCTTCTCGACGTAGAAGAAGTAGTCGCCGGCCCAGTCGTCGCTGCCGATCCGGTCCCAGGAGCCGCTGTCGGGGTTCTTGAACTCCAGGTCGACGTACGGGCTGAGGTACTTCGACTCGCTGAGCTCGTAGTTCTCGATCTCGGCGTAGAAGGCGACACCCTCGATGTCGGTCTTGGACTCGTTGGTCACGACCAGCTTGAAGCCGTGGAAACCGTCGCCCGCGACGATCTTGCCGGGCAGGCCCTTGATGTCGGCGGACACCTTGGCGTCGCTGAAGTCCTCGTCGAGGTCCTCGCAGTACGGGACGTCCGGGTCGGACGGGTCCTCGCTGGGCTCCGCCGACTCGGACGGCTCGGCAGAGGCGGACGCGCTGGCACTGGCGCTCGCGCTGTCGCTGGGCGAGGCGGACGCCGAAGCGGACTCGGACGCGGAGGCGGAGGCGGAGGCGCTGTCGCTCGGCGGGACGGAGTCCGACGGCGAGGCCGAGGCGGAGTCGCTCGGGATCTCGCTCGGGGCGCTCTCGGACGCGGGCGTGGAGGGCAGGTCGTCCGCGAAGGCGGCGGGTGCGGACAGCAGGGCGACCGGTGCGATGACAGCCGTGGCGGCTGCCGCGGCCATGGCGCGGCGAAGCTTCATGAGGACCCCCGTGATTAGGTGCGGCAGACGGATGTAACCGCTGGTTCCGGTGATGTGACCGGTGAATCCAGTGAATGGTTGCCTCCACATTCACAGGATTCTTATGTGATGGTCGTCACTTCATGCGTTACGGAAGGCCGAGTGCGGGGGCTGGCATGGACACAGCCGATGCCAAGGTTATTCTCGCCCCGTCGAACGGCCGAGCGAGAGAGTGCCATGTCTGACAGACGGTCCGAAGAATCGTCGGGGGACGAGCCGTCGTCCTCCTCTACATCCGACGAGGTGTGGGAGCAGTTCCTCCGCGACAGCGAACGGGACATCCGCAAGTCCGCGCCCAAGGAGCCCTCCGCCCGGGCCCGCGAGGTGACCCAGCGGCTCAAGGGACAGCAGGGGGAGCCCGAGGGCTGGCGGACCGGGCCCGCCTGGCAGGAGATGAACGGGCGGGCCGCCCGGCGCCGCAGGACATGGGCGGTGATCGGCCTGCCGCTGACGATCGCCGTCGCCGTCGTGGCGATGCGGCCGTCGCTGATCCCCGGCGACCCCTTCGGCTCGGCGTCCGACGTGGACACCGTCACCTCGCAGCTCCCCGCCGAGACCGCCGCCCCGACCGCGCCGCCGTCCGCGGTCGCCGCCGACACCCCCACCCTCGCCCACCCGTTCGCCGGTTCCCCGGCCCTGCGCTGGGCCGACGGCGCGGACGGCATCGTGCTGCCGAAGGCCACCGCGCTCGGCTCGATCCCCAAAGACCGCGTCGAACTGGCCCTCCAGCAGACCAAGAGGCTGCTGGTCGACGCCAACCTCAACCCCGAGGTCGTGGCCGGCGCGCACCCCGATGCCGCCCTCGCCGTGCTCGACCCCCAGCAGCCCCGCCTGCTCGACGAGCTCAACACCGCACTGCGCACCCCGAGCAAGACCCACGACCCGCTGTCACTCTTCAGCCGCTTCGACCCCGAGGACGTGCACCTGGCCGGCCAGGTCGTCAAGACGCGCGGCCGGATCACCTTCGCCAAGGGCAAGTTCGAGGGCGTGGCCGTGCACGCCGACTTCACCTTCGTCTACCCGGTCGTCCGTCCCGACGGCTCCACCGAGGTCACCCGCACCATCGTGCGCCGGGTCATCGACACCGAACTCTCCGACCCCGCGCACTACCAGGTCACCCCCGGCCGCCTGACCCTGCTGAGCTACGACCAGGACGCCGGCAACTCGGCCTGCGACATCTACGACGGCTATCTGCATCCGCAGTTCCCGTCCCAGGCGCCGACGGGCAGCGCCGCCCCGACCGGCCCGTCGATCGACCCGTACGACCGCAGCCGGAAACTCGGGAACGAGCCGGAGGGGTGCGGCACGGTGAGCCGTACCTAGACGTACCTGCCGTACCCAGCCGTCCGCGGGTGCGCGGGTGTCCGCGGGCAGGCGAAGGGCCCCGCGGGACGGAGCCGCGGGGCCCTTCTTCCGTCAGCACCGACGTCAGGGCAGCGCCGGTGCCGGGGAGCGGCGCCGGGGGGTTGCGCCGCTGGTCTCTGTGCCCTGTGCCACCGTCCGCGCCCCGGGTCGGCGCCCGGCGCACTCGGGGCGTACGGCAGGTCTCGACCTTTGACGGACGGTCGGCACACGGCAATTCCGTTGCCTGAACTGGGACTTGGGAGCTGTGAAGGCCTTGGGGGCCTTCTAGGCATCGTGCTGGATGCACGCGGCCTTCGCAACCGTTTGACCCAGCCCTTGTGCATTTTTGCAATTTTCCGCCGGTCGGCCCCGGGCGTCCCCGGAGCCGGCCGTCTCTGATGTGACCGGGCTGCTGTCCCCTGCCGTCCGGTCACGTGACTGGAACGAGGTCCCACGGCGCACGGCACAATCCGTACGCCTCACCGCTCCAGTGAGCCACGCGTGGTTCTTTCGGGCCCGCCCCTGGCTGACACGGACACCCCACCAACGAAGCGGTTCGCGTGCCGGTCACGCGCCGTACGGGTGAGAAGACCCCGAACTCAGATTTGCCCGACTCAGATGCGACCGGCTCAGACCGACTCAGATGCGACCGACTCAGATGCGACCGAGTCGGATGCGACCGAGTCGGATGCGACCGCTCAGACGCGGCCGCGGCAGAGTTCGAGGAGTGTCATGGCGAGGGAGGTGCCCGGCCTGCCGAGCGCCTCGCTGTAGTGGCCGAGGACCTCCATCTCCCGGGACAGGTTCACCCGGCGGCCGCCCGAGGTGATCCGGGCCTCCTGGATGACGGCGGAGACTGCCATCCGTTCCTGGATCAGACCGATGATCCGGTCGTCGAGCGCGTCGATGCGCTCCCGCGCACCGGCGATCACGTCGGCGGCCTCGGCGGTACGGGCACCGGTCCTCTCGGCGGGGCTGACGTGCTGCTCGGCGGGGCTGGCGGTCATGTCGGGGCTCCTCGTTCTCGGGAGGCGCCCCGGGCCGGCACGATCCGGAGAAACACCAGGCGCCCCGGACCTTGTCGGCCCGGGGCGCCTGGGGAAGTCGCTTGTCAGTTGCTCAAGCGTGACGACCATGGCAGCCGGCGGGCCGGTTGCCATAGGTAAAGAGGAAGGTCGTCTGCGTGAGCATGGCGGCGAGTATGCCACATCACCTCGTCGGGGTGTCCCACGCCCGCCCCGTTAGAATCGGTAACCACAGACCCCCGCCCCACCGCCGGAAGGCACCCCGTGTCATCAGCGACTCCCGCTGCCGCCACCCCCGACACCGTCCTGGTCGTCGACTTCGGCGCGCAGTACGCCCAGCTCATCGCCCGTCGCGTCCGCGAGGCCCGGGTCTACAGCGAGATCGTGCCCAGCACCATGCCGGTGGCTGAGATGCTCGCCAAGAACCCGGCGGCGATCATCCTCTCCGGCGGCCCCTCGTCCGTGTACGAGGAGGGCGCCCCCCGCCTGGACCGCGCGCTCTTCGAGGCCGGCGTCCCCGTCTTCGGCATGTGCTACGGCTTCCAGCTGATGGCACAGGCCCTCGGCGGCACGGTGGACAACACCGGCGCCCGTGAGTACGGCCGTACCGACCTGCACGTCTCCAGGCCGGCCTCCACCCTCTTCGAGGGCACCCCGGACGAGCAGCACGTGTGGATGTCGCACGGCGACGCCTGCTCCGCCGCCCCCGAGGGCTTCGCCGTCACCGCGTCCACGGACGTCGTGCCGGTCGCCGCCTTCGAGAACGACGAGAGGAAGCTCTACGGCGTCCAGTACCACCCCGAGGTCATGCACTCCACGCACGGCCAGCAGGTCCTGGAGCACTTCCTGTACCGCGGTGCCGGGCTCACGCCCTCCTGGACCACCGGCAACGTCATCGAGGAGCAGGTCACCGCGATCCGCGAGCTGGTCGGCGACAAGCGCGCCATCTGCGGCCTGTCCGGCGGCGTCGACTCCGCGGTGGCCGCCGCCCTCGTCCAGAAGGCCATCGGCGCCCAGCTGACCTGCGTGTACGTCGACCACGGCCTGATGCGTAAGGGTGAGACCGAGCAGGTCGAGAAGGACTTCGTGGCCGCGACCGGCGTCCAGCTCAAGGTCGTGGACGCGCAGGAGCGGTTCCTGAAGGCCCTCGCCGGTGTCTCCGACCCGGAGGCGAAGCGGAAGATCATCGGCCGCGAGTTCATCCGGGTCTTCGAGCAGGCCCAGGCTGAGATCATCGCGGACGAGGGCCCCGAGGTCGCGTTCCTGGTGCAGGGCACGCTCTACCCGGACGTCGTCGAGTCCGGCGGCGGCACCGGCACCGCCAACATCAAGTCCCACCACAACGTCGGCGGTCTCCCCGAGGACCTGGAGTTCAAGCTCGTCGAGCCGCTCCGCAAGCTCTTCAAGGACGAGGTCCGGATGGTCGGCCAGGAACTCGGCCTGCCGGAGGAGATCGTCCAGCGCCAGCCCTTCCCCGGCCCCGGCCTCGGCATCCGGATCGTCGGAGAGGTGACCAAGGACCGCCTCGACCTGCTCCGCGAGGCCGACGCCATCGCCCGCGAAGAGCTGACCGCGGCCGGTCTCGACCGCGACATCTGGCAGTGCCCGGTGGTCCTGCTCGCGGACGTCCGCTCGGTCGGCGTCCAGGGCGACGGCCGCACCTACGGTCACCCGATCGTGCTGCGCCCGGTCTCCTCCGAGGACGCCATGACGGCCGACTGGTCCCGCCTGCCGTACGACGTCCTCGCGAAGATCTCCACCCGGATCACCAACGAGGTCAGCGACGTCAACCGGGTCGTCCTCGACGTCACCTCGAAGCCGCCGGGCACCATCGAGTGGGAGTAGGCGCGTAGGCCCTATCTGCGCCTGACGGTGCGCGGGGGCTCACCGGGCTGCCAGATCTCGACGACCAGGTAGGTCTCGTCCTCGACGCGGGTCCTCACGACCTCCGTCAGCTCGGTACGGAAGAGGTGGAACGGCTCCGGCGGTTCCACCTCTTCCATGTACGCCCCCTTCACCGCCGTATCCACGACCTCGTACGCCCGCCCGGCGATCCGTACGTCCCCGCCGCCCATGTCGGTGCCGTTCCCCGGATTGGCCTGGAGCGCGAACCGCGGGTCGCGCAGCAGGTCGAGCGCCTTCACCGAGTCCGGCATCATGCCGAGCCAGAGCCCGCCGTCCAGGAAGCGGATCTCCAGGCCCGAGGTGCGGG
The DNA here is from genome assembly GCF_055580905.1 of Streptomyces sp. NPDC031497. Classification (NCBI taxonomy): domain Bacteria; kingdom Bacillati; phylum Actinomycetota; class Actinomycetes; order Kitasatosporales; family Streptomycetaceae; genus Streptomyces; species Streptomyces sp. NPDC031497. Next base: position 42,262 of record NZ_JBVIKO010000006.1, read on the forward strand.
GGGAGCCGTCCTTGCGGAGGGTGGCCAGGACGTGGTGGCGGTGGGCGGCGAAGCGTTCCTCGACGGTGCGTGCCAGTTCGGGCGCGGCGGCGACGAAGGCCGCCCAGTCGATACCGGCTGTTTCGCCCGTAGGGGCTGTACGTGTCATACGAGCCAGTGTGCTGCCGATACCCGACATCTTCTGTCGTGATTTGCTCGCGCGCGTCATCTTTACGGAACAGCTCTGTTTTCCTGCGCTGACCGACGGTAACTTCCGCCCGTAACACAAACCCAGTGCTGGAGGACCTATGCACGGGCCGACCCCGCCCCTGCCGCTGCCCACCGATCAGCTCCGGTTCGCGATGCCGCCGATGCACGACTCGCTCGACGACGAGCGCCGGCATCGCAAGGAACGGCTCGCGGGCGCGCTGCGGATCTTCGGCCGGGCCGGATTCGAGGACGGGGTGTCCGGGCACATCACCGCCCGCGACCCCGAGTACTCGAACTGCTTCTGGGTCAACCCGTTCGGCATGCCGTTCAAGCACGTCACCGTCAGCGACCTCGTCCTGGCCAACCAGGACGGCCAGGTGATCGAGGGCCGCTACCACGTCAACCAGGCCGCCTTCACCGTCCACGCCCAGGTGCACGCGGCCCGCCCGGACGTCGTCGCCGTCGCCCACTGCCACTCCGTGCACGGCCGCGCCCTGTCCGCCCTCGGCGACCTGCTCGACCCGATCAGCCAGGAGAGCTGCGCCTTCTACGAGGACCACGCCCTCTACGACGCCTACACCGGGGTCGCCGTCGACGCCGAGGAGGGCCGCCGGATCGCCGACGCCCTCGGCTCCCGCAAGGCGCTGGTGCTGCGCAACCACGGGCTGCTGACCGTCGGCGACTCGGTGGACGCGGCCGCCTGGTGGTTCCTGTCGATGGAGAAGTCCGCGCAGGTCCAGCTGGCCGCCAAGGCCGCCGGCCGCCCGCTGCTCATCGACCACAAACTCGCCGTCGCCACCCGCGAGCAGCTCGGCGGCGACCTGGTGGCCTGGATCAACTACCAGCCCGTGTGGCAGGACATCAGCCGCGCCGAACCGGACCTGCTGAGCTAGTGCCTGTCTGACAATTTTTGTCGTCGCCCGGAGGGCAGACGGGAATTGTCAGACAGGCCCCAGCAGCCTCAGAAGCTCCTGAGCACGGCCGCCTTCGTCAGCGCGAACTCCTCGTCCGTGAGCACCCCGTCCCGGTGCAGCTCGCCCAACTCCCGCAGCCTGCGCAGCAGTATGTCGTGATGGTCGGCCGACTGGCGCGGCACGGCCGCCGGGGGCCGGTCCCGGTCGGCGTACTCCGCGCCCGCGCGGGCCGAGGGATGCGGCAGCCGGGCCGTGACCGCCGCCGCGACCAGCGCCGTCAGCAGGTCGCGGCGGACACTGCCCCACAGGTCCAGGGCGTAGGGGTCGCGCTCCGCCGGCAGTTTCGAGAACACCGTCTCCCGGGTGACGAACCGCAGAAAGCCGTCCTCGTAACCGGAGTTGGGCAGCCACTCCACCTGCACCAGGTCGCCGATGCCGATGATCCGAGGCCCGGTCGCCCGCTTGACCCGGTCGGAGGTGTCGGCCCAGTCGATCCGCACCTGCGCGCCGTCGAACGACACCGTGCCGTCCGAGGACCGTACCGACACCGGCACCGGCGGCCCCGGCAGCAGATACGCCTTCGTCGGCTCCGTGGGGATCTGGTCCAGCAGCAGCGACTGCCGGATCTCTGCCACGACGTACTCCGCCACCCCGGAGCGGTCCCCGTCCACCGTCAGCAGATACGGATCCGCTCCTTCCGGCAGCCGGCCGCCCGTCGCCTGCAGCAATGGATCCGCGCCCTCGCGCAGCCGGATCCGCAGCCGCCCGCGCTTGCGCTCCGGCTCGTACACCACCCCCGACACCGCCTCCAGCGGTACGGCGATCTCCCCGTACGTCTGCCGGAACAGCGGCACGGAGCGATGGCGTCCCGGCGTGATCCGGACCGTGCTGCCGTCGAAGGCCCAGGTCCCGTCCCGCTGGATGATCTCGGCCATGGGGGAATTCTCGCAGCCGGGTCAACCTGTCGGCCGTACCTTCACCCGTCGTGACCAACCTGCTGAACGCGAACAGCGTGGCGTAGGGCACAATTCGCTCTCGACACAAGGGAGTTGCACGGCGTCGTCCGGCCCCGAGGAGGGCCCTGCGCGTCGTGCCCCGGGCGTGGGGAAGGCAGGCGTCGGGCGTGGCGGTGCAGGAGGCGAGGCAGGGTGCCGGTTCCGGTGTCCACGGGGGCGGGTGCGCGTGCGGGGACTGTCCGCACGGGGCGCGCGAGGGGCACCGGCGCGCGGTCGCCGAATTCCTCCTCAAACGCGAGGAGTTCGCGGCCGGACAGGGGCTGCCCGCGGCGGTGGCCCACTCCGCCTCCGCCTCTCGGCAGTGGGTCTCCGAGGAACTCTCCCAGTCCGCCGAGGTGGTCGCCGAACGCGGCCGTGCCGAGGGCGAGGCCTGGCTCGCCCGGCTCTGGCTGCGCACCGCGTGCACGGTCTGGGCGGCCGTCGTGATCACACTGCTCGCCCAGTCCCTCACCGCGATCGGCGCCGGCTGGACCAGTGCCCGCACCGCCGGACTGGTCGCCGCCGTGGTCGTGGCCCTCGCGCTGACCGCCGCCTCCTGGTTCCACCGCTCGCGCGGCGGAGTGGTCGCCCCCGTGATCGGCGAGGACAACCGCATGTCCACCTCCCGCACCGTGGCCGCCTCCTGGGTCCTCTTCGTCGCCTACGCCGTACTCGTCCTGGCCTGCCGTCTGGCCGTCGCCTCCTCTCCCGCCGACCGGGACACCCTCATCTCCGGACTCGACCTCGCCCGCGGCGCCGGTGTGGTGACCGTCCTCGCCGTGGTCTGCGGCATCGCCGTCCTGGTGCGCCGGGTGGTCGGCCTGCGCATCCTCGGCCAGCGCCTCCAGAAGGTGCGCGCGCACCGTCCCCGCGCGGCCGACCTGCTCACCGACGACTCCGGCCGGGGCACCTTCGCCGACATCCAGTACGTCGTGATCAGCGCCGTCGCCCTCGTCTTCGCCGCCGTACGCCTCGCCCGCCGCCCCGACCAGCTCCCGGACCTCCCCTGGGGCCTCGCGACGGTGGTCCTGATCTCCGCCGCGACCTACCTCGCCGGCAAGTACGCCGAGGGCGGCCGCCCGGTCATCCTCTCCGTGGTCCGCGCCCGCGAGGCCGGTGACCTGGACGCGCCCATCCGCACGGGCGACGACATCGAGATCCGCGGCACCGGCTTCGTCCCGCCCGGCGCCCAGACCGCCGACCGCCTCGCCCGCATGGTCGTCCGTGTCGGCGCGGTCAACGTCCATGTGCCCCTGGTCCCCGTCACCGGCGGCTTCAGCAACCCCACGGACAGCGTCCTCACCGTCCCCGTGCCCGCCGAGGTGGAACCCGGCTCGGTCGAGATCCAGGTGGTGACGGCGGCCGGGGCGGCCACCAACCGGTGCGTGGTGGAGGTGACCGAGTGAACCGGGTTAGCGGACCGAGGAAGGGGATCCGCGGGCGGGGATACGCGGGCGGGTGGCCGGGTCAGGTAGCCGGGTGAGGTGGCCTGCGGGCGGGTGACGGAGACCGGCTGAAATTCGTAAAAATATCCGGAGGAGGATTGAGCTGGTGCCTGTTGTCGTACGTATGGTCTGTTGAGGGGCTCTGGGTACAGCGGCGAGAGGCGGCTAGTGGCGATGACTCACGGCATTCGTACGGACACGCACCCCCCGTATCTGGACGGCGATCGCAGTCTGCGCGATACCGCCACCCGATATGCCCTCCTTCCCTTGCGGATCTTCCTCGGCGTCACCTTCATCTACGCGGGCCTGGACAAGCTGACCGACAGCGCCTTCCTGAAGTCCGGCGGCTCCGGCTCGATCGGCGACACCATGCGCGCGGTCCGCGACTCCGCCGCGATCCCGGCCCTGGTCGACCTGGCCCTGAAGAACCCCGTCGGCTTCGGCACCGCGATCGCCATCGGTGAACTCGCCGTCGGCCTCGGCACCCTCTTCGGCCTGCTGGCCCGCCTGGCCGCCCTCGGCGGTGCGCTGATCTCGCTCAGCCTCTGGCTGACCATCAGCTGGGCCAACTCCCCGTACTACTACGGCAACGACCTCGCCTACCTGATGGCCTGGCTGCCCCTGGTCCTGGCCGGCGCCCCCTACCTCTCCTTGGACGCGATGCTGCGCGCCCGGCGCCGACGCGGGTCCGGAGGTCTGCGCTAGAACCCGGCCGGCTCGCCCTGGCTCTGCGGTGCGCGGCGGCGCCTGCGTATCGCCCGGGTCAGGGCGGCGGTCAGGCCGGCCAGGAAGAGGCCGACCACCATCACGGGGATGACCGCGAACCACTCGGTCGTCCACAGGCCCCCCGCGTCACCGGCGTAGGCGATTCCCGCCGCCGTGAGGAAGACACCCACGATCAGCCGCCCGGGCTGGAACTCATGCCGCAGCACGGCTCACCTCCACCTGTCCCGCGCCGACCTGGAGATCCAGGTCGAGCGTGCCCGTGTTCTTCGCGCCGCCGGTCGGCCGCAGCGTCACATCCTTGTGCTTGCCCGGTTCCACGTCCACGTCCTTCTTGTCGTCACCGGGCAACTGGATGTCGCCCACCCCCACGTCGATGCTCATCCGCACGGTCACGTCCGCCGGCACGACGATCTTCAGCCGGCCCGCCCCCACCTCGGCGGCCGTCGACACCGTCTGCCCCCGGGCGATGCGTACACGGGTCAGGTCGAGCGTGGCGACGCCCGTCCCGAGGTCGTACGTCGACGACACCTCCGCCGCCGTGGCCGGGGTCCAGCTCTCGCGCGTCCAGTGGGTGCTGATGTCGGACGGCAGGGCCGTCGCCGCCGCGAGCAAGCCCGCCGTGACGAGCGCCAGGAACAGTGAGCCGGCTCCCGTGCGTCCCAGGAACGAGCTGACCGCCGTACCCAGGCCGAACACGATCAGCGCGCCGGCCAGACCGGCCTGGAGGCTGGTGCCCAGCGGATGCGTGTCCCATGTCAGGCCCGTGCCCAGGCCGCCCGCCAGCAGGGCGAACAGGAAGATCCAGCCGCCGATCCAGCGCGGTCCGCGCGGTCTCGGGGGCGCGCTCTGCCGGGCACGTATGTCCTGGCCGTGGACCCACGGGGTGCTCAGCCGGAAGTCGAGTCCCGGGACGTCCCGTCCGCGGGTGTCGCCGGGGCCCCACAGATAGCCGGTGCCCCCGACATGCGTGCCGTCCTTGACGATCGGGTCGCGCCACCACGACGGGTAGGTGATCGAGATCGGCGGTGCCTGGGCCTCGGGAGGAGCGTCGGCCACCGCCTGCGCGGCCAGCGGGTCGGGGTCCGGGGCGTCCCGCCGCCGCGACCAGTACCCGGCGCCCGCCAGCAGAACGGAGAGGACGACGGCGAACGCCAGCACCCCGCCGTTCCTGATCATCGTCAGCAGGACTCCGCAGCCGACCAGCGCGAACAGCACGGCAGCCAGGGCCTGCCCGTCGACCCGGCCGGTCAGCAGCTTGCGGACCTCGTTCTCCTCCTCGTCCTCGTACGGCACGAAGAGCCAGGCGAAGCCGTAGAAGAGGAGACCGATGCCGCCGGTCGCGGCCAGCACGGCCAGGGTGATGCGGAAGATCACCGGGTCCAGGTCGGTATGGCGCCCGAGCCCCGCGCACACGCCCGCGATCATCTTGTGCCGGCGGTCGCGCCGGAACCGGGGAAGCGCCTGCGCGCCGGTGCCGGTGGCGTCGGCCTCCGTCTCGGGCGCCCCCGTCCCTGCCGCCTCCGCCGCGGCGGGCGCGGCATCCGACGGCCCGGGGCCCGGGGCAGGCCGCGGGCCGGGGCCGGGTCCCGGACCCGTCGCGGCGTGCTCGTGATCAGTCATGAGTCAATGGTGACGGCCGGACCGCCGCAACGGCAGTCGGGATGACCCTGGCGGAACCCTGAAATCGGCCCCGAGGCCGGGCCGGGAAGAGTTCGAACCGCACCCCGGCGACGGACTCCGGCCGATCACCGCCGGAGGTTCCGGCACTCGCCGTGGGAAATCCCGGGACTCACCGCGGAGAGTGGGGACTTGCCGCGAAGGGCGGGAGACGGGGACCCCTGCGGGAGGAGGGTGCGTGTCGGGGAGGGGCGGGTAGCGGGGTGCCGCGGGGAGGAGAGCAGGCGCTGCGGGAAGTGGGCGTGCGCCGTGGGAAGAACGGGCCCGCCGCGGGGAGATCCGAAGATCAGGGGAGTCTCGGGGGCCGACCCTGATGCCCGGGGACTCCCGGCGTGTGAACATCGATGGCATGCCGGAAGCCGCAGCAGTGCCCCTCGACGACCCGCGGCCGCCGCGCAAGCTCTACCGCAGCAGCGACGGCCGTTGGCTCGGTGGGGTGGCGCGGGGCCTCGCCGGGCATCTCGGCCTGCCCGTCGTGTGGGTGCGGCTCGTCTTCGTCGGCCTGTTCATGGCCAACGGCCTCGGCGCACTGCTGTATGCCGCGTTCTGGTTCTTCGTACCCCTCGGCCTCGGCGGCGTCGGCGGCCAGAAGCCGCCCTCCCTGGTCACCACCGAGACCTCGGCGGACGGCCGCCGCAGACTCGTCGCCCGCAGACCCGACAGAGGCCAGATCGTCGCGCTGCTCCTCATGGTCATCGTGTCCATGGTGTTCGTGGGCAGCGTCAACCTCACCAGCGGCGCCAAGGCCTATCTCCTGCCCGCGGTCCTGGTCGCCGCCGGCGTGGCGCTCGTCTGGCGCCAGGCGGACAACGCCCGCCGGGCCCGCTGGGTCGAGGTCGGCAGCCGGCGCCGCACGCTCTCGCTGCTGCGCGCCGGCGTCGGTGTCCTGCTCGTCACCGCGGGCGTCTCGGGCGTCTTCGTCATGCAGGGCTCCGCCGCGCACATCGGGGCGGTGCTCCAGGCCTCGCTCGCCGTGCTCGTCGGCATCACGCTGCTCGCCGGGCCGTATCTCGTGCGGATGACCCAGGACCTCTCCGAGGAGCGGCTGATGCGTATCCGCGCTCAGGAGCGCGCCGAGGTCGCCGCCCATGTCCATGACTCCGTGCTGCACACCCTGACCCTGATCCAGCGCAACGCGGAGAACGCGAACGAGGTGCGCCGCCTCGCCCGCGCCCAGGAGCGTGACCTGCGCACGTGGCTCTACAAGCCCGAGGGAAGCGGCAAGGAGGAGGCCGACGAGCCCGTCACCCTCGCCGAAGCGGTCCGGCGCAATGCCGCGGAGGTCGAGGACAAGCACGGCGTCCCCATCGAGGTCGTGGTGGTCGGTGACTGCCCGCTCGACGAGCGGACGGGGGCGCAGATGCAGGCCGCGCGCGAGGCGATGGTCAACGCCGCCAAGTACGGTGGCGAGGGCGGCGCCGTCCAGGTCTACGCCGAAGTCGAGGGCAGGACGGTCTTCGTGTCCGTCCGCGACCGCGGTCCCGGCTTCGACCTCGACTCGATACCCGCCGACCGCATGGGTGTCAGAGAATCGATCATCGGCCGTATGGAGCGGCACGGCGGCACGGCACGGCTGCGGTCCGTGCCGGGCGGTGGCACGGAGGTCGAGCTGGAGATGGAGAGGGTGGAGAAGACGTCATGAGCGACGCGACCGAGGCGAACGGCCCGGCGGAAGGCACGGAGAAGGCCGGGCGTCAGGTGCGCGTGGTCCTCGTCGACGACCACCGGATGTTCCGTACCGGTGTCCAGGCCGAGATCGGCCAGACCGAGCAGACCGGTGTCGAGGTGGTCGGCGAGGCCGCCGACGTCGACCAGGCGGTCTCGGTGATCACCGCGACCCGGCCCGAGGTGGTCCTCCTCGATGTGCACCTGCCGGGCGGCGGCGGGGTCGAAGTACTGCGCCGGTGCGCCCCGTTGACGGCGGACGCCGAACGGCCGGTGCGCTTCCTCGCACTGTCCGTGTCGGACGCCGCCGAGGACGTGATCGGCGTGATCCGCGGCGGCGCCCGCGGCTATGTCACCAAGACGATCACCGGCACCGACCTGGTCGACTCGATCTTCCGTGTGCAGGAGGGCGACGCCGTCTTCTCCCCGCGGCTGGCCGGGTTCGTCCTGGATGCCTTCGCCTCCACCGACGCCCCGCCGGTCGACGAGGACCTCGACCGCCTCACCCAGCGCGAGCGCGAGGTCCTGCGCCTGATCGCGCGCGGTTACGCCTACAAGGAGATCGCCAAGCAACTGTTCATCTCCGTCAAGACGGTCGAGTCCCATGTGTCGGCGGTGCTGCGGAAACTGCAGCTGTCCAACCGGCACGAGCTGACCCGCTGGGCGACGGCTCGCCGCCTGGTCTGAGGCGGCGCCGGGGCGGTTCGGATGCCCGTGGAGGCCGGGCCACGGGGTTCACACGACCCGCGTCGCCCCCGCGAACGGCATCTCGTCGATGGGCGCGATCCGTACCGGCGCCGACGGATTGGGGGCGTGGATCATCTGGTCGTTTCCGATGTAGATGCCGACGTGACTGATGCCCGAGTAGAAGAACACGAGGTCGCCCGGCTGGAGTTCGGAGCGGGAGACGCGGCGGCCGGTGTCGATCTGGGCGTAGGTCGTGCGGGGGATGGAGACGCCGGCGGAGCGGTAGGCGGCCTGGGCGAGTCCCGAGCAGTCGAAGGCGTTGGGGCCGGTCGCGCCCCAGACGTAGGGGCTGCCGAGCTTGGAGTAGGCGTACGCCACGGCGGCCGCGGCACGCGAGTCGGAGGCCGTGACGCCGCCCGGCGCCAGGGGGGCGCGGGCCTCGGTGCCCGAGCGGGATGCGCGGGAAGAGGCGCCGTCCGCCGTGACCGCCGCCCGCTGCTGGGGCGAGAGCCGGTCCAGCAGCCGCCGGGCCTCGTCGAGCTTGCCGGTGACCGTGGTCTTCTGCTGCTTCAGCTCGGCCTGCCGGGACCGCAGCGAGGCCAGCTCGACGTGCGCCGCGCCGCGCAACTGCTCGATCTCCCGCAGCTGCCGGCGCACCCGCGCCACCGCACCGGCCTGCGCGGCACCGGCCCGTTCGGCGAACGCGGCGTTGTCCAGGTAGCGGTCGGGATCGCTGGAGAGCGCCAACTGCCACGCCGGATCGATACCGCCGTCGCGGTACTGCGCGGCCGCTGCCAGACCGAGGGCCTCCCGTGCGGAGTTGAGCTTCTCCTGCTTGCGGGCGGTCTCGTCCTGGAGCGCCTTGACCCGTCGCTGGGCCGTGTCGGCCTTCTCCTTGGCCCCGTCGTACTTCTCGGTGGCCGCCTCGGCCTCCTGGTACAGCTGGTCCACCTTGGCCTTCACCTGCGCCGGTGTCAGTTGCGGCTCGGCGTGCCCGGTCCCTTCGAAACCCGTCGCGGTGGCCGCGCCCGCTAGGGCGAGGGTGGCGGCCGTGCGGGCCGTACTGCCGCTGAGCGAGCGCTGTCGGGGCTTGCGGTGCGCTGCCACCTGGACTGGTCACGTCCTTTCGTACGACTGCCGTGTCGTCCGTACGCACGCCAGGGGGAGCGCGCATACGGCCGCGGGGGTGCGGATTGCGCGTCCGGCGGCGGCCCGCACAGGGGAGCGGGCCGCCGCCGGACTTTCTCGGCGGTGGTGTCCGACTGCCGCCCCTGGCCCGGGCGGCGGTGGGGAGTCGGTCACCTGGGGGAGGACGCTAGGCCGGACTGTGTCGGCCAGGTAACGCGATGCGCGGAATTGGCGTGACCAGATCGTTACCCGACGGTATGTGACCGGGATTCCGGTCCGGAGCCGTCGGCTTCACGGGGCGGGATGACCGAAGCGGCGGTTCCAGGGCGAGCGGGGCGCACGGGGTGCTATGGGGTGCATATATGCGATGCCGTGCGGGCGGCGCGGGCAGGCGCGTGCGAGTGCGGGCGGGCGGCGGCGGGCGCCGAGGGAGGGGCCGGTGCCCGGTGCTCCGGGGGACCCTGATTAGGCTCCGGGGCCATGGGCGTACTCATCCATCTCTTCGTCGGTCTGCACATCATCGGCATCGCCGCGCTCCTCGGCGGTTTCCTCACTCAGATGAAGGCGATGGGCCAGGGCACGGCCCGGTTCGTCCCCGGGATGCTGCACGGCGCGTTCACCATGCTCGCGACCGGTGTGATCCTGGTCGGCCTCAACGAGGCCGACGACCACCACGTCAACACCGTCAAGATCGGTGTGAAGCTCGCGCTGCTGATCGTGATCCTCGGGCTCGTCTATGTGAAGCGGGACGACGAGAAGGTGGAGAAGGGTGCCTTCGGCCTGGTGGGCCTGCTGACCATGGTGAACATCTTCATCGCCGTGCTGTGGACGTGACCCTCAGGAAGTCTTCCTGAGGGCGGCGCGGGCGACCGCCACCGCGCCGGCGGCCACCGCCAGCCAGGCGGCCACCGCGACCCACACCAGGACCCGCCCCGGCCACCTCAGCCACGGGACGGCGACGGCGGCCGCGACCGACAGCGTCGCCGCGGCCGTCATCCCCATCGGGAAGACCGTCGCCCAGCGGTGTTCGTTGTAACGCGGCCGGGGACGCGCCACCTCGGCGGTCAGCAGCACGACGTACCAGGCCAGGGACAGGACGAGCAGCGCCACCGTCACCGTGCGCAGGACGCCCCGGTCGTCGTCGTTCCACAGGTACAGCCGGGCGCTGTCGGCGGCCAGCAGCTTCGCCCCGGCCAGCGCGGAGATCGCGAGCGCGCCGCCCGCGACCCAGTGGTCGCCCGGCCCCTCGGTCACCTGCCGCCACTCGAAATGAGCCACGGCGAACCCGTACAGCACCAGGCCCAGCCAGAACAGCACCAACGCCGTGTGCGCGAGCCACGCGGTCGTCACGGCCGCCGCCAACGTCGCCCCGAGCACGGCCGGCCCCTGCGTGGCCACACAGGTCAGGAACACCGCACCGGGCATGCGCCGCTTCCAGTTCCGTACGACGAGGACCAGCAACGGCGGCCACAGCACCGCCGACAGCGCCAGCAGGGCCTCGGCGAGGGTCTGCCCGCCGAGCGCCGAGAACTGCGTCCCCAGTACCGTCGTCGCCGCCACGGCGGTGAGCGCGCCCGGTGTCTCCGCCTCCGCCACCCAACGCCGACGGTCCTCCAGCAGCCGTACGACGAAGTCCGTGGCCAGTGCCGCCCAGGCCACGCAGGCCAGCACCAGCGCGACCCGGGACACGGTCTCCGCCCCCGCCAGATGCAGCCCCCGCCGACACGATGCCGGTGGCCATCACGGCGGACCCGGCCGCCGGCGGACGCTGCGCCCACCAGGAGCCTAGGGGTGAAATGCCGGACATGCCCCTGATGCTAGGGAACCCTCACCCGTCGCATGAGCGGGGCACGCGCGCGTGCGGCACGCGATGCGGGCGGGCACGCGCCCGCGCCTCTCAGGCCGGTCGCACCACGCTGTGGATGATCGACTCGCCCCCGTAGTAGATCGACTCCTCCCGGACGTACGCGCCGGGCTTCGGGGCGTGGATCATCATGCCGTCGCCGATGTAGATGCCGACGTGGCTGACGTCGTCGTAGAAGAAAACCAGGTCGCCGGGCTGGGCGTCGGCGAGGGAGACGGTGGTGCCGGCGTTCACCTGGTCGTAGGTGGTGCGCGGCAGGGAGACGCCCGCGGCCTTCCAGGCGGCCTGGGAGAGGCCGGAGCAGTCGTACGAGCCGGGCCCGGTGGCGCCCCAGACGTACGGCTTGCCGACCTGCGCGCGGGCGAAGGCGATCGCCTTGGCGGCCTTCGTCCCGTAGGCGGAGTCGGAGGACGACGACGGGGAGCTGCTGGAGGCCGACGTCGAGGAGGGCGACGCCTCCTGCTTCGCGGCCGCCGCCTGCTGCTGCGCGAGCTCGGCCGCCTCGCGTGCCGCCGCCGCCCGCTGCTTCTGCTCGATCTCCGCCAGTCGTGCCTTCTCCTGGGCCGTCAGCTGCGACAGCAGCTCCCGCGCGGAGGTCAGCTTCGTCTGGACGGTGGACTTGGCGGTCTTGAGGTCGTCCTGCGTCTCGGTGAGCGTCTCCAGGCTCTTGGCGGCCTCCTGCCGCTTCGCCATGGTCGCGGACTGCTGTGTGGTGTAGTCGTCGACCGCGTCCTTCTCGCGCGAGGTCAGCCGGCTCATCAGTTGCGTCTGGTCGAAGTAGTCCTGAGGACTGTCCGCGAGCAGGAAGGTCGCCGTGTCGGGCGCACTGGCCCCGGTCCGGTACTGGGCCGCGGCGAACGACCCCAGTTCCTCACGCGCCTTGTTGAGCCGGTCCGTGCGCTCGGCGACGTCGTCGAGCAGGGTGTCGACCTGCTTGCGCTGCTTGCCGGTCTTCTCCTTGGCCGCGTTGTACTTCTCGGTCGCCGACTCCGCCTGCCGGTAGAGGGCGTCGACCTTCTTCTCGACCTCCTCCAGGCTGGGCTTGCCGTCCTCGGAGGGTGCGGCGTTGGCCGTCTGGGAGAGCAGTGCCACGGAGGTGAGGGCGGCGGTGGCCAGGGCGGGGGTGCGTATGCCTGCTACGCGCGTTGCGGACGGACGCGACTTGCGGTGCGACGCCAACGGGGGCGACTCCTTCCGTGCTCCGCCTACCGAGTTAGCTGTCGGATTCGGGCGGTGGTTCGGAAGGGTTGCCCTACGGTCCGTTCCCCAGTGGGAAGTCGGGACCGATTCACCCCAAGGTTCGGTGTGGGTCCCCGGTTCCGGATGCGCGGCGGCACCCTGGATTCGGCGGAGGCCGTGCGGCCCGGCGACGTTCGCCGGTGGGGGTCGTACGGCCTGCCCGGCACGTTAACCAACTCGTGTGCTCTGTGTGAAGTTTGATGTGCGATATGCCCGATACATTTTCGTGACCTTGGTGTTGCGGACCGGTCGGATCGGTCGATCGGGGATGGTATGGGGTTACTTGTCCGGCGCGGTCGAGTGGTCCGCGCTCTCGGCTGACGGGCACACCCGTGTTCACGGCGTGTGATCGCTGACCGTGAGGGGCCGATTCTGGCGGGTGACCGGGGTGACTTTCCGGGGTGGGGACCGGTTGTCAGTGGGGCGCCCTAGACTCGGAGAGCGATGAGCAGCCTCTTTGACGACAGCTTCCTGGCGAGCCTCCAGCCCCCGCGCGGCCACGAGGAGGAACCCCCGCCGCCGCCCGAGGACGAGCACGTACCGGAGCCGGTTCCGGACGATCTGTTCGGCGGGCAGTTCGACGCGCCCCCGGACCGTGACGCCTACTACCGCGACGGTGCCGCCCGCCCGGCCCTGGACCCGGCCGCGCTCCTGGAGGGGCTGAACGAGAACCAGCGGGCCGCCGTCGTGCACGCAGGGTCCCCGCTGCTGATCGTGGCCGGCGCCGGTTCCGGCAAGACGCGCGTGCTCACCCACCGCATCGCGCACCTGCTCGGCGCGCGCCAGGTGCACCCGGGGCAGATCCTCGCGATCACCTTCACCAACAAGGCCGCGGGCGAGATGAAGGAGCGCGTCGAGCACCTCGTCGGCCCGCGCGCGAACGCGATGTGGGTGATGACCTTCCACAGCGCGTGCGTGCGGATCCTGCGCAGGGAGAGCAAGAAGCTCGGCTTCACCTCCTCCTTCTCGATCTACGACGCCGCCGACTCCAAGCGCCTGATGGCCCTGGTCTGCCGCGACCTGGACCTCGACCCCAAGCGCTTCCCGCCGAAGTCGTTCAGCGCCCAGGTCAGCAACCTCAAGAACGAGCTGGTCGACGAGGAGGACTTCGCCGCTCGGGCGAGCGACGGCTTCGAGAAGACCCTCGCCCAGGCCTACGCCATGTACCAGTCGCGGCTGCGTGAGGCGAACGCCCTCGACTTCGACGACCTGATCATGACGACCGTCAACCTGCTGCGCGCCTTCCCGGACGTCGCCGAGCACTATCGCCGCCGCTTCCGGCACGTCCTGGTCGACGAGTACCAGGACACCAACCACGCCCAGTACGCCCTCGTGCGCGAGCTGGTCGGCACCGGCGCTCACGAGGCGGACGTGCCGCCGGGCGAGCAGGACCTGCCGCCCGCCGAGCTCTGCGTCGTCGGTGACGCCGACCAGTCGATCTACGCCTTCCGGGGCGCGACGATCCGCAACATCCTCCAGTTCGAGGAGGACTACCCGAACGCGACGACGATCCTCCTGGAGCAGAACTACCGCTCCACGCAGACGATCCTCTCCGCCGCCAACGCGGTCATCGAGCGCAACGAGTCCCGCCGCCCGAAGAATCTGTGGACCAACGCGGGCGCGGGCGCGCAGATCACCGGCTACGTCGCCGACACCGAGCACGACGAGGCGCAGTTCGTCGCCGACGAGATAGACCGTCTGACGGACGCGGGCAAGGCGAAGGCGGGCGATGTCGCCGTCTTCTACCGCACCAACGCGCAGTCCCGTGTCTTCGAGGAGATCTTCATCCGTGTCGGCCTGCCCTACAAGGTCGTCGGCGGTGTCCGCTTCTACGAGCGCAAGGAGGTCCGGGACGTCCTGGCCTACCTCCGGGTCCTCGCCAACCCCGAGGACTCCGTCCCGCTGCGCCGGATCCTCAACGTCCCCAAGCGCGGTATCGGCGACCGCGCGGAGGCGATGATCGACGCCCTCGCCCAGCGCGAGAAGATCAGCTTCCCCCAGGCACTCAAGCGCGTGGACGAGGCGTACGGCATGGCCGCGCGGTCCACCAACGCGGTCAAGCGGTTCAACACCCTGATGGAGGACCTCCGTACGGTCGTGGAGTCCGGCGCCGGACCGGCCACCGTCCTGGAGGCGATCCTGGAACGCACCGGCTATCTCGCCGAGTTGCAGGCCTCCACCGATCCGCAGGACGAGACCCGGATCGAGAACCTCCAGGAGCTCGCCTCCGTGGCGCTGGAGTTCGAGCAGGAGTCCGGGGAGGGCGAGGCACCGGCCGGGCTGTCTGCCTTCCTCGAGCGGGTGGCGCTGGTCGCCGACTCCGACCAGATCCCCGACGAGGACGAGGACGGCTCCGGCGTCATCACTTTGATGACCCTGCACACCGCCAAGGGCCTCGAGTTCCCGGTGGTCTTCCTGACCGGCATGGAGGACGGCGTCTTCCCGCACATGCGCGCGCTCGGCCAGACCAAGGAGCTGGAGGAGGAGCGGCGCCTCGCGTACGTCGGCATCACGCGCGCGCGGGAACGGCTGTACCTCACGCGGTCGGCGATGCGCAGCGCCTGGGGACAGCCGTCGTACAACCCGCCCTCGCGCTTCCTGGAGGAGATCCCGGCCGGGTATCTGGAGTGGAAGCGGACCGGGGCGATGGCGCCGGTGTCCTCCGGGCCCGCGTCGGGCGTGGCGGCCTCGCTGTCCTCGACCCGCTCGCGCTCCTCGGCGTCCGGTGCGTCCGGCTTCGCCACCCGACGGTCCTCGGAGAAGCCGGTGGTCTCGCTGGCCGTCGGCGACCGGGTCACCCACGACCAGTTCGGCCTCGGCACGGTCGTCGGGGTGAAGGGCACGGGCGGCAACGCGGAGGCGACGATCGACTTCGGCGACACCAAGCCGAAGCGGCTGCTGCTGCGGTACGCGCCGGTGGAGAAGCTGTAACCGCGCCGCCGCTGTGAAGACAGAAGACTAAAGCCCCGCTGCCACGAGCGGGGCTCACCGACCGGGACCAGGTCGGGCCGAGGATCAGGATCAGGTCGGGTCGAGCCCGTGGCTCCGCAGCCACGGCAGCGGGTCTATGGCGGAGCCCCCCGCCGGCCTGACCTCGAAGTGCAGATGCGGACCGGTCGAGTTGCCGGAGTTCCCGGAGTACGCGATCGGATCCCCGGCCTTCACGGTCGTACCCGAGGCGACACGGTACGACGAGAGGTGGCAGTACCAGGTCTCCGTGCCGTCCTTCGCCGTCACGATCATCATGTTGCCGTAGGCGCTGTTCCACTTGGTGGAGACGACGCCGTCGGTCGCGGCCATCACCGTCGTCCCGTAGGAGACGGGGAAGTCGATGCCGGTGTGGACGGACATCCAGTTCACCCCGGCCTGGCCGAAGTAGGCGCTGAGCCCCCGCTGCGTGACCGGGAGGGCGTACTTGGGGCGCAGCCGCTCCTTGCGGGCCGCCTCCGCCGCCGCCTTCTTCTTCTCGGTCTCCTGCTGGGTCTTGAGGTCGATGCGCTCCTGGGTCCGGCTGGCCCGGTCGGCGAAGTCGTCGGCGCCCGCCGAGAGCGTCCGCAGCTGGGCGTCCAGCTTGCTGTTGGCGGCGGACGGTTTCACCGACTGCGCGTCCGAGGCGGAGGCGGTGGTGTCCTGGCCGTCGCCGCCGGTCAGGGTACCGACGGAGGCGGCCGCGATTCCGGCGACCCCCATCACACAGGCAGAGGGCACGGCTACCGTCAGCAGCGCGGAGCGCTTGGGGGGCGTACGGCGGCGGGAACGCGCCCCCGCGCGGCCTCCGGCGCGTGTCGAGGCCGGAGCGACCGGAGTGACCTCTTCCTGGTCCTCCAGCAGTGGCGTCACTGCAGGTAGCTCACCGGTCGCGGCCAACTCCCCGGCATCCGTGGAGTCCTCCGTGAACTCCTGGAGCTCGTCGTACGGGAGCTGCTCGAACATCTGGGTCGCCGACTGGTCGAAGGAGTCGGCGGCCTGTGACTCGTGCGCGTGCTCCGGCTGTGTGGGCTGCGCCGGGGTGCCGTCGGAGTTCCACTGCGTGGCGTCGTACGCGCCGGTGTCGAAGGCCTGGGTGCCCCACTCCCACTGCTGGGTCGCGCCGGCCATGTTCGACTGGTCGGGCTGGAGCCAGGCGTTCGCGTCCCAGTGGCCGCTGCCGTCGGCGACCGTTCCCTGTGTCGCCTGGTGCGGGACGGTCCAGGCGGTGCTGTCGTAGGCGCCGGAGTCGTAGGCGGTGTGGTGCTGGGCCGCGTAGGGGTCGTAGTTCAGCGTCTGGTCGCCGGTGGTCTGCCACTGCGTGGCGTCATACGCGCCGGTGGCCTGGCCCTCGCCGGGGAAATGGCCGAAGAGCGGGTCGCTGTGGAACGAGGTGCCGGTAGCGGCGTGGTCGCCGTACGTGGTGAAGTCGCCGTACTGGGCTTCCTGGGTGCCGTACGGCGCGTAGTGCGCCTGGTCGGCGTCGGAAGCCGGGGCCGGGGAGGTCATGGTCCCCGACGGGTGACGGTCGTTCACCAACTTCTCTTTCGCCTCGACAACAGGGGCTGCCAGAGCAGTGCGGCGACTGTACCCGGCGGTATACGGGCGCGACAATCTTCAACAGGTTTCGTGGTTTCGGGAAACGGGCATTCGGCCGTGTTTCGGGGGACGACGGGCGCGGGTTTGGCCTTGTGTTCGAGGAGTGTTCGAGGTTTCGGGGGGCCAAGTCGGGGATGCCGGGCAGTCGTTGCCCGTCCGAACCGACCCGAATACCCGGCTCGCCCGACTCGCTGGGCTCGCCCGACTCGGTCGGCTCGCCCCCGCTCGTCCGGTTCGTCCTCAGGCCACCGTCAGGCCGCTCGCGATCCGCTCCTCCGTGTGCGCCTCGTCGAGGGCCTGCCGTATGCCGGCCGCGACCGCCGGGTGGACGGGCAGGGCGAGGTGGCCGATGCCGGTCACCTGCACATTCGTCGCCATGAGGTCCGGGTGGTCGATCCGGGCCGTCTCGACCGGCTCCATCAGCGAGTCGAGGTCGCTCCAGAAGCTGACGAACCGGGTACGGCAGCCGGGCGCGGGCCGGGTCAGTTCCTCGATGACCTCCGAGCCGGGGCGCATCTGCCGCACGATCGGGTGCGCGTCCGCGAGCGGTGCGACCCGGGTGCCGGAGTGCGGGGTGCCGAGCGTCACCAGGGTGCGGACGCGGTGGTCGCCGCCGAGCCGCTGGACGTAGTAGCGGGCGATCAGGCCGCCGAGGCTGTGCCCGACGATGTCGACCCGGTGGCTGCCGGTGCGCTGGCAGATCTCCTCTATGTGCCGGCCCAGCAGACCGGCGGCCGTGCGGATGTCACAGGTCAGCGGGGAGTAGTTGAGCGACTCGACGCGCTGGCCGCCGTGCTGGGCGAGGGCGCGGCGCAGCAGGACGAAGACCGAGCGGTTGTCGATGAAGCCGTGCAGCAGGACGACCGGCGGGGCCGCCCGGACCGGCAGCAGTGCCGTGCCGTCCCGCGGTGCGGGCTGTGCGGGGGAGCGGCGCTCGGGGGTGAGACCGGTCGGGTAGAGGAGCAGATGCCCGGCCAGGATCGCGGCTTCCAGCGCGGTCGATTTCAGAAGGGCCATCGACAGGCCGGCGAGTCCCCCGGGAAGGATGCGACGGCAGAGCGGGAGAAAGGGCTCGAGTATCCCGGTGACCTTCATCGGCCGACCTCCTGTCGGCGCGCGGAGGACCGCTCTGTCCCCCGTGTGCCCTCATGGGAGGCCGAGCGGAGGTGGCGAGGGTACGACGACGGGCCGCGTCGCGTGCCACTGTTGCCCCCGCGGACCACGCTGCGGCTCCCTGACGTGTCCCACTGTGTGTGATTTCCCCCTCGGTAACCTCCGCGAAACTGCCGGTTGCGGGATGCTGGAGATAACGTTCGTTCACTGGGGACGGGTGGCGGAACGCGTCATATGTGCGGTACTTGTCGGTACGCGCACATTCTGGCGTGTTCGTTTCATGGTCATGGAGGCAGTGATGGGTGTGGCAGCCGGTCCGATCCGCGTGGTGGTGGCCAAACCGGGGCTCGACGGCCACGACCGCGGGGCCAAGGTCATCGCGCGGGCGTTGCGCGACGCGGGCATGGAGGTCATCTACACCGGCCTCCACCAGACGCCGGAACAAATCGTCGACACAGCCATCCAGGAGGACGCCGACGCGATCGGCCTCTCCATCCTCTCCGGCGCCCACAACACCCTGTTCGCCGCGGTCATCGACCTCCTCAGGCAGCGTGACGCCGAGGACATCCTCGTCTTCGGCGGCGGCATCATCCCCGAGGACGACATCGCCCCCCTCAAGGACAAGGGCGTCGCCGCGATCTTCACGCCGGGGGCGACGACGACGTCGATCGTGGAGTGGGTCCGGGAGAACGTCCGGCAGCCCACGGAGGCGTAGGCCGCGTGCGCGGCAGGGCGGACCGGTCCGGACGGACCCGGCCCGACATGACCCCGGCGACTGGGCCGGACGGCCGGCACGCGCCCGGGCGTGGGGCCCTTCACGCCGCCGGGGTTCGGAGGCGCGGCCCCGGGAGCCGGGGAGCCGTCGTGGCATCGGACGCTCAGCTGTCGGCCGGCCCCAGTTCCTCCATCATCACCGCCCGCAACCGCAGCGTCGTCGCCAGCCGCTGGAACGCCTCCGCCCAGTACCCGCCGGCACCCGGTGACGCGTCCTCCCCTTCGTCCGGCACCGCCAGCAACGCGTCCAGCCGGCCCGCCTCCGCGGGATCCAGACAGCGCTCGGCCAGGCCCATCACCCCGCTGAAACTCCAGGGGTAACTCCCGGCGTCCCGAGCGATGTTGAGGGCGTCCACCACGGCCCGGCCGAGCGGCGCCGACCACGGTACGGCGCAGACGCCGAGCAACTGGAACGCCTCCGACAGGCCGTGCGCCGCGATGAATCCGGCCACCCACCCGGCCCGCTCCGCCCCCTCCAGCGTGCCCAGCAGCTTGGCCCGCTCGGCCAGCGACACCGCGCCCGGACCGCCCGCCTCCGGTGCCGCCGGGACCCCGAGCAGCGCTCTCGCCCACGCGGCCTCCCCCTGCCGTACGGCGGCCCGGCACCAGGCCGCGTGCAGCTCGCCCTGCCAGCCGTCCGCCACCGGCAGCGCCACGATCTCCGCGGGCGTACGGCCGCCGAGCCGCGGCGACCAGGTGGTGAGCGGGGCCGCCTCCACCAACTGCCCCAGCCACCAGGACCGTTCGCCGCGCCCGGTCGGCGGTTTGGCCACCACCCCGTCCCGCTCCATACCCGGATCGCACTCCGGCGGCGCCTCCACCGCGATCACCGGGCCGTCCCCCGTGTGGTCGACGGCCACACACGCCCCGGCCCGCACCGCCATCCGCCCCGCCAGCGCCGAGCCCGGCAGTGCGGACAGCAGCTCCGCCGCCGTCGTCCGCACGTTACGGCTCCGGTCCGACAGCGCCAGTTCCAGGAACGGCTCGTCCCCGGCGGCCAGTCCCGTGCGCAACGAGTCGAGGAACATCAGCCGGTCCTCCGCCCGCTCCGTCGCCCAGGTCCCGGCCAGCAGTTCGCGCGCCGCCTCGGGGGCACGGGCCCGCAGCGCCCCGAGCAGCGCGACCCGTTCCGCGAACAACCCCTCCTGCCACAACCGCCCTGTCGCCTCCGTGTCCCCGGGGCCGGGCAGGCTCGCGCCGCCGCCCGGGGCCGCGCGCAGGGCGAACCGCCAGTCCTGGTTGAGGCGGGCCAGCCACAGGGCGCGCGACCCGGCGAAGGCCAGCGCGGCGGGCCGCAGGTCGGTACGGCCCCGCGCCGCGTCCAGCAGCGCGGGCAGCGTCTGCGGAGGCGCGGCGAACCCGCGTGCGTTGGCCGCCGCGAGCCACTGGGGCAGCAGCTCCATGAGGTCGGGCGAGGTACCCCGGCGACCGCCGGTCCCGGTGCCGGGGCGGTCGGAGAGCAGCATCACCAGCCTGCGCGCCGCCGCGGCCGGCAGTGCGGGGCGCGGGTCCTCGGGAGCCGGTTCGGGGCGGTGCGCGGCCCGCGCGGGCCGCAGTCCGGCCCGTCGCCGTACGGTGGCCACGGCCGCCTCGTCCAGCAGGGCCACCGGAGCCTCCCGCCCGGGCCCCCCGGTCGCGGGCGGCCGCCGGTCCGTGCCCAGCAGAGCGGTGGTGACGAGGTCTTCCCAAGCGGTCACGGGGTTTCCTTTCTACGCGGCGGTCGGGTTGTGTGGGTTGGCGGGGTTGCGTGAGGCGGTCGGGTCGCCTGAGGCCGTTGGGTCGTGTGGGTTGGTGGGGTTGTCACCGGCCGTCGGGTTGCGCGGGTTGGCGGGGTTGTGTGAGGCCGTCGGGATGTGCGACGTGGGCGGGTTCTGCGAGTTGGGCGGATTCCGTGTGGTCGGGTCAGCACAGCGGCACCGCCTCGCCCTCGTGTTCCGGCCAGGCCGTCAGCGGTGTGAAGCCCCGGTGGCCGCACTCGCCGAAGACCGTGACCGGAGTCCCGCCGGAGAGCGCGACCAGTCGCCACAGGCCGGGCCGGGAGCGGGCGGCGGGGGAGAGCGGAAGCGCCAGCTCCCCGTCCGCGTCGGCCAGTTGCCAGGAGTCGCCGTCCGGGACGGGTACCACCCGGCCCAGCGTCACCGGCACCGACTCCAGCCAGGGGTCCTCCCGCAGCGCCTCCCCGTACCGGGCCGCCGCCCGGGTCGTCGTCATGCCGGGCGGCCGCATCGAGAGGGGTGCGGGCGCGGCGAACCGCTCGCCCAGGGCCGCCCGGTGCCCGCCCGAGCCAGGGTAGGCGGACAGCTCCGCGTCCAGGGCGAGACCGACCGGCAGCGCCAGCTCCGGGGCGCGGCCGGCCGCGCCGTAGGAGAGGAGCAGTGCCGTGCGGCCCGAGTCGGCGCCGTGCAGCCAGATCCGGCGGGTCGTCAGCTTCGCGTCCGCCGTGTCGTACTGGGCGAGGACCAGCCAGCGGTCGCGCACCGGCGGGCCGTCCGCCGAGGCGGGCAGGCCGACGCGGGAACGGATTGTGGCGGCCAGACCCTCCGGAAGCCGATCGCGGCGCAGCCAGCCCTGGTCGAGAAGGTGCAGCAGCGCGCACTCCTCCAGCAGCCGCACCGGCCAGCCGGGCCCGGAGCCCGGTATCGCACCCAACTCCCGCACCCGCCCGGCCAGCCCGGGCGCCTGGGCGTCGACCATGCGGGCCGCCGTCTCCTCCCACAGCCCGTACCCCGTCTGTTCGGCCGAGGCCAGGCCGCCGCGCAGCAGGTCGGTCAGGCGCTGCTCCAGTTCCGTGGCGCCCGCCGTGACCCGCTCGGCCCGCCGCTCCGCCCGCCGCCGGGCCGCCTCGGGATCAGCCGCGGCCGGGGAACTCCCGTCGCCCGCCGGCCGTTTGTCCTCCGCGCGCTTGCGCCGGCCCGCGATCCACTGCTCGGCCCAGTCCGGCGGCTGTGCCACCGTAGGCACCGTGTCGTCCTCGGCGGCCCACAGCAGGAGCAGCCCGAGGGCGTGTTTGCAGGGGAACTTCCGGCTGGGACAACTGCACTTGTACGCGAGCCCGGCCGGGTCCGCGATGTCCACGATCGTCTGGTACGGCTTGCTGCCGCTGCCCTTGCACAGTCCCCATACCGTCCCCTCCTCGCAACTCCCCGCCTCGGACCACGGCCCCGCCGCTCCGAGTTTGCTTCCCGCCTTGCGTGACGCGGCGTCAGGAGCCAGTGCCAGCACCTGGTCCGCGCTCCAGCGCACCCCCTGCTGAGTCATGTCCTCGAAGGTAGATCCCACCACTGACAATCGACCCTGCGAGCGTATTCGTGCAGGTCAGAGCGATTGTCAGTGGCGTGGTGCACGGTGGACACCAGATCCGAACCGGCCGAGCTGGAGGGGGCCTCAGCCATGACTGTGTCCGTGGAACCGACCGATCCGACGACCGCCGTACCGAGCCAGAACGACTCCGCGACCGGGGGCGGGGGCGTGACCGGGGGCGCCGCCACCGCACCCGACGCCCTGCGGCCGCACGCCGAGCACGCCTTCGCCGCCGAACTCGCCGTGCTGGCCGCACAGGACGACCGGCCGCGGCCGGCCCGCTGGAAGATGTCGCCCTGGGCGGTGGCCACCTATCTCCTCGGCGGCACCCTGCCGGACGGCACGGTGATCACACCGAAGTACGTCGGCCCGCGCCGTATCGTCGAGGTCGCCGTCACCACCCTCGCCACCGACCGCGCCCTGCTCCTGCTCGGCGTGCCCGGCACCGCCAAGACCTGGGTCTCCGAGCACCTGGCCGCCGCCGTCAGCGGTGACTCGACCCTGCTGGTGCAGGGCACGGCCGGCACTCCGGAGGAGGCGATCCGCTACGGCTGGAACTACGCCCAGCTGCTGGCCAACGGCCCGAGCCGGCACGCATTGGTGCCGAGCCCGGTCATGCGGGCCATGGCGGAGGGGATGACGGCGAGAGTCGAGGAGCTGACCCGGATCCCGGCCGACGTGCAGGACACCCTGATCACGATCCTGTCCGAGAAGACCCTCCCGATCCCGGAGCTGGGACAGGAGGTGCAGGCCGTCCGCGGCTTCAACCTGATCGCCACCGCCAACGACCGCGACCGGGGCGTCAACGACCTGTCCAGCGCCCTGCGCCGCCGCTTCAACACCGTCGTACTGCCGCTGCCGGAGAGCCCGGACGCCGAGGTCGACATCGTCGCGCGCCGCGTCGACCAGATGGGCCGCTCCCTCGACCTGCCGGCCGTGCCCGACGGCATCGAGGAGATCCGCCGGGTCGTCACCGTCTTCCGTGAGCTGCGCGACGGCATCACCACCGACGGCCGCACCAAGCTGAAGTCGCCGAGCGGCACCCTCTCCACGGCCGAGGCGATCTCCGTCGTCACGAGCGGCCTCGCCCTGGCCGCCCACTTCGGGGACGGCGTGCTGCGGGCCGGCGATGTCGCGGCGGGCATCCTCGGCGCGGTCGTTCGCGACCCGGCCGCCGACCGGGTCATCTGGCAGGAGTACCTGGAGACGGTCGTCCGCGAGCGGGACGGCTGGAAGGACTTCTACCGCGCCTGCCGGGAGGCGAGCGCATGAGCGACTCCGCGCGGCAGCGGACCGGGCCGCTGCTCCTGGGGGTACGGCACCACGGACCCGGCTCCGCGCGGGCGGTGCGGGCCGCTCTGGAGGCCGCCCGGCCGAAGGCCGTGCTGATCGAGGGACCGCCCGAGGCCGATGCGCTGATCCCGCTGGCCGCCGACCCGCAGATGCGGCCCCCGGTCGCTCTCCTCGCCCACGCCGTGGACGAGCCCGGCCGCTCGGCCTTCTGGCCGCTGGCCGACTTCAGCCCCGAGTGGGTGGCCCTCCAATGGGCCTTGGAACACGAGGTCCCGGCCCGCTTCATCGACCTGCCGGCCACACACACGCTGGCGTGGGCGAGGGGCGAGGGGGAAGCGGTCACGCCGCCCGCCACCGAGTCAAGCGACTCCGGTACCGAGGGCGGCGAGGCCGGCGACTTCGGCACCGAGGGCGGCGAGGCCGGCGACTTCGGCACCGAGGGCGGCGAGGGCGGCGGCTCCGGCACCGGGGCTGGCGGCTCCGGCACCGGGGCCGGTGAACCCGACGCGGAGGCCGGTGCATCCGGCGCCGGGGATGGTGCATCCGACGCGGAGGCCACTGCATCCGACGCCGAGCTGCGGATGCGGGTCGACCCCCTCGCCGCTCTCGCCGAGGCCGCCGGTTACGACGACCCCGAGCGCTGGTGGGAGGACGTCGTCGAGCACCGGGGCGGCACCGGGGAGCGGGAGTGGGACGTACTCGCGCCGTTCGCCGCGGTGGCGGAGGCGATGGAGGCGCTGCGGGAGACGTACGGGGTTGGCGGGCGCGACCGGGACCCGGTGCGCGAGGCGTATATGCGGCTCCAACTGCGCGCGGCGCAACGGGAGTTCGGCGAGGACGTCGCGGTGGTGTGCGGGGCGTGGCATGTACCGGCGCTGCGCGCGCGGAGCACCGTCGCGGCCGACAAGGAGCTGCTGAAGGGGCTGCCCAAGGTCAGGACGGACATGACCTGGGTGCCATGGACCAACCGCCGGCTGGCACGGGCGAGCGGATACGGCGCGGGTATCGACTCACCGGGCTGGTACGGACACCTGTTCCGGGCCCCGGACCGGCCGGTGGAGCGGTGGCTCACCAAAGTGGCCGGACTGCTGCGGGAGGAGGACCGGATCGTCTCCTCGGCCCATGTCATCGAGGCGGTACGGCTGGCCGAGACCCTTGCCGTGATGCGCGGCCGCCCGCTGCCCGGCCTGGGCGAGACGAACGACGCGGTGCGGGCGGTGCTCTGCGAGGGCTCGGACGTTCCGCTGGCGCTGGTGCACGACCGGCTGGTGGTCGGGGACGTGCTCGGGGAGGTGCCGGAGGCGGCGCCCGCGGTGCCGTTGCAGCGCGACCTGGTCCGGGAGCAGCGTCGGCTCAGACTCCGGCCGGAGGCGCTGGAGCGGGAGTTGGAACTCGACCTGCGCAAGGAGACCGATGCCGGGCGCAGCCGGCTGCTGCACCGGCTGCGGCTGCTGGGCATCGGGTGGGGCGAGCAGGCGCAGTCGAGGGGGAGCACGGGCACGTTCCGGGAGACCTGGCGGCTGCGCTGGGAGCCGGAGCTGTCGGTGCGGGTGGCCGAGGCCGGGGTGTGGGGGACGACCGTCGAGGGCGCGGCGACGGCCAGGGCCGAGTCCGACGCGGTGCAGGCGACCGCCCTCGCCGACGTCACCGCGCTCGCCGAGCACTGCCTGCTCGCCGGCCTGCCGGACGCGCTGCCGGTGGTGATGCGGGCGCTCGCCGACCGGGCCGCGCTGGACACGGACGTCGGCCAACTCGCCCAGGCCCTCCCGGCCCTGGTCCGTTCCCTGCGCTACGGCGATGTACGGGGTACCGACACCCGGGCGCTCGCCGAGGTGGCCGAGGGCCTCGCCGAGCGGGTCTTCGTCGGACTCCCACCGGCCTGCGCCGCCCTCGACGCGGACGCGGCGGAGGAGATGCGGGGGCATGTGGACGCGGTGCACACGGCGGTGGGGTTGCTGAGTGAGACTGCGACGGGCGCGGAGACCGTGTCGATGACGGGCGCGGACACCATGACGGTGGCGGGTGCCGGGACTGTGAGGGTGACGGGCGCCGCGACGGGAACGGGGACCGCGACGGGAACGGGGACCGCGACGGCGGGAGATGCGGAGACCGGCCCCGGCTCAGGCACTGGCTCCGGCTCAGGCACTGGCTCCGGCTCCGGCCCTGGCTCCGGCCCCGGCTCAGGCCCAGGCCGCCGTGACCTTCGTGGTCGCTGGCGGGCGGTGCTGCGTGTGCTCTCCGGGCGGGACACCGTGCCCGGGGTACTGCGGGGGCGGGCTGTGCGGATTCTGCTGGACGAAGGGGAGCTGGGGGCGGCGGAGGCGGCCCGGCTGATGGGGCTGGTGCTCTCGCCGGGGACCCCGCCGGCCGACGCGGCGGCCTGGATCGAGGGGTTCGTCGGGGGGAGCGGCGGTGGCGGGATGCTGCTCGTGCACGACGAGCGGCTGCTCGGCCTGGTCGACGCGTGGCTGACCGGGGTGGCGCCGGAGGCGTTCACGGACGTACTGCCGCTGCTGCGGCGGACGTTCTCTGCCTATGAGCCCGGGGTGCGCAGAACGCTCGGCGAGCTGGTGCGCCGCGGCCCGGGGGAGCGGCCGCAAGGGGCCGGGCAGATCGGTGGGACACCGGGTTTCGGCGCCGAGGCGGATGCCGAGCGCGCGGACGCCGTACTGCCGGTGCTGCGGCTGCTGCTCGGCCTGGACGACGCGGCGGCGGTTGACGACGACGACCTTGTGGGGGCGGGGAGATGACAGCGGGTCTGACGGACGGCGGCACCGGCTTCGACGTCTCGGTACAGAAAGCGCCGGAGACGCCGGAGATGCAGGAGGCGCAGGAACGGCTGCGGCGCTGGCGGCTGGTGCTCGGGGGTGAGGCCGCCGACGGGACCGGATGCACGCTGTCCGGGCGGGACGCGGCGATGGACGGGACGCTGGCCGCGCTCTACGGGAAGAGGGACGGACCGAGGTCGGGGCGGGAGCGTTCGGCGGGGCTGGGGGCGTCGGCGCCGTCGGTGGCGCGCTGGCTCGGGGACATCCGGAGGTACTTCCCGTCCTCCGTAGTCCAGGTCATGCAGCGTGACGCCATCGACCGGCTGGGGCTGGCCGCGCTGCTGCTGGAGCCGGAGATGCTGGAGGCGGTGGAGGCCGATGTGCACCTGGTCGGCACACTGCTCTCGCTCAACAAGGCGATGCCGGAGACGACGAAGGAGACGGCACGGGCGGTCGTACGCAAGGTCGTCGAGGACCTGGAGAAGCGGCTGGCCACCCGTACCCGGGCCACCCTCACCGGCGCCCTCGACCGCAGCGCCCGGATCAGCCGGCCTCGCCACCACGACATCGACTGGAACCGCACGATCGCGGCCAACCTCAAGCACTACCTGCCCGAGTACCGGACGATCGTGCCGGAGCGGCTCATCGGGTACGGGCGGGCGTCACGGTCGGTGAAGAAGGAAGTGGTGCTCTGCATCGACCAGTCCGGATCGATGGCCGCCTCGGTGGTGTACGCCTCGGTGTTCGGGGCGGTGCTGGCGTCCATGCGGTCCATCGAGACCCGGCTCGTCGTCTTCGACACGGCGGTGGTCGACCTCACCGACCAGCTCGACGACCCGGTGGACGTCCTGTTCGGCACCCAGCTCGGCGGCGGTACGGACATCAACCGGGCGCTCGCGTACTGCCAGTCGCAGATCACCCGGCCGACCGAGACCGTCGTCGTGCTCATCAGCGACCTCTACGAGGGCGGGATACGGAACGAGATGCTGAAGCGGGTCGCGGCGATGAAGGCGTCGGGGGTGCAGTTCGTGGCGCTGCTCGCACTGTCGGACGAGGGGGCGCCGGCCTACGACCGAGAGCACGCGGCCGCGCTCGCCGCGCTGGGGGCACCGGCGTTCGCCTGCACACCCGATCTCTTCCCGGAGGTGATGGCGGCGGCGATCGAGAAGCGGCCCCTCCCGGTACCGGACACCTTGTGAAGGAGACCGCATCAAGTCAAAGAGGTCTTGTGAACCGGTCATGATTACCCGTCGGTAAGAGGGGGCTTGCGCAAGGGAGGGCCGGGCGTGCGAGGATCGACGCCCGCGTCGCGGTCCGCGTTTCTCCGGGCCCTCGCGCCGCATCCCAGCTCCGCGTCCTCGTCCCGCCGCACGGGAGGATCCTCCCCGTCTTGACCTCGCCAGCCGTCGTGCCCGGTTCCGCCGCGCGTGTGTCGCGCACCGCGGCGGGGCGACGTGCGCTGCAACTGGCGCTGCTGGCCGGCGGACTGCTCGCGCTCGGCCTCCTCTGCGGAGGGCGGGCCCAGGCGGCCGAGGGGACGCCATCGGTGCCGTCGACGCCGTCGTTGACGGCCGTGATGGGTCGGCTGGGCGTGGAGAAGGTTCTTCCGCGCACCGAGACGGTGCGGGAGGGGGAGCGGGCGACGCCCCGCGTGACATCGCCCGGCCTGGCAGCGCCTTGTGAGGCGACGGCCCGCGCGGCGACGGCCCGCCTGACAGCCCCTCGCGAGGCAACGGTCCGCGAGGCGACGGCTCGCCTGACAGCCCCCCGCGCGACATCGCCCCGCCTGACAGCCCCTCGTGAGGCGACGGTCCGCGTAACGGTCCGCGAGGCCACGGCCCGCGAAGCCGTGCCCCGCAAGCCCGTCACCCAGTCGGCCCTCACGCGCTTCACGGCCCCCATGCGCTCCACGCTCTCCTCGGCCCCCGCGACATCCACCGCACCTGTGGCCCCAACGGCCCCCACCGCACCAGCGGCCCGCACGGCACCCTCCGCCCCCGCGCGGCCCACTGCCCTCACGCGGCCCACTGCCCCCGTCCTGCCCACTGCCCCCGCCCTGCTCTCCGCCCCCGCCCTGCCCACCGCGTCCGTCGTCACGGTCGTGCCGGTGGTGGGGGAAACGGTTCGCTCGGTGACCGTGGCCGTCACTGTGGCCGTGAGTCAGGGGCTCGGTGACGTGGTGCAGCAGGTGTCGGAGTTGCCGGCGGAGCTGGCCACGCTGCCCGTGCGGTTGCCCTCGCTCCCCACGCTCCCCACGCTTCCGGCGCTGCCGGGTACGTCCACCACCCCGCCGGTGTCGGAACCGCCCGGTGAGTCCGGCCCGGTGCCGCCGGTCACCTCGGCGCCCGGCACCACCGGGCCGCGGCCCGCGGTGACGGACGGCGGTCGGCAGCAGACGCCCCGTACGAAGAAGCCGGCGGTGACCGTCGGGTCGTCGTACGGGCCGCAGGGCACCACCGGCACCCTCGCCCCCGTCTCCCGGACGGCCGCGCCCACGCACACCGGCGGCCGCCGTGCCGCCCACGCCTTCGACTTCCCGAGCCACCCCGCGCCCACCGGAGACCCGGACGGGGCGCTGGGCAAGTCGGTGGTCGACGGCGGTTCCTCCCGGCACGGCGACGCCTACGCCGTGACCTTCGACGACCGGGCGCCGCTGCGGCTCGTGCCCGGTGCCGCCGCGCGTGTCGACGCGGCCGGGACCCGGGACAGGTACCGGGACATCCCCGTCTTCCCCGGCTAGGACAGCCGACCGTTTTCCTCACTCCCCGCCACCGACCTGTCGCGCGGGGGCGGAACAGGTCTGCCCGTCCGTCCGGAACCCCTGGGATCTCCCTCGGATCCCCCTGGGATCCCCCTCGGATCCTCGTGGACTCCCCTGCGAGCGTTCCGGTCGGCGAACTACCCAGCCGCGCTTCCGGCCCACCGGAGGCACTCCCGGCTTCGCGGATGCGTGACGCACGCACCGGAGCCCCGAAGGACTGACACACGCATGGACAAGAACATCAGCAGCTCCCTCGTCATAGCCGCCCACGACGTCACACGCCGGCGGTTCGGCGCGGAGGGGACGGGCCGGGTGGCCGGGATCCGCGCCGCGCAGGCCATCCAGGGGGCCCGGGCGGCACGGGCCGCGCAGGCCACGGCCAAGGCTCAGGCCATCGCCAGGGCACACGCCCAGGCCCTGCAGAGTCGAGCGGCGACCATGATCGGCGCCGCCGGCACCGCCCCCATGACCCCGGAGTACGTCCTCGGTCCACAGGCCAGGACCTACTCCGTCTGACTGACTACTCCCTCTGTCTCCTCCGTCTGACTCCCTGACTCCGCGGGGTGGCTCGGTGCGGGCGGCCGAACACCGTCGGTTCGCCCCCGCCGGGACCCCGCGGTCCGGGCCGGCCTGTCCCCGGTGGGGCGGGGACAGGCCGGCCCGCCCCGGAGGCTCGCGGCCCCCGGGGCGGAGGCCTCACCGGGCCAACCCCAGCCCGGTGAGGCCTCGCACATCGTTCGCAGAACGGCACGCCGTGCCACCAGAACCCCGGATACCCGGCATCATGTGACAGGTATCACCGCTCAGGTGTGACTCCCGATTTAGAGACCCCCAGCGAGCGGCGATAATCTGCGAGACGGACATGCCGCGCGCTCGGACACCGTGTGCGCCCCCCTTGTGACACATTGCGGACGTCACGTTGCCCTTCGCGGCACGCCCACGCATCCAACGAACCGCGAGATCACTGATAGGGACGGAAGCGCGTGGACCTGTTCGAGTACCAGGCGAGGGACCTCTTCGCCAAGCACGATGTACCGGTGCTGGCCGGTGAAGTCATCGACACGCCTGAGGCGGCGCGCGAGATCACCGAGCGTCTGGGCGGCAAGTCCGTCGTCAAGGCGCAGGTGAAGGTCGGTGGTCGTGGCAAGGCCGGTGGCGTCAAGCTGGCCGCCTCCGCGGACGAGGCCGTCGCCCGTGCGACGGACATCCTCGGCATGGACATCAAGGGCCACACGGTCCACAAGGTGATGATCGCCGAGACCGCCCCGGAGATCGTCGAGGAGTACTACGTCTCCTTCCTCCTCGACCGTGCGAACCGCACCTTCCTCTCCATCGCCTCCGTCGAGGGCGGCATGGAGATCGAGGAGGTGGCGGCCACCCGTCCGGAGGCTGTCGCCCAGACCCCGATCAACGCGATCGACGGTGTGGACCTGGCCAAGGCCAAGGAGATCGTCGCCGCGGCGAAGTTCCCGGCCGACGTCGCCGACCAGGTCGCCGACATCCTGGTCAAGCTGTGGGACACCTTCATCAAGTCGGACGCCCTCCTCGTCGAGGTCAACCCGCTCGCGAAGGTCGTCTCCGGTGAGGTCCTCGCCCTGGACGGCAAGGTGTCGCTCGACGACAACGCCGAGTTCCGGCACGACTGGGACGAGCTGCACGACAAGGCCGCGGCCAACCCGCTCGAGGCCGCCGCCAAGGAGAAGAACCTCAACTACGTCAAGCTCGACGGCGAGGTCGGCATCATCGGCAACGGCGCGGGTCTCGTCATGAGCACCCTGGACGTCGTCGCGTACGCCGGTGAGAAGCACGGCGGCGTCAAGCCCGCCAACTTCCTCGACATCGGTGGCGGCGCCTCCGCCCAGGTGATGGCGAACGGCCTGGAGATCATCCTCGGCGACCCGGACGTCCGCTCCGTGTTCGTGAACGTCTTCGGTGGCATCACCGCCTGCGACGAGGTCGCCAACGGCATCGTGCAGGCCCTGAAGCTCCTGGAGGACCGCGGCGAGAACGTCTCCAAGCCGCTGGTCGTCCGTCTCGACGGCAACAACGCCGAACTGGGTCGCAAGATCCTCACCGACGCCAACCACCCGCTGGTGCAGCGCGTCGACACCATGGACGGCGCGGCCGACAAGGCCGCCGAGCTGGCCCACGCCGCCAAGTAAGCACTCAGGACGAGGACAGAACACACCATGGCTATCTGGCTCAACAAGGACAGCAAGGTCATCGTCCAGGGCATGACCGGCGCCACGGGCATGAAGCACACCAAGCTCATGCTGGGCGACGGCACCAACGTCGTGGGCGGCGTCAACCCGCGCAAGGCCGGTCAGAAGGTCGACTTCGACGGCACCGAGGTACCGGTCTTCGGTACCGTCAAGGAGGCCATCGAGGCCACCGGCGCCAACGTCTCCGTCATCTTCGTGCCGGAGAAGTTCACCAAGGCCGCGGTCGACGAGGCCATCGACGCCGAGATCCCGCTGGCCGTCGTGATCACCGAGGGCATCGCCGTGCACGACTCGGCGGCCTTCTGGGCGTACGCCGGCAAGAAGGGCAACAAGACCCGGATCATCGGCCCGAACTGCCCCGGCATCATCACCCCGGGCCAGTCGAACGTCGGCATCATCCCGGGCGACATCACCAAGCCGGGCCGTATCGGCCTGGTCTCGAAGTCCGGCACGCTGACGTACCAGATGATGTACGAGCTCCGTGACATCGGCTTCTCGACCGCCGTCGGCATCGGTGGCGACCCGATCATCGGCACCACGCACATCGACGCGCTCGCCGCGTTCCAGGACGACCCCGACACCGACCTGATCGTGATGATCGGTGAGATCGGTGGCGACGCCGAGGAGCGTGCGGCCGCGTTCATCAAGGAGAACGTGACCAAGCCGGTCGTCGGTTACGTCGCGGGCTTCACCGCGCCGGAGGGCAAGACCATGGGTCACGCCGGCGCCATCGTCTCCGGTTCGTCGGGCACCGCCCAGGCGAAGAAGGAGGCCCTGGAGGCCGCGGGCGTCAAGGTCGGCAAGACCCCGACCGAGACGGCGAAGCTGGCGCGCGAGCTGCTGGCCGGCTGAGCGTCGTTCTCGACGCCGGTTGACTGAACGCCGGTAGGCCCGTCCCCACCCCGGGGACGGGCCTACCGGCGTTTCGCTCACCGGCGCTTGCCGGGTGCCTCCCCCACTCTCGGCTTCGTTCGAGCGGGGGGACACCCCCATCGCCCACCCGTGCCGCCCTGGGGGCACCTCCCAGGCCCTTGAGGCACTGTGGGAGGCACGACTGCCCGCAGCCGACGCACTCACCCCGCCAGCGGTGCCAGTCTCTCCGGGCCGTTGTCCGCGTCCCTCTGCAGTTTCAGCCGGAGCGCCCGCTCACCTGCCGACAGCGGTCCCAGCCCCACCTCCGCCGGGATCCCGCTGATCGCCTGTGCCGGACCGATCGGTGCCTCGTAGTGTGTCGGCGCCGTCCGCAGCGTCAGCGTCGTCGCCGCGATGATCGTCGCCGTGAAGGCCAGCGCGGACCGGGTCCAGAAACGTGTCCGTCGCTCGGAGCAGGTCCGCACCGCGGTCGGCCGGGCCGCCCGCAGACGTTCCGTCGAGGCCAGTTCGGTCAGCCGCCGGTGCAACGCGGCGGGATCCGCCAGCTCGGGAACCCGCGCGGCGACCGCCCGCCGCGCGTGGGTCAGCCGCCGCGCCGCCGCCGGAGTGCTCGCCTCCGTCTCCGCCGCCGTCTCCGGCAGGTCCAGGCCGACACCGTCGTAGAGCAGGAGCGTGCGGCGGTACGACGGCGGGAGTTGGAGGAGTGCCTCCAGGACGGCGCGGTCGGCCGCGTCGGCCGGCGGCGCTTCGGGCTGGCGGTAGCGCAGTCGGAACCGGTGCCAGGGGGAGAGCGCGCACTCGTGCGCCACCGCCCGCACCCAGCCGGCCGGGTCCCGGTCGCGGGCCACCTGCGGCCAGTTCTGCCAGGCGAGTTGGAAGGCCCGCTCGACGGCTTCGCGCGCCAGCTCCCGGCGCCCGGTGAGCAGATAGGTCTGCCGTACCAGGGCCGGGGCGCAGAACGCGTACAGCGCGTCGAAGGCCTGAGTGGGCGTCAGGGCAGTGGACGGTACGGCCTCGTCGGAGGGGACAGGGCTCTGCGTCACCGGGCGCACCTTCCTTCGAAAAAACACATAAACATATATTGGGCGACACTTCGGTGGTTCGCCTGTTACGACGGGAAAGCGCGTGTCGTTGGGAGCATGGCCGTCGTGATTCGGATGCCCGCCCACCGACCGCCGACGGCACCTCCGCCGCGCCCGTCGCGCCCGTCGCGCCCGCCGCTTCTGTCGCTCCTGCTCACCCGGTTGTGCGACCGTTCCCCCGGGCTGGCCGCGAGCCTCCTGGGCGGCGCGATCGCGGCCGGGCTCGGACTCGCCTGCGTCTCCGTGCTGGTGATGGCGCTGTGGGTCAGTTCGCCGTATCCCGACAGCGGACCGGGCGGCGCGCTGCATCTCGCGGCGGCGCTGTGGTTCCTCGCCCATGGGGTCGAACTGGTCCGCACCGACACCCTGTCCGGGGTGCCGGCCCCGGTCGGGGTGACGCCGTTGCTGCTGCTCGTGCTGCCGGTGCTGCTGGTGTACCGGGGGGCGCGGGAGGCGGTGGACGCCCCGGAACACGACGGCGACGGCGCCGACGCACCACCGCCGGTCCGGGCCCGGACGGCCTGGACCGGGGTCGTGGCCGGCTACCTCGGCGTCGGCGGCTGCGCCGCGTTGTACGCGTCCGGTGGTGAACTGCGCCCCCAGTGGGGGTGGGTGGCGGTGTGTCTGCCGCTGCTCGCGGCGGGCGCGGCGGGCGCCGGGGTGTGGACGGCGTACGGCCGTCCGCGCGAGCCGCTGCTGCGTCTGGCGGTGGTGCTCCCGGGGCCGGTACGGCGACGGCTCCTCGGCCGGGACACCCGGGTGCGGTGGGGTACGGCCGTCCGCGCCTCCCTGGCCGGGGTGGCCGTGTTCTTCGGGGGCGGGACGCTGTTGCTCGCGGTGGAGCTGGTGGCGCACGGTGACGTGGCCCGGGCGTCGTTCCTGCAGCTGACGGAGGGGTGGACGGGCCGGTTCGCGGTCCTGCTGCTCTGCGTGTCGCTGATCCCGAACGCGGCGGTGTGGTCGGCGTCGTACGCCGTCGGCCCCGGCTTCGCGCTCGGCGCCGGTCATGTCGTGAACCCGCTGGCCGCCGACCCGGCCCCGCTGCTGCCGCCCTTTCCGCTGCTCGCGGCCGTGCCGGTGGACGGACCCGGTACGCCGTTGAACTGGCTGGCCGGTGCGGTGCCGATGGCGGCCGGGGTGACGATGGCGTGGTTCGTGGTGGGCAGGGCGGTCAGACGGCGCTGGCCGGCCGGGCGTACGGCCGGGGTGATGACCCTGGCGGCGCTGCTGTGCGCGCTGCTGCTCGCGGCCCTGGCCGAGTTGGCGGGCGGCCCCCTGGGTGTCGCCGCGCTCACCCGTTTCGGCCCGGTCTGGTGGCAGACGGGCGCGGCGACCTGCGCCTGGCTCCTCGGGGCGGGCGTCCCGGCGGCCCTGGCCCTGCGGGCCTGTCGGGGGCTGGGCCCGGCCTCGCTCGCGGCCTGGCTGGGCTTCGGCAAGCAGAAGCCGGGGGAGGAGCCGCCGACGGAGAGGGAGAACCCGGCCCCGGCCCAGGCCCCGGTGGCCGTCCT
The DNA here is from genome assembly GCF_055580905.1 of Streptomyces sp. NPDC031497. NCBI lineage: Bacteria > Bacillati > Actinomycetota > Actinomycetes > Kitasatosporales > Streptomycetaceae > Streptomyces > Streptomyces sp. NPDC031497. The sequence goes on from NZ_JBVIKO010000006.1 coordinate 77,051, forward strand.
CCTGCCCGACCAGGGCGACGGCGACACCTTCGAGCCGTACGAGGCGCTGCCCGCCGAGCCGTACGAAAGGGTGCCGGCCACCCCGCCACCGCCCGACCCCTGGCAGGACGAAACGGCACGCAAGACCCCCTGGGCGCCACTACGAAAGGCATCCGAACCCCCGGACGGCCCCAGCGACCCCCGACTCTCGGACGGCCCTAGCGACCCCCGACTGTCGGAGGGGCCCAACGGCCCCCGACTCTCGGACGGCCCCAGCGGACCCCGACTCTCGGACGGCTCCAGCGGAACCCGACCCCCGGACAGCCCCAGCGGACCCAGACCGCCAGACGACTACAGCGGCCCCCGACCGTCGCACAGCCCGGACGGCCCCCGACCGTCGCACAGCCCGGACGGGACCCGGTCGGCGGACAGTTCCGACGGTTCCTGATCGGCCGTCAGTGAGTCCGAAGCGCTCCTGGCTGCCCTCGCACGGCCCCTCAGCTGTTCGTGGTGCCCAGGATGGTGCGGAGTTCCTTGGGGAGCAGGTGGTCGCAGGACTGCTTGGCCTCGTTGGTGAGGGCGTCGCTGACGCAGGTGTAGTAGTCGCGGTAGACCATCTGGGCCGTGAAGGTCGCCGCCACCAGGGCCAGGGCCAGTGACGCCGTGACCAGGCCGCTGATGGCCGCCGTCGTCTGCGGTCGGCCGGCGGTCGTGGCGGTGGCGGTGGCGTTGGCGTGGGCCGCGGCCTCCTCGGGGCTGCGCGGCTTGGCCCGGAGCGCGCTGACACCCCAGTAGATGCCCAGCACGCCCAGCAGCAGTGCCAGGTAAGGCCAGCCGAAGAGAGCGAAGAGGAAGCCCCACATGCCGCTCAGCAGGGCGTACCGCGCCCGCCGCTGGGCCGGGTCCGTCGGGTCGAAGCGCATGCCCGGGCCGCCGGGGCCGCCCTGGCCGCCGCCGCCCGGGCCGCTCTCGTCGGGACGCTGGCCGAAGCCGCCGGACTGCCGACCGGGCTGACGGTCGCTCCACTGGCTGCCCCAGGGCGATTCCTGGTCGCCGTCACCGGCCGGGCGGCGCGGCTGCCACGGCTTGTCCGGTGCGCCCTCCGGCGGCGGGGCGAAGGGGTTGTCGTCCTGCTGGTCGCCCTTCGGCCGGTCCGAGGGTGCCTCCGGCGGCGAGGTCGGCCGCTCCCGCAACAGCACGACGAAACGCGGCCCTCCCTGCACCGACTGCGGGGGGAGCATACGAAGTCCCAGGCTGCGGTCCGGCATCAAGTGAGCGTCTTCCCCTAGATCAAGATGAACAGAGCGGATGGATACGACTGGCTGGCTTGCGGATACGACTGCATGGATACAGCTGATGGCTACGGCTGATCGACACAGCGGACGAAACGACTGGTTACTTCGTGAACGCGTCGTATCCCGAACGCGTTCCCGTCTCGGTACCTCCCAGACGCTACCTTCCGGCCACGCCCCCGTCCCGTGGGGGCCGTCCGGTGTGCCGGTATCGTTGCTGACGGTCGGCCGCTTCGTAGACTTCCCCGTATCCGGGGGCGCGAAGCACTCGTACGAATGTACAAAGCGTGTGCGAGTCCGGCCGCCGTACCGACGCTCCCCCGAGAAAGGGCCCCACCGTGGCCGCCAAGCCCGTGGCCAAGCGCCTCGTCGTGCTGGTCTCCGGATCCGGCACCAACCTCCAGGCGCTCCTCGACGCGATCGCCGAGACCGGTGTCGAGGCCTACGGCGCCGAGGTCGTCGCCGTGGGCGCCGACCGCGCCGGCATCGAGGGGCTCGCGCGTGCCGAGCGGGCCGGGATCCCGACGTTCGTGACCAGGGTGAAGGACTTCGGGACCCGGGAGGAGTGGGACCGGGCGCTGGCCGACGCCGTGGCCGCCCACGCGCCCGACCTCGTCGTCTCCGCCGGGTTCATGAAGATCGTCGGGAAGGAGTTCCTGGCGCGGTTCGGCGGGCGGACCGTGAACACGCACCCCGCCCTGCTGCCCAGTTTCCCCGGGGCCCACGGCGTACGGGACGCGCTCGCGTACGGCGCCAAGGTCACCGGCTGCACCGTCCACTTCGTCGACGACGGCGTCGACACCGGGCCGATCATCGCTCAGGGCGTGGTGGAGGTCCGGGACGAGGACGACGAGAGCGCTCTGCACGAGCGCATCAAGGAAGTCGAGCGAAGCCTGCTCGTCGAGGTCGTGGGGCGGATCGCTCGCAACGGCCACCGCATTGAGGGACGAAAGGTAGTTATCCAGTGACCGCCACCGCCGAGAGCAACAAGCGGCCCATCCGGCGCGCGCTCGTCAGCGTCTATGACAAGACCGGGCTCGAGGAGCTCGCCCGCGGACTGCACGAGGCAGGTGTCGCACTCGTCTCCACCGGTTCCACCGCCTCCCGCATCGCCGCCGCCGGCGTCCCCGTGACCAAGGTCGAGGAGCTCACCGGCTTCCCGGAGTGCCTGGACGGCCGGGTCAAGACCCTTCACCCCAAGGTCCACGCCGGCATCCTCGCCGACCTGCGCCTGGAGAGCCACCGGCAGCAGCTCGGAGAGCTCGGTGTCGAGCCGTTCGACCTCGTCGTCGTCAACCTCTACCCGTTCCGTGAGACCGTCGCCTCGGGTGCCTCGCCCGACGAGTGCGTCGAGCAGATCGACATCGGCGGCCCCTCGATGGTCCGCGCCGCCGCCAAGAACCACCCCTCGGTCGCCGTGGTCACCAGCCCGGAGCGGTACGCCGACGTCCTCGCGGCCGTGCGGAACGGCGGCTTCGACCTCGCCACCCGCAAGCGGCTCGCCGCCGAGGCCTTCCAGCACACCGCGTCGTACGACGTGGCGGTCGCCTCCTGGTTCGCCTCCGAGTACGCGCCCGTCGACGAGTCGAGTTTCCCCGACTTCCTCGGTGCCACCTGGGAGCGCGAGAACACCCTGCGCTACGGCGAGAACCCGCACCAGCCCGCCGCCCTCTACGTCGACGCCAGTGGCGGTGGCCTCGCGAAGGCCGAGCAACTGCACGGCAAGGAGATGTCGTACAACAACTACACGGACACGGACGCCGCGCGCCGTGCCGCGTACGACCACGACGAGCCCTGCGTCGCGATCATCAAGCACGCCAACCCCTGCGGCATCGCGATCGGTGCGGACGTCGCCGAGGCGCACCGCAAGGCGCACGCCTGCGACCCGCTGTCGGCGTTCGGCGGGGTCATCGCCGTGAACCGGCCGGTCAGCAAGGAGATGGCCGAGCAGGTCGCGGAGATCTTCACCGAGGTCATCGTGGCGCCCGACTACGAGGAGGGGGCCCTGGAGGCCCTCGCCAAGAAGAAGAACATCCGCGTGCTGAAGGCGCCGGGCGCCCCCGCCAACCAGGTCGAGGTCAAGCCCGTCGACGGCGGTGTCCTCCTCCAGGTCACCGACCGGCTCCAGGCAGACGGCGACGACCCGGCCCACTGGACCCTGGCCACCGGCGAGGCGCTGAGCCCCGAGGAGCTGCGGGAACTCGCCTTCGCCTGGAAGGCCTGCCGGGCCGTGAAGTCCAACGCCATCCTCCTTGCCAAGGACGGCGCCTCGGTCGGTGTCGGCATGGGCCAGGTCAACCGCGTCGACTCCGCGAAGCTCGCCGTCGAGCGGGCGGGGGAGGAGCGGGCGCGCGGCTCCTACGCCGCCTCCGACGCGTTCTTCCCCTTCCCCGACGGCCTGGAGATCCTCACCGCGGCCGGCGTCAAGGCCGTGGCGCAGCCGGGTGGTTCGGTCCGTGACGAACTCGTCGTCGAGGCCGCGAAGAAGGCGGGCGTGACGATGTACTTCACGGGGACGCGGCACTTCTTCCACTGAGGGTTGTGGGACCGGACAACACCAGGGCCGTGTCCCCCGGGCGGGGGACACGGCCCTTGGCGCGTGCCGGAGTCGGCCGGTTGCTCAGTCGGCGCTCAGTTGCTGCGGATCACGATCGTGCCGCACACCTTGTCGGCGAACGTCTGGCGCTTGGAGTCCCACGCCGGCCACAGCCAGCCCAGGTAGCAGGCGAGGCTGTCCAGGATGTGGGCGATACGGCGCACGAAGGCCATGCCGACGCCGATCGGCTGGCCGGTGGCCTCCTTCACCAGGCGGATGCCCAGCGCCTTCTTGCCGACGGTCTGGCCGGTGCGGCCTTCCATGATCAGCTGCCAGATCGCCAGGCCGAGAAGGGCGAGACCGCCGATGGCCGCCAGCGCCGGGGTGTCCTTGCCGACGATCACCAGGATGTACGGCACCAGGAAGACCAGGCCGTCCACGAGGGTGCCGAGGAAGCGCTGGCCCCAGTTCGCGTACGGCGGGGTCGCGCCGTAACCCTGCTGCGGGTAGCCGTAACCGCCCTGCTGCGGGTAACCGGGCTGCTGGGGGTAGCCGTACCCCTGCTGCGGCGGCACGCCCTGCGGGGCCTGCTGGTAACCGGGCTGCTGCGTCGGGTAGCCGTAGCCGGGCTGACCCTGCTGCGGGTTCTGCGGCTGCTGACCGTAGGGGTTGTTGGGCGAGCCGAAACTCATGGCCGATTCCTCCGTTGGACCTGCGGGGACGACGCGGATTGGGACGGAGGTACGTCATGATTTGAGCGGTTTGCCCCCCAACCGGACCGCGATACTGCGCCGCTCATCGTTTAGTAAGGGCGAGTTGTTGTCCAGTCCGATTCGCGAGGTGTTGTGCAAGTGCAACATCATTGATCATGACCGCACACCCGACTGGAACCGGGACACCGGCATCCGCGAGGATGGAGCCATGACCGCCCAGATTCTCGATGGCAAGGCCACCGCAGCCGCGATCAAGTCCGATCTGACCGCCCGCGTGGCGGCGCTGAAGGAGAAGGGAGTCACGCCCGGCCTCGGCACGATCCTGGTCGGGGACGACCCCGGCAGTCAGAAGTACGTCGCCGGCAAGCACCGTGACTGTGCGCAGGTCGGCATCGCCTCCATCCAGCGCGAGCTGCCCGCCACCGCGACCCAGGAGGAGATCGAGGCCGTCGTCCGCGAGCTCAACGACGACCCGGCCTGCACCGGCTACATCGTCCAGCTCCCGCTGCCCAAGGGCATCGACGAGAACCGCATCCTCGAGCTGATGGACCCGCACAAGGACGCGGACGGCCTGCACCCGATGAACCTCGGCCGGCTGGTGCTCGGCGAGCCCGCGCCGCTGCCCTGCACCCCCAACGGCGTGCTGACCCTGCTGCGCCGCTACGGCGTCGAGATCAAGGGCGCCGAGGTCGTGGTCGTCGGCCGTGGCGTGACCATCGGGCGCCCGATGCCGCTGCTGCTCACCCGGCGCAGCGAGAACGCGACGGTGACCCAGTGCCACACCGGCACGCGTGACCTGTCCGCCCATCTCAAGCGCGCCGACATCATCGTCGCCGCGGCCGGGTCCCCGCACCTGATCCGCGCCGAGGACGTCAAGCCGGGCGCGGCCGTCCTCGACATCGGCGTCTCCCGCAACGCCGACGGCAAGATCGTCGGCGATGTGCACCCCGACGTCGCCGAGGTCGCCGGGTGGCTCTCCCCGAACCCCGGCGGTGTCGGGCCGATGACCCGGGCGCAGCTGCTCGTCAACGTGGTCGAGGCGGCGGAGCGCAGTGTCGGCTGACGGCGGTCACGGACAGGAGGCGGGGCGCCGGGCGACCCGGCGGTTCCCGCTGTTCACACGGGACACGGCACGCCCCGAGGGCGGCGGCAGGGCCGCGTCGGGAGACCTGCCGGCGCCGGCCCGGCAGTGGCCGCTGCTGGTGGTGCTGGCCACCGTCGCCGTGGGGTTGCTGCTGACCTCGCTGGACCAGTTCCGGGTGGGGGCGCTGCTGATCGGGGCGGCGCTGCTCGCGGGGGCGGTGATGCGCTGGATACTGCCGAGCGTGGGGATGCTGGCGGTGCGGTCCCGGTTCACGGACATCGCGACGTACGGGGTGCTGGGGCTGGCGATCGTGCTGCTGGCGTTGATGGCACAGCCGAAGCCCTGGCTGGTGATCCCGTATCTGAAGGACACGCTGCACTTCACGATGAGGAGCTAGCGGGTCCGGTTCGGGGTCGGCTGCGGGTGTGCGGGGGCTGGTCGCGCCCACGCGACGGTAGCCGCACATCGACACAGCCCCGCGCCCCTTCGGGGGCGCTCCCGCAGCCGGCGCTTGCAAAGGGCCCGCACCTCCCCCGGTGGGTGCGGGCCTTCCCCCTGTTCGAAGGTAGGGACCCGGTACCCCAGGCGAATCCCCCTTCTGATGGAACCCCCTACAACTTCCGTGGTACCTCCGGTGGTTGACTCCCCACCCCGGACCCCCGCGTTACGCTGCGGCGATGTGACTGCGGAACCCGCCCCCACTCGCCGTCGACACGCTGATCGCGTGCGGGACGGTCGTGATGGCGGGCTGGGCGGCCCCGCGGGGCCGGGCGGCCTGGGCGGCTGAAAGGGGCTGCAAGGCGGCCCGTCCCCTCCCCCGAGCAGGACGGACCGCCGTCGGGTTTCAGCCTTCCCATCGCGCGGCGGCTGTTCAACGGCTGTCCGTGTGCTGTGGCACAGAGGTGACAGTTCCGCCACGGACCGCCCGCACTGCCACAGCCTGCGGGAACCGTAGGACCGCCGACTGTCGTCACCCGCTCTGAACTGGCAACGAACTGGCAACGCGGGAAGCCGTGGAGGTGCGTGATGGGCGGCTGGCAGCCGCTGCCGGAGGGGCTCCCTGCGGAGGTACGGCACTTCGTGGAGCAGTTACGGCTCCTCAAGGACGGCACCAATCTCAGCCTGGTCGCGCTGGGCGCCCGCACCGCGTACAGCAAGTCCTCCTGGCAGCGGTACCTCAACGCCGTACAGCCGCCGCCGCGGCAGGCCGTCGCCGCGCTGTGCCGGGTCGCGGGCCTCACCGGCGCCGACGCCGAACGGCACACCGTGCGCTGGGAGTTGGCCGTCCAGGCCTGGCCGCGCCCGGCGAACCTGCCGGAACGGCCGCCCGGCGCCGGGGAGTACGAGGACGACCCCACCCTCCCGTGGTGGGACCGCCCGGAGGAGGAGCCGGCGCCCCGCCCGCACGGGCTGCTGCTGCCGGCCGCGGCCCTGCTGCTGCTCGTCCTGCTCCTGGCGGCGGTCGTCGGTGCCGTGCTTCTCGGGTGAGCCGGGTCTCCTGTGACCCGCGAGGTCACGGCCCGATGACCGGTGTGTCGATGTGTTGACAAGTTCGCGGATATGTCACGAAGACGACTCACAAGCGGGCTAACGTGTCCAATCGGGGCGAGCCGAAGGCCCGTTGGACCGCGTCACGGTGGGCGTGCGACGGTGCACGTGGGCGGGTCAGTGCTCCTGTACGCCCCCTGCCGGGGGACTGGGTTCCGGGGGCGCCGCGGTCCGCTGGGTAGCCAGAACGGGGACCGGCGCGGGGGCACCACGCGCAAGGGGAACGCGGGGAAGACACGGGCACTGAACCGGGGACAAGAGGACCGGGGAGGACCGGGGGAAGAGGGGGGAAGCAATGCCTCGTTGGAAGGCTCTGCCGGATGAACTCGATCCGCAGGTAAGAGAGTTCGCGACCCAGTTGCGGCGGCTCGTGGACCGCAGCGGGCTGAGCGTCGCGGCACTGTCCGACCGCACCGGCTACAGCAAGACGTCCTGGGAGCGGTACCTGGGCGGGCGCCTGCTGGCACCCAAGGGTGCGGTCGTCGCGCTCGCCGAGGTCACCGGCGCCAATCCCGTCCATCTCACCACGATGTGGGAGCTGGCCGAACGGGCCTGGAGCCGTTCGGAGATGCGTCACGACATGACGATGGAGGCGATCCGGGTCTCCCAGGCGCGGGCCGCGCTCGGGGAGTTCGGGGCGCCGCCGGCCACCTCCACGACCACGGCCGGGAGCAAGGCCGGCGGCAAGGCGCCGCGCCGGGCGGCCGGCGCGGTGGCGACGCCGGGGATCGCCGGGCCGGCGGGCGTCTCGCCCACCATCCCGCCCCAGCCGACGGCACCCGACGCGAACCGCCGGGAGGGGACGGGGTCCCGCGGGCCGGCCGCGCCCGGGGGGACGGGTGCCCCCGGCGGCGGCCGGCGGCGCCTGACCATGTTCCTCGCGGGGGTGGTCGGCGTGGCCGTGGTCGTCGCCGCCGTCTTCTTCCTCACCGGCAACGACGGCGGCGACGGGAAGAAGAACCGGAGCGGTGCCACCTCGTCCGCCCCGTCCACCAGCGCCGGCACCGACCTGCCGGCCGGCGTGAAGTGCGCGGGCGCCGGCTGCACCGGCAAGGACGCGGAGGCCATGGGGTGCAGCGGCGACCTGGTGACCACCGCCAAGACCGCCACGGTCGGCGCGACCACCCTGGAGGTCCGCTACAGCAGCACCTGCGGCGCCGCGTGGGGCCGTATCACCGGTGCCGCCCCGGGCGACTCGGTACGGGTCACGGCCGGCACCACCACGAAGACCGGTGACATCACGGCCGTCGGCGACACGATCGCGTACACGCCGATGGTGGCGGTACGGGACGCGGCCCAGGCCAAGGCGTGCGCGACGCTGGCGTCGGGGCGGACGGGGTGCACCTCGTAGAAAATCGGCGTGCCCAGGAATGCCGTGGCGTTTCCCGGGCAGGCGAACCGTACCCCCCACGGGAGTCCGGATTCCGGTACCCCCGATGGCGGCCGCCCCGTCTCACCTCTCCCGGACGGGCGGCCGCCTCTTTCGTACGTCGCTTGCGGGGGCCCGTCGGTAGGGTCACGTCCGTGGCGGCACGGCCTGTGGGGTGAGCCACACCCACCCCTCCACGTCCGGCATGCGGAATGCGCGATAGCCTGACCGGTGGATCTCTTGATGCCGAGAGATCGATCATTTGTACGTCCGCACCCCAGGGCAAGGACGCCCACCGCCAGCTGTCATACGGAGAACGCCATGACCCGCACTCCCGTGAACGTCACCGTCACCGGCGCGGCCGGCCAGATCGGTTACGCCCTGCTCTTCCGCATCGCCTCCGGCCAGCTGCTCGGCGCGGACGTGCCGGTCCGGCTCCGCCTCCTGGAGATCACGCCCGCGCTCAAGGCCGCCGAGGGCACCGCGATGGAGCTGGACGACTGCGCCTTCCCGCTCCTGGCGGGCATCGACATCACCGACGACCCGAACGTCGCCTTCGACGGTGCCAACGTCGCCCTCCTCGTGGGCGCCCGCCCGCGCACCAAGGGCATGGAGCGCGGTGACCTCCTGGAGGCCAACGGCGGCATCTTCAAGCCGCAGGGCAAGGCCATCAACGACCACGCGGCGGACGACATCAAGGTCCTGGTCGTCGGCAACCCGGCCAACACGAACGCGCTGATCGCGCAGGCCGCGGCGCCGGACGTACCGGCCGAGCGCTTCACCGCGATGACCCGCCTCGACCACAACCGCGCGCTGACCCAGCTGGCGAAGAAGACGGGCTCCACGGTCGCCGACATCAAGCGTCTGACCATCTGGGGCAACCACTCCGCCACCCAGTACCCCGACATCTTCCACGCGACCGTCGCCGGCAAGAACGCCGCGGAGGTCGTGAACGACGAGAAGTGGCTGGCCGAGGAGTTCATCCCGACCGTCGCCAAGCGCGGCGCGGCCATCATCGAGGCCCGCGGCGCCTCCTCGGCGGCCTCCGCCGCCAACGCCGCCATCGACCACGTCCACACCTGGGTCAACGGCACCGCCGACGGCGACTGGACCTCCATGGGCATCCCGTCGGACGGCTCCTACGGCGTCCCGGAGGGCCTGATCTCCTCCTTCCCGGTCACCACCAAGGACGGCGTGTACGAGATCGTGCAGGGCCTGGAGATCAGCGAGTTCTCCCGCGCCCGCATCGACGCCTCGGTGCAGGAGCTGGCGGAGGAGCGCGACGCGGTCCGCGCCCTCGGCCTCATCTGAGCCTCCCGCACCCACGGGCCCCACTCCGGTTTCGTCCGGAACGGGGCCCGTTCCCGTTTCCGCCGCTACCGTCGGAAGAGGCAAGCGGTGGAGTGAATCGGGGGGTTCGCGATGAGCGACAGGAACGGCGGCACCGGCGAGGGCGGTTGGCCCGAGGAAGCCACGGGGCCCAGCGCCCCGACCGGCCGGAGCGAGCCGCCGGAGGATCCGCGGCAGGCGGAAGAGCCCGGCCACCAGGAGGAGCCGGAGGAGCCGAGCACCCAGAGATGGCCGACGGCGCCCCCACGGCACACGGGACTCCCGGAGGTCCCGTGGCAACAGGACGGCCCGGAGCCGCCGGTGAGCCCGTGGCCTTCGGAGCGGTCGCCGGCGCCGGAGGGGCCGCGGCCGTCCGAGTGGCCGCCGTCGCCGGAGAGTGTCGGGTTTGCTGGGCGGTCGCCGGCGCCGGAGGGATCGCGGCGGTCCGAGTGGCCGGTGTCCCTGGAGAAACCGCGGCGCACAAAGCGTTCCGCGCCCGGCGCGCAGGGCGGTGGCGACGAGCCGTACGGTCCCGGGCACGAGCCGGCTGAGGACGAGGGACGCCCGCCGTGGCCACCGACCCCGTCCCCCGGCCTGCCTCCCCTCCCGACCACGTTCTCGTCTGCGCCCCCAACCCTGCCCGCTTCGTCGCCGCAGTCTCCGTCCTCGTCCCCGACCCTGCCTGCCTCGTGGGCGCAGTCTCCGCCCTCCTCCCCGACCCTCCCTGTCTCGGCGGCGCCCGCTCCGCCCGTCCCGCCGCCGCCCGGTGGTCGCTATCCGGCGCCGGCCCTGCCCCCGTCCCCGGGTGAGGTGCGGAGGGGCTACACCCCGCCGCCCTGGTCCGGTGCTTCGACCTCGTCGGGGCAGCGGCTTGCGGCGACGCCTCCGCCGGGCGGGTACACCCCGCGGCGGCGGTCCGGTCGTGCGCTTGCCGCGGTCGTCGGTCTGGTTCTCGTCGCCGGTCTCTCCGGGCTGGGGGTCTGGTACCTCGGCCGGGACGGCGGTGAGCGCTCCGGCACCGGAGCCGCCCCGTCCGTGAGCGTGAGCGTCAGTGCCAAGTCGTCGGCGCCCGCGTCGCCGGAGCCCACCGCCAGCTCCAGCCCCACCCCCACCCCCTCCGTCGCCTCCGGATACCGCGTCGCGCGCGATCCCGTCGGGTACACCCTCGACGTGCCCCAGGGGTGGACCCGGCGGCAGCAGCAGGGGGAGAAGGCACCGGTGGTGTACTACGACTCCCCGTCCGACGGGCGCCAGTTGCAGATCTTCGCGCTCTCCGAGGCCACCCCGTCCGAGTCCCTCGACCTCGCCGAGAACGACCCCGGGTACGGGTACGCGAAGCAACCCGGTTACCAGGCAGGTGACCGTACCTCCGGCGACACCTGGGCCGAACTGTCGTACCGCTACGAGGACAAGGACAAGGGCACCCGGCAGGTCATCGACCACCGCTTCCAGGCCGCCGACGGCACCCTGTACGCGATCCGCTCCAGCGGCCCCGGGAGTCTCCCCGCCGCGCTGATCCGGGGCCCGCTCACCACGGCCGTCGACTCCTTCTGCCCTGACGGCACTCAGTGCTCCTGAGTGCCGTCGTCACTCCATCCCCTTCTTCCCCGGCGTCCAGAACGGCTTGGTGAGGACCGCCCGCCGGTCCCATCCCGCCTCCTGGACGAGCACCTTCCGCACCGCCTGCACGGCCCGCGCCTCCCCGGCGACATACGCGATCCCGCCGGGCTCGGGGGCGAGCCGGCGTACCGCCTCCGGCAGTGCGGTCTCGCCGCGGAGCAGCCAGTCGAGGCGCTCCGCGTACGGGAGGGGCAGCCGGTCCGCCGCGGTCGCCGTCTCCACGCACCCGGAGACGGTGGCCTCCTCGGGCAGCGCCGCGAGCATCGCGCCGAAGGCGACCGAGGCCGTCTCGTCGCCGACGAAGACATGGTGGGCGGCCTCGGGACGCAGCGTGAACGTGCCCTCGGGCCTGCGCAGCCGTACCTGCTCGCCGGTGGAGACCGTACGCCCCCACCGGGCCCCCGGCCCGCCCTCGGGATGGTCCAGCACACACAACTCGACGACGCCGGACGGGTCGTAGTGCCACACGGAGTACGTGCGCAGGGTCAGGCCGGTGACCAGGACCCGGACCTGCTGGCCGGGGCGGACGTCGAGCCCGGCGAGCTGGTCGCCGTCGATGCGCACCCGGCGTATCCGGGCGGTGATGTGTTCGGCCTCGGTGACGGTGCCCCGCAGGGTCAGCAGGTCGAGGACGGGATTCAGCAGGGCGGGCATGGGAGGCTCCTCAACGGGCCGTATGGTGAGGGGAGTTGCTCAGGCACCGGATGAACGCGATAGTACGTGTTTCGTGCCGGACGCGATAGTACGTGTCGGGGGTCGGTCGCGGTAACCGGCCACCACGAGCACCGTCGCCGCGAGCACCAGCAGCGCGACCGCGCGCAGCGCCGGGCCCATGCCGGAGGCCAGGTCGGTGTGGGCGGACAGGATCGTCCCGGTGACCGCGACCCCCAGGGCCGCGCCGGTCTCCCGGGCCGTGGTGCCGAGGCCCGAGCCCAGGCCCGCCTGATGCGGCGGCAGCGAGGTGACGACGCCCAGGGTCAGGGCCGGCATGGACAGGCCGGTGCCGGCCGAGATGACCAGCAACCAGCAGGCGTACGTCCAGTACGGCGTGGACGCGTCGACGGTGGAGGCGCCGAGCAGGCCGAGGCCGATCAGCCCGAGCCCGGCGCCGACCACCGGGCGCGGATGTCCCGCCCAGCGGGTGGCCAGCCTCGGGACCAGGGCCATGCCGATCGTCAGCGGCATGATCGCGACGCCGGTGAGGGCGGCGTCGTAGCCCTTGACACCTTGCAGGTACTGCGAGTTGACGAAGAAGAGGGAGAACAGGCCGAAGAAGCCCGTCGCCGTGCCGAGGGACGCCGAGCGCAGCCGGGAGGAGGCGAAGACGCGCGGGTCGAAGAGAGGCTTGGGCGAGCGCAGGGCGTGCCCGGTGAAGAGGGCGGTCAGGGCCGCGCCCGCCGCGAAGGAGCCGAGGATGGGCGCGGACGCCCAGCCGTACGTCGGGCCCTCGATGATGCCGAACAGCACCGCCACCAGGCCCGCCGTGAGGAACAGGGTGCCCAGCGGATCGAGACGGCTGTGCGGGGAGCGGTCGGTGCGCGGGGTGGTGACGGCGACGGCCATGGCGAGCAGGGCCGCCAGCGGGACCATGGCGATGAACAGCGCCCGCCAGGACAGGAACTGGCCGACCAGTCCGCCGCCGATGTTGCCGGCCGCGCCGCCCAGGCCGATCGCCAGGGTCCAGGAGGCCAGGGCGCCGGCGCGCCGGTCGGGGGCGGAGAGGTGGACAAGGATCGACAGGGTGGCCGGGGTGATCAGGGCCGCCCCGGCGCCGGACAGGCCCCGGCCCGCGATCAGGACGGCGGGATCCGGTGCGAGCGCGCTGGTGGCGGCGCCCGCCGCGAACAGGGCGAGGCCCGCGAGCAGGGCGCCCTTGCGGCCGTACCGGTCGCCGAGCGCGCCGGCCGGGATCAGCAGGCCGGCGAAGGCGATGACATACGCGTCGACCGTCCACAGGATCTCGCTGTGCGAGGGGTGCAGGGACGACGAACCCAGTTGCGGGATGAGCAGGTTGATGGCGGCGACCATGCTCTGCGCGACCAGCACGCAGGCGCACAGCACGAGGAGGGTGGGGCGTTTCAGGGTGTGCGAGGGCACGGCTCCTCCCGGGAGCTCGGTGGGTGGTGTGGGGTGCCCTGTCACCGTAGGCTCGGGTCCGACCTGCCTTCCAGTGCAACCTTCGCAAGGGACGACTGCGTATGACGCAATCCGCCGAGGCGCCCGGCAGCCTCGACCTCAATCTGCTGGTCGCGCTGGACGTCCTGCTCGAAGAGCAGAGCGTGCAGGGGGCCGCCCGGCGGCTGCACCTGTCCGAACCGGCCATGAGCCGCACCCTCGGCCGGATCCGCAAGGCGCTCGGCGATCCGGTGCTGGTACGGGCCGGGCGCGCGATGGTGCCGACCCCGCACGCGCTGGCCGTCCGCGCCGAGGTGAGCGCGGTGGTGGAGCGGGCGCGGGCGCTGTTCGCGCCGGGGGACACCGATCTGCGGACCGTCTCCCGGACGCTCACGATCATCGGCCACGACGCGATCGCCGGCACCCATGGCGCGACCCTGTTCGCCCGGGCCGCCGAGGAGGCGCCCGGCATCCGCATCCGCTTCCTCGCCGAGAGCCACGTCGACGCGCCGTTCCTGCGGCACGGCATCGCCGACCTGGAGCTGGGAGTGATCGACACCTCCGCGCCCGAGGTACGCGTGGAGCACCTCCACGAGGACCGCATGCTGGGTGTCGTACGGGCCGGACACCCGCTCCTGGACGGCGAGCCGACGCCCGAGCGGTACGCCACCGCGGCCGGTCATCTGAACGTCTCCCGGCGCGGCAAGCTGCACGGTCCGGTGGACACCGCGCTGGCCGAACTCGGTCTGGAGCGCCGGGTGGTGGGCACCGTCGGCACCTTCCCGGCCTCCCTGTTCGTGCTCCGCGACTCCGACCTGATCGGTCTGATCACCTCCTGGAGCGCGCCCCTGGCCACCGCACTGGGCCTGGTCACCTTCGACGTACCGCTCGACCTCCCGCCGGTCAGCATCGGGCTGGCCTGGCACCCGCGCCATGACGCCGACCCGGCACACGCCTGGCTCCGGCGCTGCGTACGGGAGTTGATGACCGGCAGCTCCGGTGCCGTTGTCGGTACCGGGGAGTAGTCCCGTCGGCCGACTTCTGACCTGCGGCGACTTCGGTCAATTCCGTTTCACCGGTCACGGTCGTCCCCCTATGCTGATGGTTTGTCAACTCGGCGTCTAGCAGCGCACTTCCAGCACCGCATGTCACACGCATCGGGGGATCGTCGTGAGCACCACCTACGTGCCGCAACAACCACAACCGGGGCCGCCCGCCGGGGCACCGCCCGCGCTGCCGCCCGTACCGCCGTACGCCAGTGAGGCCAGCCGGCTGCTGTGCGCGGGCACCTATCTGGACTCCGCGTACCGGGACCGGGTCATCGAGGAACTCCACCTCAACGAACAGCGGATCGCGGCGCCCTCGCTCGGCTTCGACGCCGCCCGGGTCCTCGCCCACGCCCTGCGCGCCCGCCGCCAGGAACTGCTCTGGGCCGGGGCGATCCTCGGCCTGTGGGTGGTGGGGCTGCCGCTCAGCGGCGGGCTGCTCCTGCTCTTCCTGGTGCCGGGCATCGCGCTCGCCGTCGCGCCCTGGATCAGGGGCCGCGCCGCCCGCCCACCGCTGCACCGGGTGATCGCCGCCTTCCTGCTCCGCTGGTGGGGCCGGTCGTTCTACGCGGTCGCCCTGATCGCGACCCTCGTCATCGCGTTCGGCGGCGGCTCGGACGACAGCGCGTCGTACGACTCGTACGGCTCCGACGGTTACTACTACGGCTCCAGCTACTCCGACTCGACCGGCTTCGGCGACCTGTTCACCCCGGGCCTCGGCGACCTCAGCGGCCTGGCCGAGGCCTGGCACGCCTGGCTCACCCTCGCCGTGTTCGCCGGTGTCGCCCTGTGCGCGCACGCCCAGCGCACCCAGTTCAGCCGGGCGCTGGCCGGCGAGCTCTCCCCGCAGCGCTTCCCGGACGCCGCGAACGACCCCGCCGAGAAGGCGGAGAACCCCCGCTTCCAGCGGCTCAAGCAGCGCATCCGGATCGAACAGCACGCGCCGCTGATCATGTACAACGAGGCCGACCCGTTCTGCGGGGCGGGCGCCGCCTACGACACGTGGGTGCTCGCCGTCGAACTCAAGCCCGACGAGCTGAAGAAGGAGCGGCAGCCGCTCAGCAACCGGGCGATCCTGGAGAAGGTCCGCCCGCTGCTCGAACAGCTCCGCGTCCCCGCCGAGTACGCCGGACCCGGCAACCGCGACCGGCTGCGCCAGCTGGAGATCGACGAGTGCGTGTTCCTGCCCACCGAGGGCCTGCTCACCCGGGACCAGGCGCCGTACACCCCGGAGGCCTTCGAGGAGCACCGGGCACGGGCCGTCGAGGAGGGCGCCGAGAAGCGCCGGCACTTCCTGCGGATCCGCGTCGGCGGCTGGGAGGAGGAGGTGGTCGTCACGGTGTTCGTGCGCATCCACACCCAGGGCCGGATGCTCGTGCTGGAGATCGCCCCGCATGTACTGACCCCGGTCCGCGCGGACTTCAAGGGCGCCGACCGCACCGCCCACCGGTTCCGGAACAACAACTGGGCCGGCAAGACCGCCGCCGCGATCGCCCTGGTCCCCGGCTCGGTGGGCCGCTCGGTGGGCCAGCTCGGCCGGGGCGCGGTGTACCTCTGGCGGCTGCTGACCGGCGGCCACGCGGGTGCGCTGCCCGAGGGGCCGGCGCTGTCCGTGCGGGAACTGGGCGCGGTGGAGGTCGGCTCCCACTTCCAGGAGATGGACGTCGTCCGGTACCTGCGCAGCATCCAGGACCGGGTGGCGAACGGCGTACGGGCCGCGCTCGCCGACGCCGGTTACGAGACCGGCGAGTTCGTCCAGAAGACCGTCAACAACAGCACCAACGTGAGCATCGACCGGGTCGAGGGCTCCACGCTCGCCTTCGGCAGCCACGCCACCGCCACCGGTTACACGACGCAGAAGGGGCCCGACAGCAATGGCAAGTGACGAGCCGCAGGTCACCCTGGGGAACATCTCCGGGAGCACGTTCGCCATCGGCAGCCACGCGCACGCCGAGAGCCACCACCACGGCGCCACCGGCTCCCCGGCCGACGAGGAACTCCTCACGGCGGTACGGGAGTTGCGCGCCGACCTGGCGCGGGTGCGGGGCACCGAGCAGACGGCGGCGCTGGGCACGGCGCTCGCGGAGACCGAGGACGAGATCACCCGCACCGGCCAGGCGGGCCCCACCCGCCGGGAACGCCTGCGCGAACTCCTCACCGACTCCCAGGCCCTCCTGAACGTTCTGGCCTCGGCGGGCACACTGGCCGGCCTGCTGGGGAGGTGAGAGAGCCGATGAGCAACGGGGGCGCACGGCACTGGAACGAGGACGCACAACGCTGGGAGGCCGGCCCCCAGCCGTCGCCTGCCGGGCCGACAGCGACTCCGCCACCACCGACCCGACAGGAGAGCCGACCACCGGAGGCGTCGGCACCGGCTCCGACACCACCTTCCCCTCCGGCGTCAGCACCGGCGTCGGCTCCGGCTCCGCTACCGCCGTCCCTTCCGGCGTCGGCTCCGGCTCCGGTACCGCCTTCCTCTCCGGCGGCGGCTCCGGCGTCGGCTCCGGCTCCGCCGTCCCCTCCGATATCGGTACCGACGCCGGCTTCGGCTCCGCCGGGGGAGTGGTGGGCGGAGGGGGGCCGGGGGCCGTCGTGGTCGTCGGCCGGTGGTGCTCCCGTCCGGCCGGCCGACGATTCGCCGTGGGCGCCCGGCGAATCGGCCCCACCGTCCGTCCGATCGGCCCCACCGCCCGGCGAGACGGTCTGGGCGCCCGCCCAGTCGGTCCCACCGCCCGTCGGAACGGTCTGGGCGCCCGCTGAGTCGGGCTGGGTGTCCGCCGGGCCGGACCAGGTGGCCGGGTTCTCCCGGTGGCCCGGGCGCAGGGTTGTGTGGTCCGTCGTGGTCGGGGCCGCCGTCGTCGGTGTGGCCGTCAGCCTGGTGCTGACCCTGGTGGTCGGTAAGGGGGAGGGCCACGGCAAGCCTGCCGTGGCCCTCTCCTCCGTCAGCCCGACCCCCTCCGCGGCGCCCCGGACGGTGTCGGAGTCGCCCTCCGACAGCGGCACCCCGTCCCCGTCTGCCTCCGCCCCGCCCGCCGGATACGAGGTGCGGCACGACGCCGAGGGCTTCCGGATCGCCGTCCCCGAGGGCTGGTCGCGGTCCACCGTCGACTCCTCGTACGGCATCGCCGTCGTCAGCTACCGCAGCCCGGACCGTGCGCACCGGCTGCAGGTCTACCAGGTCGCCGAGGACTCCCCGGACGCCTCCTTCGAGCTCTACCTCTCCGACCAGACCCCCAAGCCGGACGGCTTCCAGGAGCTGGGTCTGACCAGCCTCGACGACGTCGGCTTCACCGGCTCCCGGCTGGAGTACCTGGCCGGCACGATCGGCGGAGAGCCGGACGTCGGCACCTGGCACGTCGTCGACGAGCGGTTCGTCGCAGCCGACGGCAACATCTACGCAGTCGCCTCCTACGGCCCCGACTCCGACGGCCGCGACGACGAGCTGGGCCATCTGACGACGGCGGTGGACTGGTTCTGCCCGCCGGACACGGACTGTGACGCGGACGCCGGCGTGGACTGAACGCCCGTTCCCGCACCCCCCTGCCGCCATTCATTTAATTCCAGTATCCGCGGAATATAATCGCCCGTCCATTCGCAATTTCTTCAGTTAGTGTGCGGTGCCAGGTATTCTATAGGTTCTCTTCCGGGTGACCTAAATTCCCCCGAACGCCCCAAACCCCGTCCTGTGTGACGGTCGTTAGGTGACCGTGACGCGATTGGACTGGCTTACCGCCGAGGATCACCCGACGACAGCGCTCCGCTGGCCCGGAAGTATGGATATCACCTCATGCTCGGACCTGCTCGATGATTTCCTGAAGAGAATCAATGCGCTGGAAAAGGATTATCGGCGGACGTTGGCCGATCTGTACGGCGCGTCCTGAAGCAGGGTGCGGAGGTTTTATCGATGGACGGGATTCAGCGCGATGCGGGTCTCTATGACCAGCCCGGTCTCTATGGCCATCCCGGTCTTCATGACCATCCCGGTCTGTACGAGCATCCCGGTCTCTACGACCATCCGGGTCTCTACGACCATGCCTGGGGCGCGCCGGAGCCGGACGTCGCGCCGAACGACTGGGACCCGGTCGAGGAACTGGCCCAGATGCTGTCCGCGCCGGCCGGTGCGGCCACGACTCCCACCCTGCTGGACGTACCGGCCCAGCGCAGGAGCAGTCGTCGGCGACTCCGCCAGGACTCCCATCTGCTCGACGGCGGCCGGAGCGTCACGCACATCACGCTCCTGATCGCGACGGTCTCGCTGTGTGCGGTGTGCATGCTGGTCTGGTCCGTCTGCTACTCCTATGGGCAGCTGCGTGGGATCGCCTCGTCGGTGCTGCCCGCGGGGCTGGCGCAGTACTGGCCGCTGACGGTGTACGGCCCGTGGTTCGTGGCGGCGCTCTCCGTCCTGCGGGCCACCGCTCAGCACCGGAGTGCGCGCCGGTCCTGGTGCGTGGTGCTGGCCGCCTCCGTCCTGGCCGTGGCGCTGTGTGCCAGCCATTCGTCCCATGCGCTGTTGTCGTTAGTGATCTTCGGGATTCCGCCCGTGACCGCTCTGGTGTGCTTCTGGGAACTCGTCGGGCAGATCTCGACCAGGAGCAGGCCCCGGCACGCCACGCGCCCCGAACCGTCGACTGCCACACCCTGAGAGGGTGTTTTTGCCCCGTTTCATCCGAATGTTCAGTGATGCAGCACACTTTCGGCCATCGATTGCGCATGCAATCCCGGACCGAGGGCAGGGGGTGACGGTCCCCGCGTGTGACTCCTCTGTCACACAGGGGCACTGAACAGGAACGGAAGGCAATACCGATCATGGCGGACCGAACGGCACAAGCGACCATCCAGGTCGGAGGCGAGTGGCTGGAAGCCATCTCCGGCGCGACACGCGAGATCATCGACCCCGCGGACGGCCTGCCTTTCGCCGTGGTCGCCGAGGGTGACGAGAAGGACGCGGAGACGGCGGTGGCCGCCGCCCGGCGTGCCTTCGACACCGGCGACTGGCCCCGCACCCCGGTCGCCGAGCGCGCCGCCCTGCTCCGCAGGGTGGCGGGCCTGCTCGTGCGCGACCGCGAGAAGCTGGGCCTCCTGGAGAGCCGGGACGCGGGCAAGACCGTCGAGGAGGGCCGGGTCGACATCGACTGTGTCGCCGACGCCTTCCGCTACTTCGCCGATCTGGTGGCGGCCGAGGGTGCGGGCCGGGTGGTGGACGCGGGCTCACCCGACATCCACAGCGTCGTCGTCCACGAGCCCGTCGGCGTCTGCGCCCTGATCACCCCCTGGAACTACCCCCTGCTCCAGGCCAGCTGGAAGATCGCTCCGGCGCTGGCGGCGGGCAACACCTTCGTGATCAAGCCGAGCGAGATCACCCCGCTGACGACCGTCGCGCTGATCGAGCTGCTGGCGGAGGCCGGGCTGCCGGCCGGCGTCGCCAACCTCGTCACCGGCCCCGGACACAGCGTGGGCGCCCGCCTCGCCGAGCACCCCGATGTCGACCTGGTCTCCTTCACCGGCGGACTGGTCAGCGGGGTCAAGGTCGCCCAGGCGGCCGCCGTGTCGGTCAAGAAGGTCGCCCTCGAACTCGGCGGCAAGAACCCCAACGTCGTCTTCGCCGACGCCTGCGCCACCGACGAGGGCTTCGACACCGCCGTCGACCAGGCCCTCAACGCCGCCTTCATCCACAGCGGCCAGGTCTGCTCGGCCGGCGCCCGGCTGATCGTCGAGGAGCCGCTCAGGGAACGGTTCGTCGCCGAACTCGCCCGCCGGGCCGCCCGGATCCGGCTGGGCCGGGGCACGGCCGACGGCGTCGAGTGCGGCCCGCTCGTCTCCGAGCAGCAGCGCGCCAAGACCGAGGCGTATGTGGCGTCGGCGCTGGCGGAGGGCGCGGTGCTGCGCTCCGGCGGCAAGCGCCCCGAACCGTCCGCCGACCGCCCCGCCGGCGGCTACTTCTACGAGCCGACCGTGCTCGACCAGTGCCACCGGGAGATGAAGGTCGTCCGCGAGGAGGTCTTCGGACCGGTCCTCACCGTCGAGACCTTCCGCACCGAGGACGAGGCGGTCACCCTCGCCAACGACACCGAGTACGGCCTGGCCGGTGCCGTCTGGACCGCCGACGCCGGACGCGCCCGCCGGGTCGCGGGACGGCTGCGGCACGGCACCGTCTGGATCAACGACTTCCACCCCTACCTCCCGCAGGCGGAGTGGGGCGGCTTCGGAAAGAGCGGCACCGGCCGCGAACTGGGGCCCGCCGGGCTCGCCGAGTACCGCGAGACCAAGCACGTCTACCAGAACCTCACGCCACGGCCGGTGCGCTGGTTCGCCGGCTGAGCCCACCCGGCCGCCGTACCCGAGAAGCCACGACGCGAGAAGAGCCGCCGGACGAGAAGAGCGGCGACGCGAGAAGCCCCACCGAGGTCTTCGGAAGTTTTTGGAGTACCCCCATGTCCCAGTCCCACACCTACGACTACGTCGTGATAGGCGGCGGAACCGCGGGTTCCGTCATAGCCTCCCGTCTCACCGAGAACCCCGACGTCACGGTCGCCGTGATCGAGGGCGGTCCCAGCGACGTCGGCCGCGACGACGTCCTCACCCTGCGCCGCTGGATGGGCCTGCTCGGCGGCGAGCTGGACTACGACTACCCGACCACCGAGCAGCCGCGCGGCAACTCCCACATCCGGCACAGCCGGGCCCGCGTCCTCGGCGGCTGCTCGTCGCACAACACGCTCATCGCCTTCAAGCCGCTGCCCTCCGACTGGGACGAGTGGGAGGCGGCCGGCGCCAAGGGCTGGGGCGCGGTCCCGATGGAGGCGTACTACGCCCGTCTCCTCAACAACATCGTCCCGGTCGACGAGAAGGACCGGAACGCCATCGCCCGCGACTTCGTCGACGCGGCGCAGGAGGCGCTGGGCGTGCCGCGCGTGGAGGGCTTCAACCGCAAGCCGTTCACCGAGGGCGCGGGCTTCTTCGACCTCGCCTACCACCCCGAGGACAACAAGCGCTCCAGCGCCTCGGTGGCCTACCTCCACCCGGTGATGGACAAGCGGCCCAACCTGACGATCCTGCTGGAGACCTGGGCGCACCGGCTGGAGCTGGACGGCACCCGCGCCGAGGGCGTCCACGTCCGCACCAAGGACGGCGAGGACCTGCTGATACGGGCCCGCAACGAGGTCGTACTGAGCGCGGGCGCCGTCGACTCCCCGCGCCTGCTCCTGCACTCGGGCATCGGCCCGGCCCAGGACCTCGAAGCGCTCGGCATCCCGGTCGCGCTCGACCTTCCGGGCGTCGGCGAGAACCTCCTCGACCACCCCGAGTCGGTGATCGTCTGGGAGACGAACGGCCCGATCCCCGAGAACTCCGCGATGGACTCCGACGCGGGCCTGTTCGTGCGCCGCGACCCCGAACACGCGGGCCCGGACCTGATGTTCCACTTCTACCAGATCCCGTTCACGGACAACCCGGAGCGACTGGGCTACCGGCGACCGGAGTTCGGCGTCTCGATGACCCCGAACATCCCCAAGCCGCGCAGCCGCGGCCGGTTGTACCTCACCAGCGCCGACCCGTCCGTGAAGCCCGCGCTGGACTTCCGCTACTTCACCGACGAGGACGACTACGACGGCCGCACCCTCGTCGACGGCATCCGCATCGCCCGCGAGATCGCGAAGACCGAGCCGCTGGCCGGCTGGCTGAAGCGCGAGGTGTGCCCGGGGCCGGAGATCCTCGGCGACGCCGAGCTCAGCGAGTACGCCCGCAAGGTCGCGCACACGGTGTACCACCCGGCGGGCACCTGCCGTATGGGCTCCGCGGACGACCGACAGGCCGTGGTGGACCCGGAGTTGAGGATCCGCGGCCTGGACGGCATCCGTGTCGCCGACGCCTCCGTCTTCCCGACCATGCCGGCCGTGAACCCGATGATCGGAGTGCTGATGGTCGGCGAGAGGGCCGTGGACCTACTGAAGGGCGGTGCGTGATGACCAGTACGACCCCTGTGGCGACCCCTGCCACACCCCCGGGCTCGACCCCTGTCTTCTCCGTCGACGGACTGTGGAAGGTCTTCGGCCCGAAGGCCGACCGCGTTCCCGCGGACCCCGAGCTGACCGGGCTCGCGCCCGCCGACCTGCGCGCCCGCACCGGCTGTACGGCCGCCGTCCGCGACGTCTCCTTCGACGTGCGCAAGGGCGAGGTCTTCGTGGTGATGGGCCTGTCCGGCTCCGGGAAGTCGACGCTGGTCCGTTGCCTGACACGGCTCATCGAGCCCACGTCCGGCACGATCGTCATCGACGGTGAGGACGTCCGGGCGATGGACAAGGGGCGGCTGCGGGAGCTGCGCCGGCACCGCGCGGCGATGGTCTTCCAGCACTTCGGGCTGCTGCCGCACCGGTCCGTCCTCGACAACGTCGCGTACGGCCTGGAGATCCAGGGCGTCGGCAGGTCCGAGCGGCGCAGGCGGGCCGCGGAGGTCGTCGCCAAGGTCGGTCTGGAGGGCATGGAGCAGCGCCGCCCCGGCCAGCTGTCCGGCGGTCAGCGCCAGCGGGTCGGGCTGGCGCGGGCGCTCGCCGTCGACCCCGACGTGCTCCTCTTCGACGAGCCGTTCAGCGCGCTCGACCCGCTGATCAGGCGGGACATGCAGGAGGAGGTGGTCCGCCTGCACCAGGAGGAGGGCCGCACGATGGTCTTCATCACGCATGACCTGAGCGAGGCGCTCAAGCTCGGCGACCGCATCGCGCTGATGCGGGACGGCCGGGTGGTGCAGCTCGGTACGCCGGAGGAGATCGTGGGCTCCCCGGCCGACGACTACGTCCGGGAGTTCGTACGGGACGTACCGCGCGAGCAGGTCCTGACGGTCGGCTCCGCGATGCGGGCGCCGGCGGCGGGAGAGACCGAGACGGGCCCGGTGGTCGGCGTGCGGTCGACGGTCGCCGAGGCGATCGACGTGGTGGCCGCGGCCGGCGCCCCGGCACGGGTCGTGGAGGGGGACCGGTGCGTGGGCGTCGTGGACGCGGACACGCTGCTCGGCATCGTGGCGAAGCCGCCCACGGGCGGGCATTCGGCCGCGGCCAGCGGTGGGCCGGTGGCGCCCACGCGGCAGAGCCGCAGCGGGCAGAGCCCCGCGCCTCTGGGTGGGGAGCCGTACCGTCCGTCGCAGAGTCCCGCGGCCGATGGGGCTCCTCCCGAGCGCGGGTCAGTGAACCCCCCCGCCCCCCGCACCAGCCCGGAGGGTGTCTGATGGCGACGATCAGTGTTCCGACTCCCCGTCGAATAGCCCTGCCCGCCGGCCAGGCCGTGCGCAAGCTGCTCGTCCTGGCCGTGGTCGCGGCTGTCCTCGTCCCCCTCGCCGACTCCCACTGGACCAGCGCCGCCTGGCCCCACACCCTCACCGTCGACCTCTCCGCACCGCTCACCTCCGCCAGCAACTGGGTGATCGACAACCGCGACACCCACCCCCTCTTCCTCTACTTCCTCGGCTACATCAGCAACGCCGTCGTCCTCACCGTCCGCGTCGTCTACCTCGTCCTCCTCGCCGCGGGCTGGCCCGGCGTCACCGTGCTCGCCGCCGCCGTAGCGCACCGCGTCGCCGGGCTCCGGCTCGCCGTCGGTACGGCCGTCGCCTTCCTCGCCTGCGGTGCCCTCGGCATGTGGGTGCCGACGATGCAGACCCTCGCCCTGATGGTCGTGGCCGTCCTCGCGTCCGTCGCCGTCGGCCTGGTCCTCGGCCTCGGTGCCGGTCTCTCCGACCGGCTGAACCGCGCCCTGCGCCCGGTCCTGGACACCATGCAGGTGCTCCCCGCCTTCGCCTACCTCCTCCCGGTCGTCCTGGTCTTCGGCATCGGCGTCCCCGCCGCCGTCCTCGCCACGGTCGTCTACGCCGCCCCGCCCATGGCCAGGCTCACCGCCCTCGGTCTGCGCGGCGCCGACCCGGAGGTCCTGGAGGCCGTGGAGTCCCTGGGCGCCACCGGCCGGCAACGGCTGCTGACCGCCCGTATCCCGCTGGCCCGCAAGGAACTCCTCCTCGGCCTCAACCAGACGATCATGATGGCGCTGTCGATGGCGGTCATCGCCTCCGTCATCGGCGCCGGCGGCCTCGGCGACCGCGTCTACCAGGCCCTCGCCTCGGTCGACGTCGGCGCGGCCCTCGCCGCCGGTATTCCGATCGTGCTCCTCGCGGTCGTCCTGGACCGCATCACCGCCGCGGCGGGCGACCGGGGCGACACCCGCCCCTCCCCGCTCGGCCTCCTCAGGGCCCTCGCCGCCACGGTGGCCGTGGCCGTCGTCGCCCGTCTCCTCGGCGGCCTCGACTGGCCCGCCGCCTGGACCGTGAACTTCGCCGAACCGGTCAACCGTGCCGTCGACTGGATGACCGCCCACCTGTACTCGGGCGTCCCGGTCGTGGGCGGCACCGCCGACTGGGCGGCCCACTTCACCACCTGGATCCTGGACCCCGTCCGGTCCGGCCTGCAGTGGCTGCCCTGGTGGGCGGTGCTGCTCGTCGTCGCCGCCCTGGCCTGGCTGATCGGCACCTGGCGCACCGCGCTCACCGCCGTCCTCGCGATGGCCGCGATCGGCGTGCTGGGGGTGTGGGAGCCGTCCCTTGACACGCTGTCCCAGGTCCTCGCGGCCGTCGCGGTCACCCTCGTGCTCGGTTTCGCGACCGGTATCGCCGCCGCCCGCAGCGACCGCGTCGAACGCGCCCTGCGCCCGGTCCTGGACGTGTTCCAGACCATGCCGCAGTTCGTGTACCTGATCCCGGTCGTCGCCCTGTTCGGCGTCGGCCGCGCCCCGGCCGTGGCGGCCGCCGTCGTCTACGCGCTGCCCGCCGTCGTACGGATCACCGCCCAGGGGCTGCGGCAGGTCGACCCCGCCGCCCTGGAGTCCGCGCGGTCGCTCGGCGCCACCGGCCGTCAGCAGCTGTGGCAGGTCCAACTGCCGCTCGCCCGGCCCGCGTTGCTGCTCGCCGTCAACCAGGGCGTGGTGCTGGTCCTCGCCGTCGTCATCATCGGCGGCCTGGTCGGCGGTGGCGCCCTCGGCTACGACGTCGCCTTCGGTCTCGCCCAGGGCGATCTGGCGACCGGACTGGTGGCCGGTGCCGCCATCGTCTGCCTGGGCCTGATGCTCGACCGGGTCACCCAGCCCACGGAGCGCCGTACGGGGAAGGGAGCCTGACCATGCGCCGTACGACCCTCGTGGCCGCCGCCTCCGTGCTCGTCCTCGCGACCGGCTGCGGTGCCGCCGACATGACCAAGCAGGCCTCGCCCTTCGCCAACGCGCGGGGATCGAAGACCGTGACCCTGTCCGTGCAGTCCTGGGTCGGCGCGCAGTCCAACGTGGCCGTCGCCCAGTACCTGCTCGAACACGAACTGGGCTACCGCGTCGACACCGTGCAGGTGGACGAGGTGCCCGCCTGGGACGCGCTCAGCCAGGGACGCGTCGACGCGATCCTGGAGGACTGGGGCCACCCGGACCAGGAGAAGCGGTACGTCGAGGACAAGAAGACCATCGGCCGTGCCGGGGACCTCGGAGTCACCGGGCACATCGGGTGGTTCGTGCCGACCTATCTGGTCAAGCAGCACCCCGACATCACGAACTGGAAGAACCTCAACAAGTACGCCTCGCTCTTCCGCACCGCGGAGAGCGGCGGCAAGGGCCAACTCCTCGACGGCTCACCGTCGTACGTCACCAACGACAAGGCGCTGGTGAACAACCTGAAGCTGGACTACCAGGTCGTCTTCGCCGGTTCCGAGGCCGCCCAGATCACCCAGATGAAGCAGTTCGCCAAGGAGAAGAAGCCCTTCCTGACCTACTGGTACTCGCCCCAGTGGCTGTTCAAGAAGGTGCCGATGACCGAGGTGAAGCTCCCGGCGTACCAGGAGGGTTGTGACGCCGACGCGGCCAAGGTCGCCTGCGCCTATCCGCACACCCCGCTGCAGAAGTACCTCAACGCGGACTTCGCGAAGAGCGGCGGCAAGGCGGCGGCCTTCCTGAAGAAGTTCAAGTGGACCACCGAGGACCAGAACGAGGTCTCGCTGATGATCGCCGACCAGAAGCTGAGTCCTCAGGAGGCCGCCAAGAAGTGGGTGGACGGTCACCCCTCGGTGTGGAAGGAGTGGCTGTCCTGAGCAACACCGGTTGATCGCTTGGCCGTTCGAGGTGTCACACGTCCCGCTGAAAAGCGGGCGACACAGCGGCCATCGCTCGCACACGGCCCCGCCTTGATCAAGCTGGTGTCTTCTGTGAAGGAGACGCCATCGTGCGAATTTCTGACATTCAGCGCTGCGAGGTCCGGCCCGGACGGCTAGTCGAGTGGACGTTCAGCCCGGCGACCGTCGCGGCCGCGACAGCGCTCCCGCCGGATCCGCGGCCGCCGGCGTACATCCAGGAGTCGCACATCAGAACGGCGCGGGCGGTGCGCGAGGACGGGTTGTTCGTACCGACCTGGCTCGGCACGGCGTTCGACCTGCCGGGCCGGGCCGACCTCGACGCGCTGGAAGAGGCCTTGCGAGGCTGGACGTTGCGTCACGAGACGCTGCGCAGCGGCTTCCGGTGGGTCGGCGACGACATGCGCCGGTTCACGCTCGACGCGAACGACGTGACGCTGCAGCGCGAGGTGGTCGGCGACTTCGCCGACGCGGAGGTGCTGACCCGTTACCTGCAGGACCGATTCGACGTCGCGGCGGACGCCCTCGGCTGGCCGAACCTCATCTACGCGGCGGTCGTCCGCGACGACTCCACCAGCGTGTACATGGCCTTCGACCACACCAATGTCGACGCCTACTCCCTCCAGCTCACCTCGAACGAGATCCACGGGCTGTACACGGCCGGCGTCTCGGGGCGGCCCGTCACCGGTGCGCCGGTGGGGAGTTACGTCGACTTCTGCCGGCACGAGCGGGCGAACGCGGACGGGATCGACGACACCCACGCGATCGTCGGGCGCTGGCGGGAGTTCATCGCCCGGTGCGACGGGAGGCTTCCGGAGTTCCCCGTCGACCTCGGTCTGCGACCCGGTGGCGCGCTGCCCGCCCAGAAGCTGATGTGCGAGCCGCTCGTCGACGCGGACACCGCCGCCGCGTTCGAGGCGCACTGCCGGCCCTACGGCGGCAGCCTGGTCGGCATCCTGGCCGCGACCAGTCTGATCGTCCACGAACTCGGCGGGCAGCCGGTCTACCGTACGGTCGTGCCGTTCCACACCCGACTGAAGTCCGAATGGTCGGACTCCGTGGGCTGGTACGTCGGCGGCGCACCGATCGAGGTGCCCGCGGCACGGGACTTCGACGGCGCGCTCGCCACCGTGCGCGCCGAACTGCGGGCCAACCGGTCGCTGGCGCGTATTCCGCTGGCCCGCGTACTGCGGCTGCTCGGCGCGGACTTCCGTCCGACCTCGCCCGACATGTACTCGATCGTCTCGTACACGGACGCCCGCCTCACCCCCGGTTCGGCCGACTGGACCGAGCAGAAGACGTACGGGCTGATCCGGGTGTCGTACGGCGACCAGGTGTGCGCCTGGGTCAGCCGGCTGCACGAGGGGCTCTGGTTCGCCTGCCGTTACCCGGACACCGAGGTCGCCTACAAGAACGTGCGGCGGTATGCCGAGCGACTGCGGGACCTGATTGCCTCCGTGCCGGCGGGTGAACACATTCGAACCACGCAGCCGGAATACCTCTGACTCAACTTCCCTTTGATACGACCGTATTGGTATCGGCGGCGTATATGACGAACGGCAACCCGCGGTGCCACGCGGTCAATTGGCGTCCGTCTGGTGATTTCGTCGGCCTATATGCCCATGGGGAACACGGATCTCCCGCGAGGTAAGTCGCATGCGGCTACTGCTAGTGTTTGAGTGGTCACGCTAGGCAATCGGTCCCGATGTACAGAAAAAGAATCGAGGTTTCCATGCGCAAGCTTCAGAAGGTCGTGTTCGCGGCGGTGGCGGCGGCCGGCGGCCTGTCTGCCCTCGGTGCCGGCACCGCTGTCGCCGACAGTGGCGCCAACGGGCTGCAGGTGTCCGACCTCTACCGCCCCTACCAGGAGTGCAGTCCGCAGACGGTCGCCGAAAACGATGTCCCGATCGGTGTCCTGGGTCTCGCGGGCACCACGGACACCACCTGCGGTCAGTACAACACCGCTTTCACAGGGTGAGCTTGACCATGTTCGACAGGAAGAGGATCGCGGCTCTCTCGGTGCTCGTCGGCGGCCTCGTCGTGGCCGGTACCGGCATCACCCAGGCGTATGCCGGAGCGGGCCCGGGGGCCTGCGTCCAGGACGTCCTGGGCAACCTCACCTGCACCCAGCGGTTCGAGGGCGAGGTCCCCGAAGGTGAACTCCCGCCCCACCAGGACACCTGTCAGACGGTGCAGCCCCTGACGATGCCTGCCGTTCTGGGCAACGGGAGGGCGCGGCTCGGGCCCGAGGTGACCTGTTCCCCCGAGACGTGGGGATCGACCGGCACCCGCGAGGACCGGCATGCGGGCCATTGGCGGGCGACGACGCGACGCGGGGACGACGCGACATGAGCGAGTTAGATCCTGAATGACTACGAAATGTGTGTATATGCTCACATTGCGTAGTCGAGCCGGGCTGTCCTGCCCGGATAAGAAAGGGTCAATCATGCGTAAGTTTCAGCGTGCCGCGGTCGTAGCGGCGGCGATTGCCGGCCTGTCCTTCATCGGTGCCGGGGCCAGCTTCGCCGCCGGTGGCGAGGAGCCGGGCCAGGGCGTCACCGCCGTGGCCAACTCGTCGGCCAACGCCGTTGCCGTCGGCAGCGGTTACTACGGCCCGCAGGTGCAGCCGCAGGGTCAGCCGGAGGACCAGAAGGCCGGTCCCGAGCAGGGTCCCGAGCAGGGCCCGGAGCAGGGTCCCGAGCAGGGCCCGGAGCAGGGTCCCGAGCAGGGCCCCGAGCAGGGTTACGGCCAGCAGGGCGGCGAGGGCGAGTAACGACGTACCGAGGGTTCGTCCTCTCGGCGCCATCACGAGCGCACCGGCCTTCTTCGGAAGCCCGAGGAACATCGCACGAACTCCGGGGTCCGCTCAGCAGGCTTGCTGAGTGACACCCCGCGGCGAAGGCAGCCCGGACGCACCGCTCCCTCGGGGCACGCGCCCGGGCTGCCGCCATCCTGCCGTCGGTAGCGGTCGGTACCGCGGCCGGGCGCAGGATGCTCTGTTTCGACCTTCTCGGGCCTGGACGCACGCCGGTAACGGCACGCGACCGGGCCTCTTTTGCAAAGGAAAGCAGCACATGTTCACTCGGCAGAAGATTGCCACCGTCACGGGGCTCCTCGGGAGTCTCGCAGCGATCTGCGTCGGCGCCGGACACGCGTACGCGGACGGACACTCGAGCGACTGCAAGACCAACGCACAGGGTGACACCGTCTGTATTCGCAAGAGCGAGGTCCACACCGACAAGGACGGCACGCACATCATCAGGCAGACGCAGAACTGCGAGACGACCGACCGGCCGAGCGCGGTGTATCCGGAGGACGGACTGCTGGGCAGCGGCTCCACGGACGCCGGGCCCGTTGTGGACTGCTCCAACAAGGCGGAGCTGCCCAAGGGCTTCGAGAAGCCGCACATCGCGTTCTGAGGGCCATTGACGCGTTTCTGAGCGCCATGGACAAAGCCCGGTGCCCCGGCCGACGGCCGGGGCACCGGGCTTTGTCGTTCCGCCTTACTTGCCGAAACTGTTGTTGCAGCCCATGTCCGAGCCGAGGTGGCTCTGCTGCGCACCGGCGTTGCCTTCGCCGTTCAGCAGGTTGCCGCCCAGGCCGTTGCCGATGCCGACCTCGCCGAGGATGTCGACGTTGCTGTCGTGCGACGTACAGGTGCTGCTCTGCCGGATGTCGAAGCTGTCGCCTCGCTTGCCGCCGCCCTGGTCGGCGTGGGCGGCGCCGGCGCCCAGGAGCCCGATGCTCCCGAATGCGGCGAAGAGGACGGCAGCCATGCGTACCTTGTGCATTTCATCTCCGGTGAGGTGAGGTAGAGGCGATCCGTGAAAGATCGGCATCCGTTGACCTGAAGGTTGATACGAAATAACCGAGATATTCCAGCGGCGCGCCGAAAGTGAGCAATTTTCGGCGACTTGGAGGTCTTTCGGCGCATACAAATGGTCCCGGCGCAGGCGGGAAGCCCGGCACCGGGACCATTGGTCAACCGACGTCTTCGCGCCGATCAGATTTTCAGAATGCGCTGTTGTTGCAGCCCATGGTGGAGCCGATGTCGGTGGCCTGGGCGCCCGGGTTGCCCTCGCCGTTCAGCGCGTTGCCCAGGACGCCGTCGAGCAGGCCGACCTCGCCGAGGACGTCCAGGTTCAGGTCGTGCGACTTGCAGTTGGAGCTCTGTGTGATCTTGAACTTGTCACCGTGCTCGCCGCCCTTACCGCCCTGGTCGGCGTGGGCCGTGCCGCCGACGAGTCCGATGCTGCCGATTGCGGCGATCAGGACGGCAACGTTGCGAAGCTTGCGCATGTCATCTCCGGGGAGTGAGTGGGTGCGATCTGTGGGAGATCGACTTATTACAGTTACGGGAGATTAGTACGAAATACGCCAAAGATGGCAACGACGCGCCGAATTCGCGATCACAAAGCGAAAGCACCCGAAAGCCGTATCGCGTCGGTACGGACCCGCCGGTCGCGATTCTCGACAACTCCCTTTCGGGCACCGACGTTTGGCGGTCACCCCTGGCGCGCGTTGGCGAGCGAGTTCGACTGGCTGTTGGCCTGGGAGCAGTCGACGCCGCGGGTCTGGGAGGCGGCGAGCAGGGCGACCGGGACGTTCGCGTCGAGCAGGGACTGCGGGCTGCACTCCTGGGACGGGCGGAACATGTTGGTCTGGCTCACCGGGGCGGCCTGTCCCTGCGCCGGCTGCGGGGCCGGCGGCGAAAGCTGCGGGTTGATCTGCGGGTTCAGCTGCGGGTTGATCTGCGGGGCGACCTCGGTGCCACGCTGCGGGGGCGCCTGCTGCTGGGTCGGCGAGCCGTAGGACTGCGCGGTCGCCTGAGCGGAGGAGAGCGAGGCGGCCTGGGCGTCCGGCTGTGAAACGGGAGGCGGCACAGCCCCGTTGTAGGCGGCGGGAGTGGCGGCGGAGCTTGGGGCGGCGCCGACGGCGGTGAGACCCCCGGCTGCTGCGACGACGAGCGCGACCCTACGAAGCTTGCGCATGGAATTCTCGGCCCTTCATTGACCTGTGCACGGAATCTGATGAAATGCTGATGAGGCAGCGCAGTTGTCGCCGTTCCTGCTGCCCTGTGCGGCTGCGGTGCACCATCGTTCTTGCCCCGTGGGGAACGAGACGCGAGCAGACCCAGAAACGGTCGCCGGTCCGTGGTCACCCATTTGCCGCAGGGTGTGCGGGCGGTGAAGTCCGCCCCGTTGGGTGGCAAATGGGTGACGGGCTTTTGGATGCCGTGACCGCAGGCAGACAATCCTCGTTCCGACGAGGAGAAGGCAGCGGCCGTGGACCTGAAGAGGTGAGGCAATCGCTGTCGGCTCCGAAGGCGAAGTCCGCGTGCTTATCGGAACTGCCGCTGCCGGTGGTGCGGTACGAGTATCACATCGAGTGCACGTGTGACCGCGCTGAATGCAATGGACTTCCCTATTCAGGTATCGAAGGGCCGAGGGTTTCATGCGCAAGCTTCACAAGGCCGCGCTCTTTGTGGTGGCGGCCAGCGGTCTGTCCGCACTCGGCGGCGGTGTCAGTCATGCCGCTCCCATCGGACAAGGCAGTCCCGCGCCGGCTCCGGCTCCGGCTCCCGAGCAGTTCGCTCCCCAGGCGGCCCCGGCGCCCGCGCCTCAGCCGGTCCAGCAGGCCGCGCCTCAGCCGGTCCAGCAGGCCGCGCCTCAGCCGGTCCAGCAGGCCGCGCCTCAGCCGGTCCAGCAGGCCGCGCCTCAGCCGGTGCAGCAGGCCGCGCCTGCGCCCGCGCCACAGCCGGCCGGTTACGCCTCCAGCACGGCCACCTCGCAGGGAGTCGCGCAGGCCGCCACGACGCCGTACCCGCAGCAGGCCGCCCCGCAGTACCAGCAGCAGGCCCCCCCTCCGTACCAGCAGCAGGCCGCGCCGCAGTACCCGCAGCAGGCCGCCCCGCCGCAACCGGTCCAGGCCGCCCCTCAGCAGCCGGCCCAGGTGGTGCCCCAGGTCACGCCCCAGGTCATGCCGCAGGTCGTGCCGCAGGTCGCCCCTCAGCTGGCCGTACCCCAGGTGCCCCAGACCACCGGCTCGCAGGGCCCGGCGATCGTCACCCCGCAGGTGAACCCCCAGATCAATCCGCAGGTGAACCCGCTCCTCAGCCCGCAGCTCGGGTCACCGGGCGTGCCGCAGCTCTCCCCGTTCGGCCTCGGACAGGTCGCTGCACCTCCCGTCGGCCAGTTGGGGCTTCCCCGGCTCGGCTGACGGCCGGCCGCGCCGGCGAACATCCGCACGTCCCGCTCGATCTCTTGCAGATTCCATCCGCTCGACCAATGGAGAACCCATGCGCACGTTCCAGAAGGCAGTCCTCGTGGGCGCCATGCTCGGCAGTGTCGGCTCCCTCGGTGCCAGCACCGCCTTCGCCCACGACGACCTGGGCCGCGACCTCGACATCACACAGGCCACCGAGTGCCGTTCGCACGACATGAACATCGAGGTGATCGGCAGCGTCGGCGCGGTCACCGGTCTGGCGGGCAACCTGCTGAACGGCGAGGGCAACCCGGGTGCACAGCAGAGCCACCTCGGTTCGGACATGGGCTGCAACAACCAGGCGCTCTGACCCCCCGCGGCTGCTCGCCCGGCCCGGACGACCGCGGCACGCCTCGTCCCGTCGACGGCCGGGCGGGCCTGCACGCCAGCCCGGCGCGACCGCATCGCCGGGATACCGCCCAAATGCTCGAAAAGCTACTACTTCTTTCGTTCTGCTTGGATTTCGCCGCTCGCGGGTGAGAGCCCGCGACGTGTCTGGAAGGGCAGGGAACCCATGAAACGGGCTACCCGAAACAGTGTGATCGCCTTCGCTGTCGCGTCTGGTGCGATGGCGGTCGCGGGCCCGGCATGGGCCGACTCCGCCGCGGAAGGGTCCGCGTCCGGCTCGCCCGGGCTGGTCTCCGGCAACGACATCCAGTTGCCGGTGAACATCCCGGTGAACGTGTGCGGGAACACCGTCGACGTGGTCGGGCTGCTCAACCCCGCGATGGGCAACCGCTGCGCCAACGAGGGTGGCAAGGACAAGGACAAGGGCAAGGGGAAGGGGAAGGAAGGGGCCACGGCCGTCGGCAGCGCCCACGACTCGCCGGGTGTCCTCTCCGGCAACAGCATCCAGCTTCCGGTCGATGTTCCCCTGAACGTCATCGGCAACAGCGTGAACGCGGTGGGCATCGGCAATCCCGTCTTCGGCAACGAGGGCGTCAACACCCCGGTCGACCATCCCGACGAGCCCGGCCCGTCCACGCCTCCCGTCCGCCACCAGCCGTCACACCCGGCCAAGGCGCACCCGGCGCCGAAGCCGCCCGCCACCGTCGTCCGGCAGCGGACGACCGGCACGCTCGCGCACACCGGAACAGGCAACCCCTGGGCGCCGGCCGCCGCGAGCCTGGCCTCGCTGACGGCCGGAGTGGTGCTGTACCGGCGCTTCCGCCCGGCGGCGGTCAGCCACGTGAGGTGATCCCGGCCGCCCCGTCCGACGGAGCCAGGCGGCGATCTCCCGGACCGCCGCCTCGGCCCGCTGCCGGAGCCCCGGCGCGCAAGACGCAGGCCTTGCTCACGCATGCTGCCCCGGCGTGTAGTGCCCCGGCACCAGACGGCAGGTCACTCCGAACCGGTTCCACGCGTTGATCACCGTGATCGCGGCGATCAGCTGCGCCAGCTCAACCTCCTCGAAGTGCTTGGCGGCCCGCTCGTACACGTCGTCCGGCACGAACCCTTCGGTGAGGACGGTCACCGCCTCCGTCAGGCCCAGCGCCGCCAGCTCCTTCTCGGTGTAGAAGTGCTCGGACTCCTCCCAGGCGCTGAGCTGGATGATCCGCTCGACGCTCTCGCCCTGCGCCAGCGCGTCCTTGCTGTGCATGTCCACGCAGAGCGCACAGCGGTTGAGCTGCGAGGCCCGGATCTTCACGAGCTCCAAGAGCTTCGGCTCGAGGCCCTTCCGGGCGGCGGTGTCCAGCCGGACCATAGCCCGGTAGACGTCGGGCACCAGCTCCGACCAGGGCAGACGGGGGGAGTGTTCGGGTGCGTACTCGGTCGGGTGTTCTGTGGTCATATCTCGACCCTAGGAGCCAGGCAGCCCAGGAGTATGGTCCATTTCCATGGGGAAAGCATGGGCCACTCTGGGCGTCGACCTCCATCTGGAACCGGCCGGTCCGGGCCTGCGCCGGGGCCTGACCGACGCCCTGCGTGAAGCGGTCCGCAGTGGCCGGCTGGTCCCCGGCACCCGGCTGCCCTCGTCCCGTTCCCTCGCCGCCGACCTGGGCATCGCCCGCAACACCGTCGCCGACGCCTACGCCGACCTGGTCGCCGAGGGCTGGCTCACCGCCCGCCAGGGCTCCGGCACCCGGGTCGCGACCAGGGAGCCGACGGCGTCGCCGCCGGGGCGGCACGGAGCGCCGTCCGCCACCGGCACGACCGCCCACCACCCCGCCTACGACCTGCGCGCCGGCCACCCCGACGTCTCCGCCTTCCCGCGCGCCGAATGGCTCAGAGCGGCCCGCCGCGCCCTCGCCACCGCCCCCAACGAGGCCTTCGGCTACGGCGATCCGCGCGGCCGCGTCGAACTGCGCACCGCGCTCGCCGCCTACCTCGCCCGTGCCCGGGGGGTACGCGCCGACCCCGGCCGCATCGTGATCTGCGCCGGGTTCGCGCACGGCCTGAGCCTGCTCGGCCGGCTGCTGCGGGCCCGCGGGGCGGACACGATCGCCGTGGAGTCCTACGGCCTCGACGAGCACTGGCGGCTGCTGACAACGGCCGGACTCCGCACCCACCCACTGCCTTTCGACCAACTCGGCACGGACACAAGGGAATTGCCCCAGGGCTTGGCCGCGGTGCTACTGACCCCCGCCCACCAGTTCCCGATGGGCGTACCGCTGCACCACGACCGCCGGGCGGCCGTCGTCGACTGGGCGCGGCGCACCGGCGGTCTGGTCCTGGAGGACGACTACGACGGCGAGTTCCGCTACGACCGCCGTCCCGTCGGCGCCCTCCAGAGCCTCGCCCCCGACGAGGTCGTCTACCTGGGCACGGCCAGCAAGTCCCTGGCGCCCGGACTGCGGCTGGCCTGGATGGTGCTGCCGCCGGGGGTGGCCCGGGAGGTGACGGAGGTCAAGGGCGGCGTGGACACCTGCGGGGCGCTGGACCAGTTGACGCTCGCCGAGTTCATCACCTCCGGCGCCTACGACCGGCACGTCCGCGCGTCCCGCTCCCGTTACCGGCGCCGCCGGGACGCCCTGGTCGCGGCCCTCGCCGAGCGCGCCCCGGAGATCCAGGTCACGGGCATCGCGGCCGGCCTGCACATGCTGCTGCGACTTCCGCCCGGCACCGAGCGCCGGGTGATCTGCGCCGCCGCCGCACAGGGCCTCGCCCTCGACGGCCTCACCCCGCGCCACCGCCACCCCGACGCGGTCACCGCACCCCTGGACGCCCTCGTCCTCGGCTACGGCACCCCCGCCGACCACGCCTGGTCGGGGGCGCTGGACATCCTGTGCACGGTGCTGTCGGACCCGGCCGTGACCGGCGTCGAATGAATCCAGGAACGAGTTGCAGGAACGAGTTGCAGGAACGATTTCCGGGGACGAGTTCCGGGACGCCGGCCCCGCATTCGATTGCCAAGAGCCGTCGACCAGCCACACCTCGTGCCCGTCCGGTTCGGCCGGGCCGGTCCCGGTGGGCGGCGCGGATGCCGGAAGGCGTGGCGCGCTCCCGGCTCAGCGGGACGGGATCACGGACGCGCCGGGCCGACGGGCTCGGGCGCTCCGGGGCCCGTGTCCGGTGCCTCGGGCGCCTCCCCGAACCGGGCCAGCGCCAGCGCCCCCGCCACGGCCACCGTGAAGCCGAGCACCCCGAGCCAGGCGAGCCCCTCCCGGGTCCGGTCCCCGAGCCACACCACGCCGACGGCCGCCGGGCCGATCGTCTCGCCGATCACCATCCCGGCCGTCGCCGTGGTCACCGAGCCGCGCTGGAGCGCCGAGGTCAGCAGCAGGAAGGCGCCGCCGCCGCCGACGAGCAGCGCGTAGGTCGCCGGGTTGGTGAGCAGCCCGCCCGGCCACAGGGTGTCGATGAGCCGCACCGACACCTCCACCACCCCGAACCCGAACCCCGCCCCGAGGCCCAGCAGCAGGGCCCGCCAGCGACCCGACAGCCGCCCGCCGACGAGCCCGAGCAGCAGCACGCCCACCGCGGTCGCGAGCATCGCGTACTTCAGCGCGTCGGACCCGGCCCGGTCGCCCTCAGGCCCCGACGCCAGCCCCAGCATCGCGAGCCCCGCGCACACCACCCCCACCGCGCCCCACTCCAGCCCGCTCAGCCGCACCCGCAGCAGCCGGGCCGCGACCACCGCGGTCACCGCGAGGCTCGACGCCAGCGCCGCGCTCACCGCGTAGATGGGGAGCGAGCGCAGCGCCAGGATCTGGAACACGAACCCCAGTCCGTCCAGCCCCAGCCCGGCGAGGTACCGCCACTGCCGCACGGCCCGCAACAGCAGCGCGGCCTCCCCGCCCGTACCGTCACCGGCCGCCCGCGCGGCCACCGCCTGCAGGACGGTCGCCGTACCGAAGCAGATCGCGGCCGCGAGGGCGCACACCATTCCAAAGAGCACAAAGGGACTGTAGGGGCTCCGGGGAGGGGAGCGGACGGTGATCGTGAGGAAAGCAAAGAAGCGGGTCCGGGGCGCACCCCGGACCCGCTCCCTCCCCTTGTGGGTCAGTTGGCGCCGGCCAGCCAGGCGGTGGCGTTGAGGGCGAGGGCGGCGTTGGTGGCGCCGCTGTCGTTCCAGCCGTCGTACAGCGTGTTGCCGGACTGTCCGGTGCCGTCGTCGATCGGGGAGCTGTCGCCCCAGAACGCGACCCGGCCACTGCCGAAGGCGGACGTCAGGAAGAAGGCGCCGGTGTTGCCCGAGTAACCGCTTCGGTACACCAGCCCCTTGACGGCGGAGTTGTCGGAGGGTTTGAGGGTCGCCGTGGTCCCGTCGGCGATCAGGCTCTTGGTGACGGTGCCGAAGCCGCCGTGCAGCACCGGGTCGCTGCTGTCGCTGACGGCCTTCGGGTAGCCGGAGCTGACGTCCAGCGTGTCGATCGAGAAGCCGAACGGGTCGGTCGAGTCGACGCTGTTGTTCGTCATCAGGTCGTTGAGGATCTCGACCGCGTCGTAGCCGTCGCTGTTGCGGTCGGCCCCGGTGTGGTCGGAGATCATGAACAGACCCCCGCCGGCCTTCACGAAGTTCATGATCGCCGTCTTCTCGGCGGTGGTGAACTTGGTGTTGGGCTCGGGCAGCACCAGCGCGTCGAACTTCGACAGGTCGGTCGTCGACGAACCGCCGTACGTGAGGGCGCTGGTCGCGGTCTTCAGGCTGTAGTCGCCGGTCTTCTGCAGGGCGACGCCCCACGACGACAGCGCGCCGGTCCAGTCCTTGTCGGAGGACGGCGAGGAGTCCTGGGAGAGCGGGTCGGGCTTGCTGGTGGAGATGATCCAGTCCGCGTTGCCGGCCTCTTCGGCGTGGCCGTCGTCGAACAGGACGCGGTAGGTGGTGGCCGCGTGGGCGGGGGCGGCCGCGGTGCCGACCTGGAGCGCGGCTCCCGCGGTGAGCAGGCCGAGCACGGTCAGGGCCGTGGTGAGTTTGTGGCGCGAGGCGGCGAAGCCGGGCATCTGTCATTCCTCCGTCGGTGGGGGGTGCGAGGGGGATGGCGGTGCGGGTGCTGCGGGGTGGTGTCTTCGCGCGTAGAGTTCGAAGTTGATCGTTCACCTACGAACAGCTGGACGGTACCCGTGGTGCGCGGCGCGGCGGCAGGACCTCCGGCGGCTTCACATGATTTTCTTACCTGGACATGACAAGTCGGGCTGGATCCGTCCGTCCAGGCTGACCGGACCCGCTCGTCTAAGCTGTCGCCGGACACCCGGCCGACGATCACTCAGCTGCCGTCGGCCCACCGCACACCACACGGGGGAACACGAACATGGCTGACGCGCGCCGGCAACTCCGCTCGGGCACGGTGATCCTCGGCGGTATGGGCCTCCTGGCCGCCGCCCTCACCGCCTGCTCCTCCGACCCCGACAAGCGCTGTGTCGACCGCAACAGCTACACCGCCGCCAAGGGCTACCAGGTCGTCTCCGACAAGAACTGCACCTCCACCAAGGCCGCTGTCAACGGCGCCTACTACTACGGCGGCAAGAAGAAGAGCGGCTGGGTCAGCGGCGGCTCGTTCACCAAGCCGGCCAAGGGCTCCGGCGGTTCGTCGAGTGGCGGCCACAGCGTCCACCGCGGCGGCTTCGGCAGCGGCCACGGCAGCTCCGGCGGCTGACCGCACGATGCGTCGCCGCACCACGGAACCCCGCCCCGACTGGCAGCGGACCGTCGAGGAACAGGGCCTGATCTACCCCCTCACCCGCCATCCGGACGGCACCCTGCGCCCGTACTGGGACGAGACCGCCTACTACGTCTTCACCCTCGACGAGGTGGAGGCGCTGGAGGAGGTGGTCGAGGAACTGCACGCCATGTGCCTGGCGGCGGCCGGCCACATCGTTGCGCAGGATCGTTTCGCCGAGCTGGGCATCACCGACCCCCGCATCCGCGCCGCCGTCACCGAGGCCTGGCACCGCCGCGCCGAACTCCCCTCCCTCTACGGCCGATTCGACCTCCGCTACGACGGCACGGGCCCGGCGAAACTCCTGGAGTACAACGCCGACACCCCCACCTCCCTGGTGGAGGCGGCCTCGGCCCAGTGGTTCTGGATGGAGGACCGCTTCCCGGGCGCCGACCAGTGGAACAGCCTCCACGAACGCCTCGTCGCCGCCTGGCGGCGGCAGGCGCGTCTGCTCCCGCCCGGCATCCCCCTGCACTTCGCGCACTCCAGTGCCGACGAACTCGGCGAGGACCTGATGACGGTCGCCTACCTGAAGGAGACCGCCGAGCAGGCGGGCCTGGACACCGACTGGATCTCCATGGAGGAGATCGGCTGGGACACCCTCTCCGGCCGCTTCGTCGACAACCGGCTCCGGTTCATCCGCAGCTGCTTCAAGCTCTACCCGTGGGAATGGCTCACGACCGACGCCTTCGCCGCCCACGTCCTCGACACCCTGGACAACGGCGGCGGCACGGGCACCACCATGTGGATAGAGCCGGCCTGGAAGATGCTGCTGAGCAACAAGGCGCTGCTGGCGATCCTCTGGGAGCTGTACCCGGGGCACCCGAACCTGCTGCCGGCGTACGTGGACGGCCCGAGGGAACTGGCCGGGACGACGGGCTACGTCAGCAAGCCGCTGCTGGGGCGGGAGGGCGCGGGCGTGCTCGTCCACCCGCCGGGTGCGGGGACCGTCGTACGCGAAGAGCCGTGCTGCTACCAGGAGCTGGCCCCCCTGCCGTCGTTCGACGGCAACCATGTGGTGCTCGGCGCGTGGGTGGTGGGTGAGGAGGCGGCGGGACTCGGCATCAGGGAGTCGCAGGGTCTGGTGACGGACGACTACGCCCGCTTCCTGCCCCACGTGATCCTGCCGTCCGCCCCCTGACCCGGCCGGGGCCGCGTCGCCGAGCGGGGCCCCGGCCCTCGTCGCGGGCGAGTGCCGGTGCCCTGAACCGTCCGGCGCCCTCAACCGTCCGGCGCCCTCAACCGTCCGGGTTCTGGATCCGCTGCGGCGGGTGCCACGGTGCCCGCCGGTGGGTCGAGCGGCCCTGGCGGCCGGCCGGGCAGGCGCGCTGCTCCGCCCGACTGGTGGACGCCACGGCCCTCGGCTCCGGCGTGCCCGGTAGTCTGACCAGCGGGCCGTGACTGGCGCGCTGGGATGGGACCGACCATCGGGGAGCGGCCCGTGTCCGATCGAGTGCCGTGCGCCTGGGCCGAACCGTGAACGCCGAACGCCATGTCCGGAGGTCCCGAATGTCCGAGCCCCGTTCCACCGAGCCCCTCTCCACCGAGTCCACCGCGTACCGCGCGGCCCTCGACGTGATCCGTGCGGTCGAGCCGCGCGTCGCCGACGCCATCGGCCAGGAGGTCCACGACCAGCGCGAGATGCTCAAGCTGATCGCCTCCGAGAACTACGCCTCGCCGGCCACCCTGCTCGCGATGGGCAACTGGTTCAGCGACAAGTACGCCGAGGGCACCGTCGGCCGCCGCTTCTACGCCGGCTGCCGCAACGTCGACACGGTCGAGGCGCTCGCCGCCGAGCACGCCCGCGAGCTGTTCGGCGCCCGCCACGCCTACGTCCAGCCGCACTCCGGCATCGACGCCAACCTGGTCGCCTTCTGGGCCGTCCTCGCCGACCGCGTCGAGGTCCCCTACCTGGCCAAGGCCGGCGCCCGCCAGGTCAACGACCTCTCCGAGGCCGACTGGGCCGAGCTGCGGCAGGCCTTCGGCAACCAGCGGATGCTCGGCATGTCCCTGGACGCGGGCGGCCACCTCACCCACGGCTTCCGCCCGAACATCTCCGGCAAGATGTTCGACCAGCGCTCCTACGGCACCGACCCGGCGACCGGCCTGATCGACTACGACGCGCTGCGCGCCCAGGCCCGCGACTTCAAGCCGCTGATCCTCGTGGCCGGCTACTCCGCGTACCCCCGTCTGGTGAACTTCCGGATCATGCGGGAGATCGCCGACGAGGTCGGCGCGACCCTGATGGTCGACATGGCGCACTTCGCGGGCCTGGTCGCGGGCAAGGTTCTGACCGGCGACTTCGACCCGGTCCCGCACGCCCAGATCGTCACCACCACCACCCACAAGTCGCTGCGCGGCCCGCGCGGCGGCATGGTCCTGTGCGACGACTCGCTGAAGGACCAGGTGGACCGCGGCTGCCCGATGGTCCTCGGCGGCCCGCTCCCGCACGTCATGGCCGCCAAGGCCGTCGCCCTGGCCGAGGCCCGGCAGCCCTCCTTCCAGGACTACGCCCAGCGGATCGTCGACAACTCCCGCGCGCTGGCCGACGGCCTGATGCGCCGGGGCGCCACCCTCGTCACCGGCGGCACGGACAACCACCTCAACCTGATCGACGTCGAGTCGTCCTACGGCCTCACCGGCCGACAGGCCGAGTCCGCCCTCCTCGACTCCGGCATCGTCACCAACCGCAACGCGATCCCGGCCGACCCCAACGGCGCCTGGTACACCTCCGGCATCCGCATCGGCACCCCGGCCCTGACCACGCGCGGCCTGGGCACGGCCGAGATGGACGAGGTCGCGGCCCTGATCGACCGGGTCCTGACGGCGACGGAGCCGGGCACGACGAAGTCGGGCGCGCCGAGCAAGGCCTCCCACGTCCTGGACGAGAAGGTGTCGACGGAGATCGCGCAGCGGGCTACGGACCTGGTCGCCGGGTTCCCCCTCTACCCCGAGATCGACCTGGGCTGATCGACGCCGTCAGGGGCAGCGCGCCGTAGGGGCGCGGGGCTGTATCGATTTGCGGCTACCGCCGCGTGGGCGCGAACGGCCCCCACCGGCCCGCAGTCCCCCGCGCCCCGAAACCACCCCACCCCTCAAGGGCCGACCACCCCCTCACCCTCTGCGAGAATGGTGGGCATGGCCTCTGATCGACCCCGCGTGCTCTCCGGCATCCAGCCCACCGCCGGCTCGTTCCACCTCGGCAACTACCTCGGCGCCGTCCGCCAGTGGGTGGCCCTCCAGGAGACCCACGACGCCTTCTACATGGTCGTGGACCTGCACGCGATCACGGTCCCGCAGGACCCCGCCGACCTGCGCGCCAACACCCGGCTCGCCGCCGCGCAGCTGCTCGCCGCCGGCCTGGACCCGGACCGCTGCACCCTCTTCGTGCAGAGCCATGTGCCCGAGCACGCCCAGCTCGCCTGGGTCATGAACTGCCTCACCGGCTTCGGCGAGGCGAGCCGGATGACCCAGTTCAAGGACAAGGCGGCCAAGCAGGGCGCGGACCGCGCCAGCGTCGGCCTCTTCACGTACCCGATCCTCCAGGTCGCCGACATCCTGCTCTACCAGGCCAACGAGGTGCCCGTCGGCGAGGACCAGCGGCAGCACGTCGAGCTCACCCGCGACCTCGCCGAGCGCTTCAACGGCCGCTTCGGCGAGACCTTCGTGATCCCGAAGCCGTACATCCTCAAGGAGACGGCGAAGATCTACGACCTCCAGGACCCGGCGATCAAGATGAGCAAGTCGGCGTCCACCCCGAAGGGCCTCGTCAACCTCCTCGACGAGCCGAAGGCGACGGCGAAGAAGGTCAAGAGCGCGGTCACCGACACGGACACCGTGATCCGCTACGACGCGGTGCTGAAGCCGGGCGTCAGCAACCTCCTCACCATCTACTCCACCCTCACCGGCAAGTCGATCGCCGAGCTGGAGCAGGAGTACGAGGGCAAGATGTACGGCGCGCTCAAGACGGACCTCGCCGAGATCATGGTCGACTTCGTGACCCCGTTCCGGGAGCGCACCCAGCAGTACCTGGACGACCCGGAGACGCTCGACTCGGTCCTCGCCAAGGGCGCGGAGAAGGCCCGCGCCGTCGCCGCCGAGACCCTGGCCCAGGCCTACGACAGGGTCGGCTTCCTGCCCGCCAAGCACTGAGCGGAGTGCCGGCGGCGCCGAGCGGGGCGCCGGGGGCGCTCGGGGCGCTCCGGGGAGCGCACGGGAGCGCTGCACATCACTTCGGCCACGGCTGCCCGGAAGGCGGCCGTGGCCGTACAGTCGATAGCCGGACGGCCGGGTACGAACCCGACACGCGTCCGACCACCACGACCGACAGGAGATGACGTGGGGACCGTAACGATCGGCGTATCGATCGCGGTCCCGGAGCCTCACGGCAGCCTGCTCCAGGAGCGGCGCGCGGGCTTCGGCGACGCCGCGGCCCACGGCATCCCCACGCACGTCACGCTGCTGCCGCCCACCGAGATTGCCGAGGGCGAGCTGGCCGCCGTCCAGGCCCATCTCGGCGAGGTCGCCGCGGTGGGCCGGCCGTTCCCGATGCGGCTGTGCGGCACGGGCACGTTCCGGCCCGTTTCGCCGGTCGTGTACGTCCGGGTGGTCCAGGGGGCGGACGACTGCGCCTGGCTCCAGCAGCGGGTGCGCGCCGCGTCCGGGCCGCTCGACCGCGAGCTGCAGTTCCCGTACCACCCGCATGTCACCGTCGCGCACGGGATCGACGAGGCGTCGATGGACCGGGCCTTCGCGGAGCTGGCGGAGTACGAGGCCGAGTGGTCCTGCATGGGGTTCGCGCTGTACGAGCAGGGTGCCGACGGTGTGTGGCGGAAGCTCCACGACTACGTGTTCGGGGGCTCCGTCGTGCCGCCTCAGGCGGGGCATGCGGAGCGGGGGACCATCGCCAGCCGGTAGCCGCGGCCCGGTCGCGGGCCGGTCGCGCCCCCGCGGCGGTGGCCGCACATCGCTACGCCCCGCGCCCCCGAAGGGGCGCCCCCGTGGCCGTCGTCAGATCGGCAGCCGTCGGAACACCGACCGCGGTGCGTGCCGCAGCGCCGCCATCACCACCCGCAGCGCCCCCGGTACCCACACCATCTCCGAGCGCCGCCGCAGACCCGTCTCGATCGCCGTCGCCACCGCCTCCGGGGTCGTGGCCAGGGGCGCTTCCTCCAGCCCCGCCGTCATCCGCGACCGCACGAACCCCGGCCGTACGACCATCACGTGCACGCCCGTCCCGTGCAGCGCGTCGCCCAGGCCCTGCGCGAACGCGTCCAGGCCCGCCTTGCTGGAGCCGTAGATGAAGTTGGAGCGCCTCGCCCGCTCCCCGGCGACCGACGACAGGACCACCAGGGAGCCGTGGCCCTGCGTCTGCAGGGCCCGTGCGCTGACCAGGCCCGCCGAGACGGCGCCCGTGTAGTTGGTCTGCGCCACCCGCACGGCCTTCGCCGGCTCCCGCTCGTCGGTCGCCTGGTCGCCCAGGACGCCGAAGGCCAGCAGCACCATGTCGATGTCGCCCTCGGCGAAGACCTTGCCGAGGGCGGTCTCGTGGGACTCGGGGTCCAGCGCGTCGAAGGGGACGGTGCGGACGTCGGCGCCCAGGGTGCGCAGATGCCCGGCGGCGTGGTCGAGCGCGGGGGAGGGGCGGCCGGCCAGCCAGACCGTGCGGGTACGGCGGGCGATCAGCCGGCGCGCGGTCGCCAGCGCGATCTCGGACGTACCGCCGAGGACGAGCAGGGACTGGGGCATTCCGAAGGCGTCCTTCATGACAGCGATCAG
Source organism: Streptomyces sp. NPDC031497 (assembly GCF_055580905.1). Taxonomy (NCBI): domain Bacteria; kingdom Bacillati; phylum Actinomycetota; class Actinomycetes; order Kitasatosporales; family Streptomycetaceae; genus Streptomyces; species Streptomyces sp. NPDC031497. Next base: position 121,965 of record NZ_JBVIKO010000006.1, read on the forward strand.
CTCCTAGAGGCCGAGACGGCGGGACAGGTCGGAGACGAACACCCCGCGCGGGTCCAACTCCGCGCGCAGCGCGCGGAAGTCGGCGAGCCGTGGATACATCACGGCGAGCAGGTCGGGACGGAGCCGGGCGTCCTTGGCGAGGTAGACGCGGCCGCCGGCGCCCGCGACCTCCTCGTCCAGTTCGTCGAGGAAGGCGCCGAGGCCGGGCAGCGCGGCCGGGATGTCGAGGGCGAGGGTCCAGCCGGGCACGGGGAAGGAGAGCCAGCCGGGGTCGGCGTCGCCGAAGCGTTTGAGGACGGCGAGGAAGGACGGACAGCGGCGCTCGGAGATACGGGCCACGATCCGGCGCAGGGCGTCCTCCTGGCCGTATCCGACGACGAACTGGTACTGCACGAAGCCGCCGCGGCCGTAGACGCGGTTCCAGTGCGGGACGCCGTCCAGGGGGTGGAAGAACGCGGAGACGCGCTGGAGTTGGCCGGTACGCGCGCGTGGGGCCTTGCGGTACCAGAGTTCGTTGAAGAGACCGACGGTGGTGCGGCTCAGGAGGCCTTCGGGGACGAACGCGGGGGCGGCCGGGAGCTGACGGGGGCGGAAGGCAAGTGGTGCACGCCCGGCGCGTGTGCCCTCGCCGAGCGCCTCCCGGGGCGCGTGGTCGCCCCGCGTGAGCACCGCGCGCCCCGTCGCCGCCCCGCGCGCCAGCAGGTCGATCCAGGCGACCGAGTAGCGGTAGCGGTGGTCCGTGGTGGTCAGGCGGTTCATCAGGTCGTCGAGGTCGGTGGCGCGTTCGGTGTCGACCGTCAGGTACGACGTCTCGACCGGGAGGAGGCGGACGGTCGCCGTGAGGATCACTCCGGTCAGACCCATGCCGCCGGCCGTCGCGTCGAACAGCGGGGTGCCGCGGCTCACCGTACGGACCTGGCCGTCGGCGGTGAGGAGTTCGAAGGACAGCACGTGACGGGAGAAGGATCCCGAGACATGGTGGTTCTTGCCGTGGATGTCGGCGCCGATCGCGCCGCCCACCGTCACCTGGCGGGTCCCCGGGGTCACCGGGACGAACCAGCCGAGCGGCAGCAGCACCTCCGTCAGGCGGTGCAGGGAGACCCCCGCGTCGCACAGGAGGGTGCCGCCGTCGGCGTCGATGGCATGGATGCGGTCGAGGGCCGTCATGTCGAGCACGGCGCCGCCGGCGTTCTGCGCCGCGTCCCCGTACGCCCGTCCCAGACCCCGCGCGATACCGCCGCGTGCCCCGCAGTTCCGGATCGCGTTCGCCGCCTCCTGGTACGTCCGGGGACGGATCAGGCGGGCGGCGGTGGGGGCGGTGCGGCCCCAGCCGGTGACGGGGACGGTGGTTCCGGGGGGTGCGGACTCGGCGGGACCTGCGGGCCCTCCAGGCTTTCCAGGCATGTGGACGACCGTATCGCTGCCGTATGGGTGTTATGAGTGCTATTGGCGATTGGTTACGGAAGATCACCTGACTCCCCGAAACGGGTGATTATCGGAATGTCGCTCAATATGGTCGTAGCTTTTGCGTGGTCAAGGTGAACAGTGAGTCCAATGGACGACATGGACCACCGGATCCTCTCCGCGCTGCACGCCTGCGGCGCCGATCCACGCGTCGCGTCGGCCGCGCGCGGTCTCTCCCTCGCGGGTGAACACGGCGCGCTCTGGCTCGCGGCGGGCCTCGCCGGGGCCGCCGCGGACGGCGCGCGGCGCGACGCCTGGTTGCGCGGCACGGCGCTCGTCGCGGGCGCGCACCTCGGCAGCATCGGCGTCAAACGGCTCGTGCGCCGTGCGCGCCCCGCGCATGTCCGGCCCCGGGTGCGCACCGCGGGCCGGCACTCCTTCCCCAGCTCGCACGCCACCTCCGCCGCGGCCGCCGCCGTCGCCTTCGGGGCGCTCGGCGCGCCCGCCCTCGCGCCCCTGGCGGCCGCCGTGTGCCTCTCCCGGCTGGTCGTCGGCGTGCACTACCCGACGGACGTCGCGGCGGGCGCGGCTCTGGGGGCGCTCACGGCGCGCGCCGGGGCGCGATGGATGCGCGGGGGAGTGCCGGGTGCCTCGTACGCGGGGAGGCGTGGGTGACCGAGACCGCGCACGCCGCCACCGGAGCGACCGCCGACGGCGCCGCTGAAACGAATCTGCACGAGCAACGCGGCCACCCCGCCCGGCCGCACGAACCAGCGAACGGGCCCGCGAACGGACCGGCACGCGCGCGTGTCACCCCCGGCGGTCTCCTCAAGGGCCTGCTGAAGACCACCCGCCCCAAGCAGTGGGTCAAGAACACCCTCGTCATCGCCGCCCCGGCCGCCGCCGGCCGGCTCTTCTCCGGGCACGCGCTCCTGACCCTCACCCTCACCTTCGTCCTCTTCACGGCCTGCGCCGCCGCCGTCTACCTGATCAACGACGCCCGGGACGCGGACGCCGACCGCGCCCACCCCACCAAGTGCCACCGCCCGGTCGCCGCGGGCCGGGTCCCGGTCCCCGTCGCCTACGCGGCAGGAGGCGTCCTGGCCGTCCTCGGACCGCTGCTCGCGGTCTGGCTGACCCCGCCCCTCGTCCCGGCCCTCCTGATCGCCTACCTGGGCATGCAACTGGCGTACTGCGTCGCCCTGAAGCACGTCCTGGTGGTCGACCTCGTCGTTGTCACCACCGGCTTCCTGATGCGGGCGGTGATCGGCGGGGTCGCGCTCGGCATCCCGCTGTCCCGCTGGTTCCTGATCACCACCGGCTTCGGCGCGCTCTTCATGGTGTCGGCCAAGCGCTACTCCGAGGCCGTGCAACTGGCCGGGAAAGCGGGCGCCACGCGCGCGCTGCTCACCGAATACACCACCGGCTACCTCCGCTTCGTGTGGCAGCTCGCCGCCGGGGTCGCCGTCCTCGCCTACTGCCTGTGGGCCCTGGAGGGCCACCACACCCCCGCGGCGGGCCTGCTGCCGTGGCGTCAGCTGTCCATGGTCGCCTTCATCCTGGCGATCCTGCGCTACGCCGTCTTCGCCGACCAGGGCACCGCCGGCGAGCCCGAGGACGTCGTCCTGCGCGACCGCGCCCTCGCCCTGATCGGCCTGGCCTGGCTCGCGATGTACGGGCTCGCGGTGACCCACTGGTGACCGCCGAGACGCCCCGCGCGCGACCCACCCGCCCACGCCCCGTGCGCGCGGCTCCCACGCCCCCGCGCGAGCTGGTCGGCTTCGCGACCGTCGGTCTGCTCGCCTACGCCGCCGACCTCACCCTCTTCAGCTGCCTGCGCGGCCCGGCCGCCCTCGACCCGCTCACCGCCAAGTCCCTGTCCTTCCTCGCGGGCTGCACGGTCGCCTACCTCGGCAACGCGCGCGGCACCTACCGCCACGCGCGCCTGACCGGGATGCGCCCCTACGCCGTCTTCGTCGCCGTGAACCTCGCCGGCGCCCTGGTCCAGCTGCTCTGCCTCGCCGTCAGCCACTACGGCCTGGGTCTCACCTCACAGCGCGCCGACACCGTCTCCGGCGCGGTCGTCGGCATGGCGCTTGCCACGGTTCTGCGCTTCTGGGGTACCCGTACATTGGTCTTCCGCGCGGAGGGCAGAGTCGGATCATGGAGTGGCTGAGAAAACTTCCCGTCATCGGCCCGCTCGTGGGCTGGCTGATGCACACGCACACGTGGCGGTCGTACGAGCGGCTCGACCGGGTGAAATGGTCCCGGCTGGCCGCCGCCATGACCTTCATCAGCTTCATCGCCCTCTTCCCGCTGCTGACCGTGGGCGCCGCGATCGCGGCCGCCACCCTGAGCGACTCACGGCAGCACAGCCTGGAGGGAAAGATCGCCGACCAGTTCCCGGGGATCTCCGACCAGCTGGACATCAACTCCCTGGTGCAGAACGCCGGCACGGTCGGTCTCATCGCCGGTGCCGTCCTGCTGTTCACCGGCATCGGCTGGGTCGGCCAGATGCGGGACTGTCTGCGCACGGTGTGGGAACTGCCCGACAAGGACAAGAACCCGATCGTCGCCAAGGCCAAGGACGCCGGCATCCTGATCGGCCTCGGCGGCGCGCTGCTGGTCACCCTCGCCGTCTCCACGATCGCCACGGCGGCCATCGGCTGGACGGCGGGACAGCTGGGCATCGACAAGCACAGCTGGGGCAGCCTGCTGCTGCGCGTCATCGCGTTCGTCGTCGCGGTGGTCGCCGACTTCCTGGTGCTGCTCTACGCTCTCACCCTGCTGCCCGGCGTCGAACCGCCGCGCCGCCGCCTGCTGGTCGCGGCACTGATCGGCGCGGTCGGCTTCGAACTCCTCAAGCTGCTGCTCAGCGGCTACATCCAGGGCGTCGCCACGAAGAGCATGTACGGCGCGTTCGGCGTGCCGGTCGCCCTGCTGCTGTGGATCAACTTCACCTCGAAACTCGTCCTGTTCTGCGCCGCCTGGACGGCGACCGAGAGCAGCACCGAGATCACGGACGAGTCCGCCGACGTACCAGATCCGGCAGCGGCCAACGGCGGTTGACCAGGAACGCCGCGCCCAGGAGCAGCACCAGCGCCCCGCCCGCGATCCCCAGTGCGATCCCGACCCCGCTGGAGCCGTCGGCGGAGGCGGCGGCCAACGGCGTCGACTCGGCCGCCTTCCCGGAACCGGAATCGGAACCGGACGCGGAAGCCGAGGCGGTCGCCCCCGGCTGGGCACCGGAGTCCACCGCTCCCTTCGGCGGAACCAGCTCGCCCACCGGAGTCACCTTGCCGGCCGCCTGGAAACCCCAGTCGAACAGCTTGGCGGTCTCCTTGTAGACCTCGTTGTGCTCCTTCTTCTCCGGGTTCATCACGGTGACCAGCAGCACCTTGCCGCCCCGCTCCGCGACCCCGGTGAAGGTGGCGCCCGCGTTGGTGGTGTTGCCGTTCTTCACACCCGCGATGCCCTGGTAGACCGGCACGTCGGTGTCGCCGCTCAGCAGCCGGTTGGTGTTCTGGATCTCGAAGGACTCACGGACCGACTTGCCCTTGGCGTTCTTCGTCGTCTCGCCCGGGAACGCGGCCCGCACGGTCGAGCAGTACTCCCGGAAGTCCTTCTTCTGCAGCCCGGAGCGGGCGAACAACGACAGGTCGTACGCCGACGACACCTGCCCGGCCGCGTCGTACCCGTCCGGACTCACCACGTGCGTGTCCAGCGCCTGGAGGTCGTCGGCGTGGGACTGCATGTCCTTGACGGTCTGCTCGACACCGCCGTTCATCGCGGACAGCACATGCACGGCGTCGTTGCCGGAGCGAAGGAAGACACCGAGCCAGAGGTCGTGGACCGTGTAGGTCTGGCCCTCCTTTATCCCCACCAGGCTGGAACCGGCGCCCATGCCCGCGAGGTCGGTCGGCACCACCTTGTGCGGGGTCGACTTCGGGAACCGCGGCAGCACGGTGTCCGCGAACAGCATCTTCAGGGTGCTCGCCGGAGGCAGCCGCCAGTGCGCGTTGTGCGCGGCGAGCACCTCGCCCGACTCGGCGTCGGAGACGATCCAGGAACGCGCCGTGACGTCCTTCGGCAGCACCGGCACCCCGGCGGCCAGATCGACCTGCGTACCGGGCTGCCCGAGCCGGGTGCCGCCGACCGTCGACATGCGCGCCGGGGGAGTGGCCGACGGACTGGTCGAGGGCGTGGGCGCGGCGAGCGCGGCCGGCGCGGTGAGCGACAGGGACAGCAGGGTGGCGGAGGCGACCAGCAGAGATCGGCCGGCCTGGGGCTTCGGTGCGGACACGGACGAGAACGTACCCGGCACGGAGGGCGAAGTCCCGCCACCGACCCCACCCCGGACACGGAACCGGACAGCCGACAGCGATACTGAACCCATGAAGCTCAGCCGCCCGGTGTCCTGGTTCCTGCTCGCGTTCGGAGTGTGGTCTTGGTTCATCTGGATCACTTTCATCAAGAATCTGGTCAAGGACGGCAGCGGGCTCGCTTTCGACGACGGCCGTCCCACGGCGTACTTCTGGGTCCACCTGACGCTGGCCGTCGTTTCCTTCGTATTGGGGACGGTCATCGGGGGCATCGGGTTGCGCGGAGTACGCGCACTGCGCCGAACGTCATAGAAAGAGGCACGGCGGGGTGATCATCGTCTTCGCGTTTCTCGCCCTGGCCGTGGTGGCGGGCCTGGACTGGTACCTGTGGCGTCGCCTGGTGCGGGACACGACGACGGGCTGGGGCCGGGCCCGTCGGCTCGGCACGGCCGCGTTCGTCATCGGCCCGGTCCTGATGCTCGCGGCCCTGGTCACAGAGGTGGGCCACGCCCCGTTCCCGCTCCAGCAAACCCTGGCCTGGCCGGGCTTCCTGTGGATGGCCCTGTCGCTGTACCTGCTGCTGGCGGTGGTGGCGGGGGAGGCCATACGCCCCCTGCTGAGTCGCCTTCTGAAGCGCCCCGAACGGGAGCGCCCCGCCTCGGAACGCTCCGCCTCGGAACGCCTCGCACCGGAGCGCCCCGTAAGGGGCGCGGGGCTGTATCGGATATGCGGCTACCGCCGCGTGGACGCGACCAACCCCCACGACGAGCAACTGTCACAACCCGCCGAAACCTCCCCAGAGAATCCCAACCCCACCCGCCGCCTGATCGTCTCGCGAATCGTCGGCGGCGCAGCCGCAACCGCCGCGGTCACCACCGTCGGCCTGGGAACCTACGGAGTACTCTGCGGCCCCCGCGTGAAACGCGTCACCGTCCCGCTCGCCAAACTCCCCCGGGCCGCCCACGGTTACCGCATCGCCGTGGTGAGCGACATCCACCTCGGCCCCATCCTCGGCCGCGGCTTCGCGCAGCGCGTCGTGGACACGATCAACGCCACCCAGCCCGACCTGATCGCGGTCGTCGGTGACCTCGTCGACGGCAGCGTCAAGGACCTCGGCCCCGCCGCCGCTCCCCTCGCCCAGCTGTCGGCACGGCACGGCGCCTTCTTCGTCACCGGCAACCACGAGTACTTCTCCGGCGCCGCCCAGTGGGTCGAGGAGGTGCGCCGGCTCGGGCTCCGCCCGCTGGAGAACGCCCGTACCGAACTGGCCCACTTCGACCTCGCAGGCGTGAACGACATCGCCGGCGAAAGCACAGGCCAGGGCCCGGACTTCAACCGGGCGCTCGGCGACCGGGACCCGGCCCGCGCCTGTGTGCTCCTCGCCCACCAGCCGGTCCAGATCCACGAGGCCGTCCGCCGCCACGTCGACCTCCAGCTCTCCGGCCACACCCACGGCGGCCAGCTCTGGCCCGGCAACCTCATCGCGGCCGCGGCCAACCCGACCGTCGCGGGCCTCGACCGCTACGGCGACACCCAGCTGTACGTCTCCCGGGGAGCCGGTGCCTGGGGTCCGCCCACGCGTGTCTGGGCACCCTCCGACATCACGGTCGTCGAACTGGCGTCGAAGCAGGTCTGAACTCCGGGCGCCTGTGGAGGAGCTGTGAAATGCCGGGGAAACAAGGGCTCGGTAAGTTCTTCCTCATCTAGTCCGATCACTCTTCCCCCACATGAAACACCTGTGGTTAGGTGAGCCGCGTCACTTAGGGGAGTGGCACTTGGGGAGGGCCTGGGTAGGGCCTGGAACGGGCCCGTGCGGGTCCTGGGGAGGGCACCAACCGTGCGATCTGTTCGCATGCGGATTCTCGTGACGCTTCTCGTCCTGGCGATCGTGGGGATCGGCGGCTGGCAGCTGCTGCCGTCGCAGGAGAACAAGAACAAGACGATCACCGTCGGTACGACCGACGCCGTCACCTCGCTCGACCCGGCAGGCGCCTACGACGCCGGTTCCTGGGCGTTGTTCAACAACATCTTCCAGTCGCTGCTCACCTTCGAGCCCGGCGGTGTCCAGCCGGTCCCGGACGCGGCCGAGAGCTGCGCCTTCACGAACTCCGGCCTGCTGACGTACCGGTGTGTGATCCGCGACGGGATCACCTTCCCGAGCGGCCGGACGATGACCGCCGAGGACGTGAAGTTCTCCTTCGACCGCGTCAAGAAGATCAACTCCGACGTCGGTCCGGCCTCCCTGTTCTCGACGCTCTCGTCGGTCAGCGCCTCCGGCAAGACCGTGACCTTCCATCTGTCGTCCGCGGACGCGACGTTCCCGTACAAGGTGGCCACCGGCGCCGGTTCGATCGTCGACAAGGACAAGTACCCGGCGAACGGCCTGCGCACCGACAACTCGGTGGACGGCACCGGCCCGTACCGCCTGACGTCGTACACGAAGGGCAAGCAGGCGTCCCTGCAGCCCAACGCCGACTACAAGGGCGACATCAGCGGCTCCGGCCGCCCGATCAAGCTGGACTACTACACCGACTCGGCCAAGCTCAGCAGCGCGTACAAGGCGAAGGAGATCGACGTCGCCACCCGTACGCTGCCGCCGGCGATGGTGTCCAAGCTCTCGCCGAGCGACCCCAACCAGCGGGTCACGAAGTCCGACAGCGCCGAGACCCGCAACCTGTACTTCAACACCCGTAAGAACTCCGTCCTGCACGACGTCCTCGTCCGCCGTGCGCTGGCCTGGCTGGTCAACCGCGAGCAGCTGGCCTCCACCGTGTACGACGGGACGGTGGAGCCGCTGTACTCGCTGATCCCGACCGGCCTCACCGGCCACACCACGTCCTTCTTCGACCAGTACCCGTCGCAGAGCGTCGACAAGGCGAAGGCGCTGCTGGAGCAGGCCGGCGTCAGCACCCCGGTCGAGTTCACCTTCGGCTACGGCATCGGCCACGGCGCGGGAGCCGAGGAGGCCGCCGCGCTGAAGAAGCAGCTGGAGGCGGGCGGCCTGTTCAAGGTCGACGTCAAGGGATACGAGTGGACCGACTTCCAGAAGTCGTGGGCCACGGGCAAGATGGACGCCTGGGCGGTCGGCTGGGTCGCCGACTACCCCGACCCGGACACCTTCGGCGCCTCCCTGGTCGGCAGCGACTCCGTGATGAGCACCGGCTACAGCAACAAGGCCGTCGACGGCCTGATCCAGCACAGCCAGCAGTTCGCCGACCGTGCGCGCGTCGACGCGGACTTCCGCAACATCCAGACGGACGTGGCGAACGACGTGCCGCTGATCCCGCTCTGGCAGCGCACGGACTATGTCGTCAGCAGCGAGGACGTGGGTGGCACCCAGTACCTCACGGACAGCACGGGCCTGTTCCGCCTGTGGAGTCTGGACTGGATCTGACGGGGGCGGACACCCGGCGCGCCACCATGTGACGGAGGTGTGCGTGGGGTGAGGAGCAGACGTGCTGAGACGCAACTCCTTCCGGCTGCCCCGGCATCCGGCGTCCGTGGGCCTGGCCCGGCATCGGGTCCGGGACCATCTGGGCGACTGGGGGCACGGTCCGGGCGACCCGGCGGTCTGCGACGCCATGCTTCTGGTGTCCGAGCTGGCCACCAACGTCGTACGCCACCGCCCCCTGCTGGAGCGGGAGTTCGAGGTGGCGGTGACGGCGCTGGCGGACGGCTCCTGCCTGATCGAGGTCTCCGACGAGGGCCGGGTGGAGCCCCGGCTCCGGATCGTCCGTGAGGACGACGAGACGGGCCGGGGTCTGCACCTGGTGGAGACGCTCGCGGCGGCGTGGGGGGTCTGGAGCCGAGGAGCCCACGGCAAGACTGTGTGGGCGCTGATCACAGCGCCCCTTTAGGGGCGCTGGGGGTATCCCCGGCCGAAGGCCGGGGATAGAACCGCGCGACCAGTCACAACCCGCCCGCACCCGGAACTCAGCCACAACGCAACGTAACAGTCACCGCCAGCCCCTCCCCAGGCGCCGTCCGCACGCAGACCTCACCTCCGTGCGCGTCCACCACCCCCTGCACGATCGCCATCCCCAGCCCGCTCCCCTCCGCACTCCCCACCCGGAAGAACCGGTCGAAGATCCGCGCCGCGTCCTCCTCCGCCAGCCCGGGCCCCTCGTCGGCGACACAGACCCGCACCACCCCGTCGGACCGCTCCACCCCCAGCCGTACCGGCGCTTCGACCGGCGTATGGGTACGGACGTTGGCCACCAGGTTCCCCAGCACCTGCCGCAGCCCCGACTCGTCGGCCCGCACCAGCACCGCCCCCTCGGCGCTGACCGCCACCCGCCGCCCCGGCTGCTGGGCCCGCAGATCCTCCGCCGCGTCCCGCACCAGCCGGCTCACGTCGACGTTACGGAACCGGATCTCGGGCCGCTGGTCGAGCCGCGCCAGCAGCAGCAGTTCGTCGACGAGCCGGCCCATCCGGTCCACCTCGCCGTGCATCCGGTCCCAGGCCCGCCGCCGTTCCCCGGGCTCGCTCAGCATCCCCTTGTCGTACAGCTGGAGATAGCCGCGGATGGCGGCGAGCGGCGTCCGCAGCTCGTGCGACGCGTCCGCGACGAACCGGCGCAGCTGGGCCGCGCTGCGCTCACGCGTCCGGTACGCCGTCTCCACCTGGTGCAGCATGGAGTTGAGGGCCAGCCGCAGTTGCTCGACCTCCTCGGTCGGATGCTGGCTCGACGGCACCCGCCGGGTCAGATCGCCCTCTGCGATCGCCGACGACGTCTCCACCATGTCCTCCAGCGGCAGCATCCGGCGGCGCACGCTGAACATGGTCAGACAGGCCAGCAGCGCCAGCAGCAGCGCGCCGACGGTGAAGTCGAGCCGGAGCGCCTTGGCTATGCCCTCGTGCAGCAGCTCGGTCGAGGTGGCCAGCAGGATGTAGGGGCCGTCGGCGAGCCGGGTCGCCGTCACCCGGTACATCGCGCCGTGCACGGTGACGTCGCCCGGGTCGGGGGCGGCGGCGAGGGCGCGCGGGTCGTGCACGGCGGCCGCCAGTCCGCGCTGGGCGTCGGTCGGCGCCATGTCGAAGACCTCGACGGCGCTGCCCTCGGCGTCGACCACGGCGAAGATCGAGCCCGGTGCCGGGTCGGACTCCGCCGGCACCATCCGGTCACGGATGACGCCGAGCGTGCCCAGCGAGTCGACCTGCCGCAGGGTGAGCCCCGAACTCCCCAGCGAGGTACGCATCTTGAGCAGCGAGGAGTCCACCTGGTCGAGAAGGTACAGCCGCATGCCCATGATGCTGATCGTGGTCGCCGCCACGATGCCGACCGCGAGGAGGCCGACGTTGGCCAGGGTCAGCTTGCCGCGCAGCGAGTGCATGCCGTGCCGGTGCCGGTGTCGCTTCCCGACGTTCATGCCAGGCCGTATCCGACGCCCCGCCGGGTGGTGATCACCGGCGCGCCCAGCGCGTCCAGCTTGCGCCGCAGATAGCTGATGTAGGTCTCCACGACGGTCGACTCGGACGGCACGTGCTCGTACTGCCAGACGTGCCTGAGCAGTTGCTCCTTGGGGACGATCCGGCCGCCGTTGCGCACCAGGAAGCGCAGCAGCGCGTACTCGGTCGGGGTCAGCTCGACCGTGCGGCCGGCCCGGTGCACCGAGTACGTCGTCTCGTCCAGCTCCAGGTCGCCGTAGCGCAGCGGTGGACGCTGCTGGATGACGTCGGCCGGGCGGGTGCGGCGCAGCACCGCGCCGATGCGGGCGACGACCTCGTCGATGTTGAACGGCTTGGTGATGTAGTCGTCGCCGTAGCCGAGCGCGCCGACTATCTCCGCCGGCGCGTCCCGCGCGGTCAGGAAGACCAGGGCCAGGTCCGGCTGCCGGGCGCGCAGTTCGCGGGCCAGGGCCCGGCCGTCCCCGTCCGGCAGCATCACGTCCAGCAGGGCGGCGTCGGGGCGGGTGCGCTCGGCCAGCGTGAGCGCGTCCCGGACCGTGCCGGCCGTCATCACCGCGAACCGGTGGTAGCGCAGGGCGATGGCGAGGACGTCCGCGATGCTCGGCTCGTCCTCCACGATCAGCACGGTGCTGCCTGGAGCCGTCATGCCCCCAGTATCGGCGCGACCACCGACAGCCGGGGGGCTCACAGCTTTGGAGTTCCTTGAGAGTCATGCGCGCCGCGTGTCCCGGCGCCCGTCCCGCCGCCAATCCTGTTGCCCAGGACCTGGGGGACCGACCGACCGAACCTACTTGAATCAAGGAGCTGTTGAGCGTGACGGCATTGGCACGGTGGTGCTATCGGCACCGGCTGGTGGTCCTGTTGCTGTGGGTGGGGGCGCTGTTCGGCGTGGGCTTCTCGGCCTCGACGGCGGGCACGGACTACGCGAACGTCTTCTCCCTCCCCGACACGGACTCCAAGAGCGCGTACGACCTGATGCAGAAGGCCTTCCCGAACACCTCGGGCGACACGGACACCGTGGTCTGGAAGGTCACCGACGGCTCGGTCATGGACCCGGCGGTCCGGAGCAGCATCCAGCCGGCCCTGGACACGATCGCGAAGCTGAAGGGCGTCGGCGCGGTCACCAGCCCCTACGACGGCGCCCGGGGTGCCGGGCAGATCAGCCAGGACGGCAAGATCGCCTACGCCCAGCTGACCTTCGTCCAGCGGGCGAACGAGATCCCCAAGGACGTCGTCCAGAAGGTCGTCGACACCGCCCAGGACGCCGAGCGAGCCGGCCTCCAGGTCGAGTTGGGCGGCCAGGCGATCCAGCGCGTCCAGGAGCCCCCGCAGGGCCTCTCCGAGATGGTCGGCATCGTCGCGGCGGCGGTCGTCCTCTTCCTCGCCTTCGGCTCCTTCTTCGCCATGACCCTCCCCATCGCGATCGCGGTCTTCGGCGTCGGCATGGGCCTGTTCTCCACCCAGCTCCTCAGCCACACCACGAACATCCCCGACATCGCCCCGCTGCTCGCCTCCCTGATCGGCCTCGGCGTCGGCATCGACTACGCCCTGTTCATCGTCACCCGGCACCGCCGGGGCATCCTGCGCGGCATGGACCCCGAGGAGTCGGCGGTCACCGCGCTCAACACCTCGGGCCGGGCGGTGCTGTTCGCGGGCGGCACGGTCTGCATCGCGCTGGCCGGCATGCTGGTCACCCGGCTCCGCTTCCTGGACGGTGTGGTCATCGGCACCTCCCTGACGGTGGTGCTCAGCGTCCTGGCCGCCGTCACCCTCCTGCCCGCCCTGCTCGGTTTCCTCGGCCCGCGGGTCCTCAGCCGCCGCCAGCGCCGCCGGCTGGCCGCCGAGGGCCCCGAACCGGAGAAGGCGAGCGGCCTCGCGGCCCGCTGGTCGGTGAACGTCGAGAAGCGCCCGAGGCGTATCGCCGTGCTCGCCGTGGTCGTCATGGCGGTCCTCGCCATCCCGGTCCTCTCCCTGCGCCTGGGCGCCACCGACCAGGGCAACGACGACGCGTCGACGACCACCAGGAAGGCCTACGACCTGCTCGCCGAGGGCTTCGGCCCCGGCTTCAACGGCCCGCTCCAGGTGGTCAGCGTGGGCGGTGACACGACGAAGCTGGTCCAGGGCATCGAGAAGACCCCCGGAGTGGCCCGGGCCGTCGCGCTGCCGCCCGCACAGGGCGTCACCGTCATCCAGGTGATCCCGACCACCTCACCCCAGTCCAAGGAGACCGACGACCTGATCGACACGCTCAGGGACCAGGTGATCCCGAAGGCGGGCGCGGAGGCGCACGTGGGCGGTGTGACGGCGGTGTCCAAGGACTTCGCCTCGGTCACCGGCGACCGGCTGCCGCTCTTCATCGCCACGATCATCGGCCTGGGCTTCCTGCTCCTCCTGATCGCCTTCCGCTCGCTGGTGGTCCCGCTGACGGCGGCGGTGATGAACCTGATCGCGGCGGCCGCGTCCTTCGGTGTCCTGGTCGCGGTCTTCCAGTGGGGCTGGGGCCTGGACCTGCTGGGCCTCGGCAAGGAGGGCCCGATCAACGCGTTCCTCCCCGTCATCATGCTGTCCCTCCTCTTCGGCCTCTCGATGGACTACCAGGTGTTCCTGGTGAGCCGGATGCACGAGGAGTGGGTGCACACGAGGGACAACGCGCGGGCGGTCCGGGTCGGCCTCGCGGAGACCAGCCGCGTCATCAATTCAGCGGCCCTGATCATGGTCTGCGTCTTCCTGGCCTTCGTCCTGAGCGGCGACTCGGGCGCGGCGATGGCGGGCGTGGGCCTGGCGGCGGCGGTGGCGCTGGACGCGTTCATTCTCCGTACGGCCCTGGTGCCGGCGGCGATGCATCTGCTCGGCACGTCCAACTGGTGGCTGCCGGACTGGCTGGAGAAGCGGTTGCCGCACCTTGCGGTGGAGCCGTCGGAGGAGGCCGCCCCGGAGCCCGCCGAGCCGACCGGCCCGGCCACGGCGATCCACGGCTTCGTCCGCACGGCGGACGGCGACCCGGTGGAGGACGCGTCGGTGACCCTGATGTCCAAGGGCGGGCGCCAGCTGGACCGCGTGACGTCGCTGGCGGACGGCTCCTACATCGTGTCGGTTCCGGCGCCGGGTTCCTACCTGCTGGCGGTGACGTCTTCGGCGTACGGCTCACGCGCCCGGCACGTGACGGTGGCGGAGGGGGCGCTGGTGTACGACGTGGAGCTGACCGGGGACGAGGTGGACGCGGTCAATTGACCTTTGGCTGCCCGGCTTTCAGGATCTGATCAACGTCGAGGGTGACCTTGGCGCCGATGGAGTCAGGCAGAGTGACGAGCTCGCCGGGGGCGTGGGGACGGTGGTTCTCGTACTTGTCCCCGGTGGGGTTCGTGAGTACATGAAGACGCTGGTGTTTGCGGTCGACGATCACATAGACGGGGACTTTGGCCTCGGCGTAGGCGCGGACCTTGGTCTTGAGGTCGTCCTTCCAGTTCCCGGACGTGACCTCCAGGACGAGGCGGAAACAGACCGGGTCGTAAGAGTTGTTCTCGACGAGGTACTCGTCGATGTCGGCGTCCACCACTGCCAGGTCGGGGATCGCGTAGTCCTCCGTGCCAGTGGGCAGCCAGAGACCGACGCCTTGCAGGACGTCGGTTGCGCCGTCGGCCAGCCCTGCGGCGATAAAAGGGACCATGAGCTTGGTCAGGGCGCGAGCGTGCGGGGCATCCGGGGCTGGGGTCGCGAGGAGGTGGCCTTCGATGATCTCGACGCGGTAGCCCGGATGGCGTTCCATGATCTCGTCGGCGATAGCCGTGAGCGGTCGGCCGGCGAAGGGCCGCTCGACGGATGCTGCGGACGTCACGTGCCTCCCGTGGGCTGGTGTCGAGAAAATCATCGTAGGAAGCCGAGCCCCCCACTGTCCCCTTCGAACCGCTTCACCCGAAAGTGATCACTCGCCCCGGCGCCCCTTGCCAGCCGGGTCCGGCAGCACCCGCGTCATCCCCGGCAGGAAGTCCGTGAACAGCTCGTGCACCTCCAGCACGAGCGGCCGGAGCACCCGGAACCGCGCGAGGGAGACGCCTCGCGCGGTCAGCCGGGCCCCCCGCTCGGCGAGCCGGTAGCTGCGCTCCCGACCCTCGGTCCGGTCGAAGATCCAGTAGAGGACCAGGCCCATCTGCGAGAGCCACATCAACTCCGGCAGGACGTCCCGCAGTTCCGGCGCGACCTTGGTCTTCGCCCCGGCCAGCACCTCCCGGTGCACGCTGATCGCCTCCACGCGCGCGTGCTCGCTCTCCGGGGAGAACGGGCTGAGCGGGCTGTCGGGGTCGGCGGCGTTCTTGAAGAAGTGGACGGCGAACTCGTGGTACGGCAGGGCGATGTCCAGCCACACCTTCAGCACCCCCGCGAGCCGCGCCTCCAGGTCGGTCTCCTTGTCCAGGACCTCGCGGACCGCCGCCCGGTGCTCGGCGGCGAGCTGGTCGTAGAAACCCTGGATCAGGTGTTCCTTGCCGGCGAAGTAGTAGTACGCGTTGCCCACGGAGACCCCGGCCTCCGTGGCGATGGCCCGCATGGTGGTCTTCTCGTAGCCGCGCTCCCGGAACAGCCGCATCGCCGTCTCCAGGATCAGCGCGCGGGTCTGCTCGGACTTGCTGGGCGTATCGGCCTCGACAGGACCGTCGTTCTTCGCGGACACGGACAGAGCCTAACGAGTGGCGCAGACGTCGCCGGCACAGCCCGGAGGGTCGTAGACCCACCCGAGCCCGGGGTCGTACACCCACCCGTCCTCGCGCCGGTAGACCTTCCCGCCCCACTGGGCGCCCCGCCACCGGGCGGCGGCGAGCACCGCGCCCCGGGCCAGCCGGGCCCCGGCCGGGGTGCTCAGCCGGTGCGCCAGTGGCCGGTGCTCCCGCAGTGCCCACAGGACGACGATCCAGGCGGCCGTGTCCCGGTAGACCTGCCCGGAGTCGCCGATGACGGTGACCTCGTCGAGGGTGGCGGAGTGGTCGAGTCCGGGGAAGCGGGCGCGGGCCTCGTCCGACGCCGCCGGGACCAGGGTGAGCGGCACCAGCTGCGGCTGGCGCCCGAGCCAGTCGCGCAGGTGGGTGCAGAGGGTGCACTCGGCGTCGTAGAGAACGGTGAGCCCGCGGACCGGGACGCGCACGGCGCCCCGGTCGTCGGTGGCCGGCACGGTGCTCACGCCCCGGCCGCCGGCGCGGTCCAGCCCTGCGGCGGGACCGGCGGGAGCTGTTCCTTCTCCATGACCCCGCGCCGCCGTATCCGGTTGAGGACGTACACGTTGCCGAGGTGCATCACGCCGAGCACCAGCAGGACGACGCCGAGCTTGGCCGACAGGGTCTCGAAGATCTGCCGGGTGTCGTCGACGGTGTCGCTGGTGTGCAGGTACAGCGCGACGAAGCCGAGGTTGACGAGGTAGAAGCCGACGACCAGAAGGTGGTTGACGGCGTCGGCGAGCTGCTCGTTCCCGTGCAGTACGTCGGCGAGGAAGATCCGCCCGTTGCGGCTGAGTGTGCGGGCCACCCAGATGGTCAGTCCGATGCTGACGAGCAGGTAGATGACGTAGGCGATGACCGTGCGGTCCATGCCCCACCCCTTCTTGAACGCGTTCAAAAACGCTGACAGGGATGACTGTAGCCCTGCTTTTGAACGTGTTCAACTCAAGGGTGGAGTGACCCCGTTCACGCTCGCCGCGCCAGCTCCGGCCGTTTGCTGTAGTCGGTGAACCCGAGGACGTTTCCCCAGGGGTCGGCGATCTCGACGGTCCATCCGGTGGCGACGGAGAACGGCGCGTCGAGCACGGCGATCCCGGCCTCGGCCAGCCGCCCTGCCGCGACCCGCGCGTCCGGCACCTCCAGCCACAGCCGCGGCGCGGCCCACACCGGCGTCCGCCGACCCAGCCCCGCCTCGGCCCGCAGCAGGATCCCGGGCGTCTCACCCCCCACCTTCAGCAGGGCGATCCCGCCCTCGTCGAAGCGGAAACCGACCGTGAACCCGGCCCGCTCGTAGAAGGCGACGGCATCCGCGAGATCCCCGACGGGAAACAGCACGTTGTCGAACCCGAGCAGTTCGTACGACTCGTCATCTGACATACCGTCAGGTTAGAACCGCGCACCCGCACCGGCCGCAGACACGCGGAAGGGCCCCGCTCCTTCCGAGGAGCGGGGCCCTTGTGGTCCTGGCGGAGCCGGGATCAGAAGCGGCGCGTGATCAGGGCGCGCTTGACTTCCTGGATCGCCTTGGTGACCTCGATGCCGCGCGGGCAGGCGTCCGTGCAGTTGAAGGTCGTGCGGCAGCGCCACACGCCGTCGCGGTCGTTCAGGATCTCCAGGCGCTGCTCGGCCGCCTCGTCACGCGAGTCGAAGATGAAGCGGTGCGCGTTGACGATCGCGGCCGGACCGAAGTACTGGCCGTCGTTCCAGAAGACCGGGCAGGACGACGTGCACGCGGCGCACAGGATGCACTTCGTGGTGTCGTCGAAGCGCTCGCGGTCCTCGGCGGACTGCAGACGCTCGCGGGTCGGCTCGTTGGTGTCGTTCGTGATGAGGAACGGCATCACGTCCCGGTACGCCTGGAAGAACGGCTCCATGTCGACGACCAGGTCCTTCAGGACCGTCAGGCCCTTGATGGGCTCGACCGTGATCGGCTTCTCGGGGTTGATGTCCTTGATCAGCGTCTTGCAGGCGAGGCGGTTCTTGCCGTTGATCCGCATCGCGTCCGAGCCGCAGATGCCGTGCGCGCAGGAGCGGCGGAAGGTCAGCGTGCCGTCGACGTCCCACTTGATCTTGTGGAGGCCGTCGAGGACGCGCTCCTTCGGGTCGATCTCCAGCTGGAAGTCTTCCCAGACGGCGTCCGCGGAGACCTCCGGGTTGAAGCGGCGGATCCGGAAGGTGACCGTGATGTACGGGGAGTCGGCGAAGCCGGGCTCGGGCTGGCCGGCCGCGTCCGCCTTGTCCAGAACAGGGGTTGCCATCAGTACTTACGCTCCATCGGCTGGTAGCGGGTCTGGACGACCGGCTTGTAATCGAGACGGATGGACTCGGCGCCGTCGTCGCCCACCTCGCGGTACGCCATGGTGTGGCGCATGAAGTTGACGTCGTCGCGGTTGGGGTAGTCCTCGCGGTAGTGACCGCCGCGCGACTCCTTGCGGGCCAGGGCGGAGACCGCCATGACCTCGGCCAGGTCCAGCAGGTTGCCGAGCTCGATGGCCTCCAGCAGGTCGGTGTTGAACCGCTTGCCCTTGTCCTGGATCGAGACGTTCCGGTAGCGCTCGCGGAGCTCCGCGATCTTCTCCACGGCCGTCTTGATCGTCTGCTCGGTGCGGAACACCATGACGTTGGCGTCCATGGTCTCCTGGAGCTCCTTGCGGAGCGTGGCGACCCGCTCGTTGCCCGTCGAGGTGCGCAGCTTCTCGATCTGCGAGACGACGAACTCGGCCGGGTTCTCCGGCAGGTCCACGTAGTCCGAGGTGTGGCTGTACTCCGCGGCGGCGATGCCCGCCCGGCGGCCGAACACGTTGATGTCCAGCAGGGAGTTCGTGCCCAGCCGGTTGGCGCCGTGCACCGACACACAGGCGACCTCGCCGGCCGCGTACAGGCCCGGCACCACCGTGGTGTTGTCGATCAGCACCTCACCCTCGACGTTCGTCGGGATGCCGCCCATCGCGTAGTGCGCGGTGGGCTGGATCGGGATCGGGTCCGTGTACGGCTCGATACCGAGGTAGGTGCGCGCGAACTCGGTGATGTCCGGGAGCTTGGCGTCCAGCTGCTCCGGCGGGAGGTGGGTGAGGTCGAGGTAGACGTGGTCGCCCTCGGGACCGCAGCCGCGGCCCTCCCGGATCTCCGTGTAGATGGAGCGCGAGACGACGTCACGGGACGCGAGGTCCTTCATGACCGGCGCGTACTTCTCCATGAAGCGCTCGCCGTCCTTGTTGCGGAGGATGCCGCCCTCACCGCGGGCGCCCTCCGTCAGCAGGATGCCCATGCGCCAGATGCCGGTCGGGTGGAACTGGAAGAACTCCATGTCCTCCAGCGGCAGACCCCGGCGGTAGACGGCGGCCTGGCCGTCACCGGTCAGCGTGTGCGCGTTGGACGTCACCTTGAAGAACTTGCCGGTGCCACCGGACGCGTAGATGACCGCCTTCGCCTGGAAGACGTGGATCTCGCCGGTGGCCAGCTCGTACGCGACCACACCGGCCGACTTCTTGACGCCGTCGACCTCGGTGATCAGCTGGTCCAGGACGTAGAACTCGTTGAAGAACTCCACGCCCTCCTTGACGCAGTTCTGGTACAGCGTCTGGAGGATCATGTGGCCGGTGCGGTCGGCCGCGTAGCAGGACCGGCGGACCGGCGCCTCGCCGTGGTTGCGGGAGTGACCGCCGAACCGGCGCTGGTCGATCGTGCCGTTGGGCGTCCGGTTGAACGGCAGGCCCATCTTCTCCAGGTCGAGGACGGCGTCGATGGCCTCCTTCGCCAGGATCTCGGCGGCGTCCTGGTCGACCAGGTAGTCACCGCCCTTGACCGTGTCGAAGGTGTGCCACTCCCAGTTGTCCTCCTCCACGTTGGCCAGCGCGGCGGCCATGCCGCCCTGCGCGGCGCCCGTGTGGGAGCGGGTGGGGTAGAGCTTGGTCAGGACCGCGGTGCGGCTGCGCTTCGTCGACTCGATGGCCGCGCGCATGCCCGCGCCGCCGGCGCCGACGATGACGGTGTCGTACTTGTGGATCTTCATGATTCTCGCAGCCCCGTGCCTAGCGGATGTTCGGGTCGAAGGTGAAGATCACCAGTGAGCCCAGCAGGATGGTGAACACCGTGGCCGTGTAGAGCAGGCCCTTGAGCCACAGCCGGGTGTTCGCGCGCTCCGCGTAGTCGTTGATGATCGTGCGCAGGCCGTTCGCGCCGTGCAGCATCGCGAGCCACAGCATCAGCAGGTCCCAGACCTGCCAGAAGGGGCTCGCCCAGCGGCCGGCCACGAACGCGAAGCCGATCTTCGACACGCCGCCGTCGAGCACCAGCTGGATCAGCAGGTGGCCGAGGACCAGGACGACCAGCACGACGCCGGACAGGCGCATGAACAGCCAGGCGGCCATCTCGAAGTTGCCCCGGGTGGACTTCGGGGACTTCTTGGTGCGTTTGCGCGGGGCCTCGATGAGCGGGGCCGGGTTGTCGACGTTGAAGAGGGGGGCGCCCTCGACGGGGCCGACGCCGGCTGCGGTGGTTTCAGTGGTCGACATCTGCGTCAGCTCCCGAACAGGACACGAGCGGCGTGGCCGAGAACGGGGTAAACGGCCCCGGCCATCAGGACGACCCAGACACCGACGACCGTCCAGAGCATCTGCTTCTGGTAGCGCGGGCCCTTCGACCAGAAGTCGACGGCGATGACACGCAGGCCGTTGAGCGCGTGGAAGAGGATGGCGGCCACGAGGCCGTACTCCAGCAGTGCGACGATCGGCGTCTTGTACGTGGCTACGACCTTGTCGTAGTCCTCGGGGGAGACGCGGACGAGAGCGGTGTCCAGCACGTGAACGAACAGGAAGAAGAAAATGAGGACGCCGGTGACTCGGTGAGCCACCCAGGACCACATTCCTTCCCGGCCGCGGTACAGCGTTCCAGCCGGCACGGAAGTCCCTCCGGGAGCGGGGATTGGGGCCGCGCCGGCTTGGTGTCGGTCGGGCCCGGCCGGGTACGGTCCACCGGCCCCCAGCATCGTAGCGATGCGCTGCCGCTGGGCTTACGCCGGGCCTACCGGTGTGATCAAAGTGGCACGCGTATGGGTTAGCCGGGCGGCATCTGGGGTGGGTTGTTCGGTTATTTGCCGGGTGCGGCGCCGTTGGGGCTGGTCGCGCCCCGCGGCGGGGCCGCTGATGAGCACTGCCCCGCGCCCCTCAGGTAACTCGCCAGCCGTTCCCTTGCCAGGCACCGAAGCTCATCGGCTGCTACGACCCGCTCTTCCTCCGGATCGTTTGTCAAACGTGACCGGATGCCTTCCAGGACGCGGTCCAGGGACTCGCCCGGGGATGTGTCGCCCAGATAGATGACGAACACGTGTCCGAACTTGGCCTCGTAGGCCGCGTGGGCCGCGGTCAGGGCCGTGTGGGCCGCCGAGTAGGTGTCCGCGGGCAGCTCGGGAAGGCACTCGCGCGCCAGGGCCTCGGCCAGGTCCGCCGGGGACAGGTCGTAGGCCGCCTCGTCCGCCGCCGCCAGCAGGGACTCCACGTCCGGGTAGGGGCGGTGGTCGGCGAGCCGACGGGACCAGCGCAGGCTGCGCAGGCAGTGCAGGAGGAGGGCACCGACCTCGTCGTCGGGCGCGGTGTTGAAGGCGTCCAGCGGGGTGGGGAGGTGGGGCAGGCGGTGGGCGGGCAGCGTGGGTCCTCGCGTCACATGCGGTGTGGCAGGGGATGCTGAGAGAAATGTGTCGTTGACGCTATCGAGGACGTTCACGGTGTGTCGGTTGGTTGCCTCAGTTTCACCCGAAGGAGAGAGTTTCGGAGCGGTTGGATGACGACTGAGCGGTGGACGCGTCATAGGTTGGACCGGTGAGCCAGCACAAGCGCAGGCCCTCGGCGCGGCAGGTGACACGGAGACGGGCGGTGATCGCCGCGGCCTTCGTGGCAACCGTCGCGCTCGGCACCGGCATCGGCGTATGGGCCGCCACCTCGGGCGACGGCGACGGCAGGACCCCGGCCGGATCGGCCGCCCGGCAGTCGTCCGGCGGCGCGGCCGCCTCGTCCGCCGGTCGGGCCACGACCCCCACCCCCACGCCGACCCGCAGCTACCCCCTCTCCCAGGCCCCGCGCACCATCCCCGCCGTGCGCTCCCACACCCCCGCCCGCGGACCCGGCTGGCGCCCCGAGAAGGGCGGGCGGGTCGTGGTGAGCGACGCGGCGCTCATCGACGAGGGGCGGCTGACAGCGGGTGAGCTGGGACTGTCGTACGCCGGGCAGAAGGCGGCGAACGAGGACGTCAGGGCGGGCGACCTGCGGCTCGACCTCGGCGGGACGGGGGACCCGGAGTCGTACACGATGACCGTGCGCGGCGGGTCGGTGCGGATCAGCGGGCCCGGTGACGCGGGTGTCTTCTACGGCACCCGGACGCTCAAGCAGGAGGTGCGGGGCGGCGGCAGCGCCCCGGAGGGGGTCGTCAAGGACCAGCCGGCCAAGCCGCAGCGCGGGTTCATGCTGGACATCGCACGCAAGCCGTTCACGGCGGGCTGGATCGAAAGCCGGATAAGGGAACTGGGCGATCTGAAGTTCAACCAGTTCGGGCTGCACTTCTCCGACGACCAGGGGTTCCGGATCGAGTCCGACACCCACCCCGAGATCGTCTCCCAGGACCACCTGACCAAGGCGCAGGTCAAGGAGATCGTCGACCTCGCCGCCAGCCGGCACATCCAGGTGGTGCCCGAGATCGACTCGCCCGGTCACCTCGGCGCCGTCCTCGCCGCCCACCCGGACCTGCAACTGCGCAACGCGCAGGGCGTCGCCACCAAGGGCGCCGTCGACATCTCCCAGGACGACTCGGCGAAGATCGTCGACGACCTGCTCGACGAGTACGCCGACCTGTTCCCGGGCTCCTACTGGAACCTCGGCGGCGACGAGTACCAGGCGCTCACCGTCGCCGACCCGCAGGCCTCCTACCCGGGGCTGGCGGACGCGGCCCAGGAGGCGTACGGCGCCTCGGGCACCGTCGCCGACCTCACCACCGGCTGGCTCGACGACCGCGCCGACACCGTCCGCGCCCACGACCGGACCATGCGGGTCTGGAACGACGGCTTCTTCCGGGGCACCTCCGTGCAGCCCGCCGAGGACCTCCAGGTCGCCTACTGGACCGGCAAGGAGATCGGCGCCCGGCAGCCGGTGGAGTACCTCCGCGCGGGCCGGAAGGTCCTCAACTACAACGACGAGTTCCTCTACTACGTCCTCGGGGAGCCCAACACCTTCGTCTATCCGACCGGGCAGCGGATCTACCAGCAGTGGACCCCGCGCGTGCTGCGCGGCACCGGCGCCGTGGCCACGCGGTACGACCCGCAGATCCTCGGCGGCTCCTTCGCCGTCTGGTGCGACCTCGCCAACTCCCAGACGCAGGACCAGGTCGCCGCCGGCATCCGGATGCCACTGCGGGCCACCATCCAGAAGCTCTGGGACCCGGGCACCCCGGCCATGTCCTGGACCGACTTCAAGACGCTGGCGGGCCAACTGGGCTGACATGCGACGAGAGGTGGACGTACGGCGGTGACGGGCCGTATGTTCCGCTTCCGCGCGCGGACCAGGGGAGGGTCGCGTGCCCTACCCCGGGGGAACCGTCTTGATCTGCGCCCGCTGCCACCATTTCGCCGCCGCGCCCGGCGCCACCCTGTGCCAACGCTGCCAGGGCGCCTCGCCCGAGCCCGCCCCGGTCTTCGGCAGCGCGCCGGGGCTGTGGCTGCGCTCACCCGTGGGCCTCGGCTGGGCCGCCGCCGTGCTGCTCGGCGCGGTCGTCGCCGCCGACCTGTTCGCCGTCTGCGCGGACCTCCTCCAGTACGACGCCACGGGCGCCCTGGCCGACGGGGAGACCGGCGCCGCCGCGTTCCGCCGGGCCGACCGCGCCGACTCGCTCTCCGGCCTCGCCGTCGGGGCCCAGGCCCTGTCCCTGGTCAGCTGCGCGGTGGTGTACCTGTGCTGGTTCCACCGGGTGCGGGCCAACGCCCAGGTCTTCAACCCGTTCGGACACCGCAAATCGCCGGGCTGGGCGATCGGCGGCTGGTTCGTGCCGGTCGTGAACCTCTGGTACCCGCACCGGATCACCCTCGACATCTGGGACGCCAGCAGCCCGTGGGGGACGACCCGTTCGCATGCGCTGATCAATGCCTGGTGGACGCTCTGGCTGGCCTCGCTGTTCGCCGGCCGCGTCGTGACCGGCGGCAACGGCGACACCGAGGGCGCGGCCCAGGCCCGTGACGACGCCCTCGGGATGCTGCTCTCGGACGCCCTCGACATCGCCGCCGCCGTCCTCGCGATCCTCGTCGTGGTGCGGCTGACCCGGATGCAGCACGAAAAGGCGCTGGCGGGCGCCGCCCCGGCAGCACTCTGAGGCACGGCCGCACGCGTCTGGCGGACTCCGGCGCCCCTGTGGTGTGTTCGGCCCGGGACGGGACTACCTACCCGAACCCCACGACGCCGGCGGCCGTGCCGTTGCCCGGGCCGTCGAGGCCGGGCACCCCGCGGACCCCGGCGCGCTCCTCGCCGTCCTGACCGCCGACCTCGACCCGTCGGCGCCGTTGGCCGAAAACCCTTTCTTCCGACTGCTCGATCTCCTGGGCGTCGTACCGCTGTGACACTCCCGGGCCCTTGCACGCAGTAAGGGGAAGTGCGGGCTCCGTACAGGTCGGCGCCTTGGTACGTACCGATTGGGGGGCGTGGGATGAGCCTGGTGGAGCTGATCGCGCAGGCCGATGCACGCGGGCTGGCCGCCAGCGGACTGGCTTGTTTGGATCGGTGCGTGCCGCTGCTCGGCGGCGACGACCTGGTGCTGCGGCCGCTGTGGACGAGCCTCGCCGACGACTCCGGATGGGGCGAGGGCCTGGAGCAGGCCCGGGACGCCCTGGACACCGGCGACGCCGAGGCCGGGCTGCTCGCCCGCCGCATGCTCGACGCCGCCCCCGTGGACCGGGACCCCGACGAGGTTCGGCGGTGGGCCGACGCCTGTTCCGTGGCTTCGCTGCGCATCCACCGGCTCCTGGACCCCGCCGAGGACCCGGCCCCCTCCGTCGACACCCGCCGCGAGGGCGGCACCGAGGACATGTCCCCGCTGGTCGCCGCCGAACTGCGCCGCCAGGTCACCGTCCTCGAACTGCTCGCCGGCCACGGCGCGGCCGGGCTGCGCCGTGCGCTGGACGTCTCCACCGAGGGCCGCCGGGTGCTGCGCGCGGTGGTGTCACGCCGGGCGCGGGGGCGCGGCTGAACCGGGCCGGCAGGCCCGCCTGAGAGGTTCCTGTGAGTGCCGTGCGGCGGAGCTGCGGCGGAGTTGCGGGGGTCCTGTACCGGTTGCCGGAACACCCCGAACCGGAGTGACGAAACCGTCGCTGACCTCGCTTTTGCCTATGTGACAGTTCACCACGTGACAGCACAGCAGCAGACCAGGCCGCACGCCGCCACGAAACCGGCGCGCTGGGCGGCGGACGCGGTGGCCATGATGCGCGAGGGCGCGCGGGTCCGGCTCGACTACTCGGCGCAGAGTCTGTGGCGGGTCGACCGGGTGATCGAGGAGATACGCCGGGAGGGCGCGCCGTACGACGCCGTACGGGAGATGCTGCGCGGCCTCGGCTGCTACGCCGGCGAGGTGATCGCCCGTCAGACCGGCGCCGAGTGGTGGTCCTCCGGCGGCGACCACTGGGTCCGCACCCCCGACGGCCGGCTCTGGGACCCCGTCGACGAGGCCCGGCGGTGTTACGGCGGCCATGGTTCCCTGCGGCTGCTGTGCCGGGACGCCGTGGGGTAGCCATGGACAGCCCCGCGGGTCGGCGGGGGGCTTGGCGAAAGCACCGCAATAAGAGACGCGGGCATTCCCAAGTCGCCTGAGCGGCAGGGGGCGACGGGCGTACTGCTGCTGGGCGCGTTCGTCGCCGGAGTGGTCGTGAACGAGGACCGGGCGCCCGTCCCGCAAGCCGCGCGGGAGCGGACGCCCGAACCGGTGGACTCGGCCACCTGAGCTGCCTGAACTACTTGATGTACACCAGGCCGTCGGTCGTGATCGTCGGGCGGCCGCTGGTGCCGACCACCACGATCTTCACGGTGTGCTTGGCGCTGGACGACCAGGTCTTCGTCCAGATCGCCTGGCGGTACGAGGTCGTCGAGGACTTCAGCTCGACGGTCGCGACCTTGGTGCCGTCGACGTAGACGTACGCCTGACCCGAGGTGGACGCCCTGCTGACCACCCAGGAGGCGGACCGGCCGGTGAAGGTCCAGCTCAGGCTCGCGCCCTTGGAGCCGCTGGAGTACGACTTGCCGCCCAGGTAGTTGGTGGACGAACGGGACGTCCAGCTACCGGACTTGGTGGCCGAGGTCTCCTGCAGGATCACCGGGGTGAAGGACGGGGACGAGGTGCGGGTGTTGCCCGCGTGGTCGGACGCCTTCATCGACCAGGTGGACGCGGTGCCGGACTTGGCGGTGCGGCTGGAGCTGGTCGTGGTCGGGCCGAAGGTGGCCGTCGTCGGGGACAGCAGGCTCACCGACTTCAGGGCCGCGTTGTCGGTCGCCTTCCAGCCGAGGGTGACCGGGACGGCGGTGGTGCTGACGGTGCCGGTGCGCAGGGAGAGCTTCGGCGCGGTGGTGAAGGCGGGCACGGTGGTGTCGGTGACGACGGTCAGCGCGGAGGTCGTCGTGGTCTTGCCCGACTGGTGCACGGCCCGTACGGCGACGGAGTGGCTGCCCGCGGCGAGCGTGGCGCCGGCCGAGGCCGCCGTACCGGAGGCGGTGGCGGCGACCTTGCCGTCCACCAGCAGCTCGAACTTCGAGATCAGCGAACCGGGCGTGGTGGTCGACCACTTCGCCGTGATCGCGCCCTTGGTGTAGTACGTCGAGCCGGACAGGCTCGCACCGGACAGCGAGGTGAGCTTCAGGCCCTGCACCGGGCCCGACGCCCAGGCGCGGATGGTCGGCAGCTGGGGGTAGAGCGAGTTGCCGGGACACTGGGTGTTGTAGCCGTCACGGTGGCCGGAGATCCGGTTGAACGTGTACGAGGTGCCGGCCGTGAAGGTGGTGCCGAAGAAGTTCGTCTGGGTCGCGCCCGCCGTGAGCTTCACGGTCGTCGCCGGGTCGGCGCCGTACTGGCCGAGCTTCCAGGCGGCGAGACGGGCGATCGAGGCCAGGGCCGCGTCCGTGGCGCCGGCGGTGGTGTAGTCGCCGAGCACCGCGATACCGGCCGCCTCACGGTTCCAGCCGTAGGTGTGCGCGCCGAGCACCGGCAGGCCGACACCGCCCTTGCGGCCCTCGAAGATCGTGCCGCACTTGTCGACCAGGAAGTTGTAGCCGATGTCGTTCCAGTGCTCGGTCTGGGTGTGGTACGCGTAGATGCCCCGGATGATCGCCGGGGATTCCGAGCAGGTGTAGTCGTTGGTGCCGTCCGTGTGGTGGACGAAGACGG
Organism: Streptomyces sp. NPDC031497; assembly: GCF_055580905.1. Taxonomy (NCBI): domain Bacteria; kingdom Bacillati; phylum Actinomycetota; class Actinomycetes; order Kitasatosporales; family Streptomycetaceae; genus Streptomyces; species Streptomyces sp. NPDC031497. The sequence continues at coordinate 149,204 of NZ_JBVIKO010000006.1, forward strand.
CCTTCACATCGGCGTTGTAGTCCGACGGGTCCGGGCTCAGCGACTCGTCGGCGCCCCAGCCAGCGCGCGAGACGATCGGCGGCTCGGGCACGGTGGACGGCGGCGCGGTGGGCGTGGAGGCCGACGGGCTCGCGGACGCGCTGTCCGTCGGCGTGGCGGACGCGGAGTCGCTCGGGGAGGCCGAGTCGGTGGCCGGCACGGACTCGGTGGGCGTCACGGACGCGCTGGGCGACGCGGAGTCGGCGGGCGACGCGGAGTCGGCCGGGGACGCCGAGTCACCGGGCGAAGCGGAATCCGCCGGCGACGCGCTGTCGCCCGGGATGGCGTCCGCCACGTACGCGGCCGGCTGCTCCTTCGTCTCCGCGGCGGTCGCCACCCCGGGGTCGACCAGGTTCACCTGGAGTCCCTTGGGCAGACCGGAGCTGGTGGAGCCGTCCTGGTGGACGACCTGGACCTGGACGCCGTCGGAGGGGCCGACCCACAGCGGCTCGGACGCGCCGCGCGCGTCGGCGCCGGCCTCCGGGTCCTCCAGCGGGTCGGCCGCCTCCAGGTCGTGCCAGGCGCTCCACTCGCCGGTCTCGACGCTCCGGGTGCGCACCTGGGCCGTGCCGTGCAGCCGCTTCGTCGCCCCCGTCCAGGAGACGCCGAGCAGCGAGAACTGACGGGTCTCCGTGCGCGGCAGCTCCCGCTTGCCGTTCGCCGTGTCCTTCAGTGTGAGGTCGTAGACCTTCACCGGCCGTCTGGCCTGCCCGCCCCCGTGACCGGAGGACGGGCTGGCGACCGCGTACGTCACCACACCCCCGCCGCCCAGGACCACCGCGCCGAGCGTCAGCCACGCCCGTCGCTTCATGCTCAAAGGTCTGTACGCACGCTTCCCGCGTGGACTCACTCGTCCCCACCCCATAGAAAAAAGACCACGGCTGTCGCACCTGTCACGTCTGTCGCAGGCGACTCTTAGACACAGCGTTCGACTCTGACCAAACGTCACTCACCGCCGGTCGCCACCGCGGACGGACCCCGTGCAAGGGGAGTCGGACCCGGCGGCCCGGCAGCGGCTGATCCAGGCTGCGGGCGGTGAGACGAACGTAACCGCGTACTGTGCCGAGCTGCTGGTGCGGACGACGACTTCCGGGAAGAAGCCGGGCGAATCCGGTAACACGAAGAAGCCCGACGACAGGGGCAACTCCGGCAGGGGCAAGTCCCCGAGCGGCGGGGGCGACTGGTCCCGCGCATCGCGAGCCGGGTGATCAACCGGCTTTGGGCGTCCCGATGTTGACGCGCCGAGCGGCACCGAAGCAACGGCCGAGGCCGCCACCCCCCACAGGAGAGGCCCCGGCCGTCGCGCGGCACGGACCGCGCGGCGGCCCGTACTCCCTTCAGCGCCATGAGTGCGTTTTCTGTCACACCCCAGGGCGTCACGAGTTAGTTGCAGATTGTACGGGCGTGGACGGCGAGCGGTTTCAGGTCGTAACGTGCCTTTCGCGTCGAGCGCGAATACATGATCACTGCAACGATCGGCGGCTGCGTCGTAGCCGCGACCGACCACTTACTGGGGAACGACGGGTGCTGGGGGACGACGCGGAGTTGACCGCCGCGGTACGTGCGGCACAGGACGGGGACGAAACCGCCTTCCGCATCGTCTACCGCGCGGTCCAGCCCCGCCTGCTCGGATACGTCCGCACACTCGTCGGCGATCCGGACGCCGAGGACGTCGCCTCCGAGGCCTGGCTGCAGATAGCCCGCGACCTCGACCGGTTCGAGGGCGACGCGGACCGGTTCCGCGGCTGGGCCGCCCGGATCGCCCGCAACCGTGCCCTCGACCACATACGGATGCGCGGCCGCCGCCCCGCGATCGGCGGCGACGAGACGGAACTGACCGGCCGGGCCGCCGATTCGGACACCGCCGGCGAGGCCATCGAGGCGCTGACCACCGACTCGACCCTCTCCCTCATCGCCCGGCTGCCCCAGGACCAGGCCGAGGCGGTCGTCCTCAGGGTCGTCATGGGCCTCGACGCCAAGACCGCCGCCGAGACGCTCGGCAAACGTGCCGGCGCCGTCCGCACGGCCGCCCACCGGGGCCTGAAGAAACTCGCGGAACTCCTCGGCGCCGACCCGGAGCAGGCCGGAGCCGTCCTCGACGCGCTTCCGCCCCAGCGAGAACCGAAGGATCGTGCGGTGACGTCCGCCACTGTGACGCATACGCGTTCGCGGACGCAGAAGGACATGTGATGGCCGACGAGCAGGACACGTGGCTGAACCGGGCGACGGCGGAACGTCTGCTGCGCGGTGAGTCGCTGGAAGCCGTCGACGACTCCGCCCGTGACCAGGCAGAACGCCTCGCCGAGGCGCTCGCCGCGCTCTCCGTGGGGGCCGCACCGGCCACCGCCGAACTCCCTGGTGAGGAAGGGGCGCTGGCTGCCTTCCGCAAAGCGCGCGAATCCGCCGGGGACGAGTGGACCTCCGTGGCGCGGCAGCCGGGCCGGTTCGGGCGGGGCTCCGACGCGGGTCTCATCCGCATCGGAGCCGGTCCCCGGCCGTCCCGTGTCCCGGCCTGGGCCCACCCCGCGCGGTTCGCCCTGGCCGCCGCCCTGACCGCCGGCATGCTCGGCGGAGTCGCGGTGGCCGCGGGCACCGGGGTGCTGTCGACGCCGTTCGACGACCACCGTCCCGCGCCGGGAGCCTCCGTCTCGGCCGCCGGTACCCCCGTGCGCCCGCAGGGCTCGCCCTCGACCGAGTCCCTGCTCGGCGGCGAGACCGGCGCACCCTCCACCGGTGCCACCTCCCGCGGCCCGGTACCGCCCTCGCCCGACCCGTCAGGCAAGCCGAAGGACCGGGGCACCGGTTCGCGCGGCACCTCCGGGAACGGGTGGAGCCGTGCGCTGGCGTTCTGCCGCGACATCCAGGACGGCAAGTCGCTGGGCACCGACCGCAGACGTGCCCTGGAGGGCCTGGCGGGCGGCGCGGGACGGGTGAACAAGTTCTGCAAGGCCGTCGTCGGCACCGGCGCGGTCGGCCAGAACGGCGTCTCCGACGACGGCAAGGGCGACGGCAACGGCCAGGGCGGCCAGAACAGCGGCCCGGGCGGCAGTGGCAGCGGGAGTGGCAGCGGCCAGGGCGGTGACGACGACGGTCAGCCCGGCCGAGGCGGAAGCGGCGGACGGGACCACGGCCGGGGCCACCACCACCGTGAGGACGGCGTGGTCGCGCCCTCCCCGACGGCGTTCGCACGCCTGCTGCCGAACCGGCCCGGCTCCTCGCCCGACCCCACATACAGCGCGCTTTGACCTTTACGTACCGCTGTGACCTGCGGTTTTGAAAGGCGCTGAACTTTTTCCCGGCAGGGTGTGACGTTTTCGGCGGCGGCGGCGCAGTACAGAGTGAGCCGACTGGTCATCGGCCGTCGCACAGAGCCGGGGTTCCCCCCGTACCCGTGGCTCGTGCTTGGCGGGGGGGGGGGAAACCCCCCCCCCCCCCCCCCCCCCCCCCCCACACACCTTCCGGCACTCACCAGTAGACGACGACCTTGTCGCCGTTGCGCACCTGCGCGAAGAGAGCCGAGACCGCCGCCTCGTCCCGGACGTTGACGCAGCCGTGGGAGCCGCCCGCGTAACCCCGGGCCGCGAAGTCGTAGGAGTAGTGCACCGCCTGGCCGCCGCTGAAGAACATCGCGTACGGCATGGGGGAGTGGTAGAGCGTCGACACATGGTGGAGCGACTTCCAGTAGATGTGGAACACGCCCTCACGGGTCGGGGTGTACTGGGCCCCGAACCGCACCGACATCGTCGACACCGTGCGCCCGTCGACCATCCAGCGCAGCGTCCGGCTGGTCTTGCTGATGCACAGCACCCGGCCGGTCAGGCACCGCGGATCGGGCGCGGCGGCCGGCTGACCGCCCATCAGGTACAGCTCCCACTTCCCCGGCGCGTGCGTCATCCTCCGCAGCCGCTGCCAGGTCACGGCATCGGTCTCGCCCGTCTGCGGCAGTCCGCGCTTGCCCTGGAAGCCCTTGACGGCCTGGGCGGTGAGGTCGTCGTACGTCCCCGTCGGCCCGTCGGACAGCCAGGCGACCTGGCGCAGCCGGGCCTGGAGTCCACGCACGCCGGTCCCGGTGTCGCCGCGGGTGAAGACGATGTGCGGCGGGACGGTCTCGACGGCGGACGGCGTCGGGGCGGGAGCCGCACCGGGCGATCGGCCCGACGCCGGGCCGCCTGCTCCGCCGGGTGTCCTGCTGTGCGGAAGCTCGATATGGACGGGCGAGTTCCCCTTGGCGTCCGTGCCGTCCGGCGGCTGCACCGTGCAGCCGCAGAGCGCGGTGAGTGCCGCGAGTACGGCGGCCGAGGCGAGCGCGCCGGCGGGCCGCCCCACGATCCCTGAGTACCCCGAGACCTTCATGCCGAGGATGCTTCCCCGCGTGACCGCCGCCGAACAACAGGGCATGGTGGGAAGTGACAGACGTACCGGCGTACCCGTGCACCACGGAGGTCGGCCCATGGTCCGTGAGTCGGAGTCCGGACTGCCCGTCGAGCCGGTCTACGGCCCGTCGGCGCTCGCGGGCTGGGACCCGGCCGAGAAACTCGGCGACCCGGGGTCGTACCCCTTCACCAGGGGCGTCTACCCGACGATGTACACCGGCCGCCCCTGGACCATGCGCCAGTACGCCGGCTTCGGCACGGCGGCCGAGTCCAACGCCCGCTACCGGCGGCTGATCGCCCACGGCACGACGGGCCTGTCCGTCGCCTTCGACCTGCCCACCCAGATGGGCCACGACTCCGACGCCCCCCTGGCGCACGGCGAGGTCGGCAAGGTGGGGGTGGCGATCGACTCGGTCGACGACATGCGGGTGCTGTTCGGCGGGATCCCGCTGGACGAGGTGTCGACATCGATGACGATCAACGCCCCGGCCGCCGTGCTGTTGCTGCTCTACCAGCTGGTGGCCGAGGAGCAGGGGGTGAGCGCCGACCGGCTGACCGGCACGATCCAGAACGACATCCTCAAGGAGTACATCGCGCGGGGCACGTACATCTACCCGCCCGGACCGTCCCTGAGGCTGATCGCGGACACCTTCCGGTACTGCCGTACCGAGATCCCGAGGTGGAACACGATCTCGATCTCCGGCTACCACATGGCCGAGGCCGGGGCCTCCCCCGCGCAGGAGATCGCCTTCACGCTCGCCGACGGCATCGAGTACGTGCGCACCGCGGTCGGGGCCGGCCTGGACGTCGACGACTTCGCACCCCGCCTGTCCTTCTTCTTCGTGGCCCGTACGACGCTCCTGGAGGAGGTCGCCAAGTTCCGTGCGGCGCGCCGGATCTGGGCGCGGGTCATGCGGGAGGAGTTCGGGGCACGCAATCCCAGGTCGCTGATGCTCCGCTTCCACACCCAGACGGCGGGCGTCCAGCTGACCGCCCAGCAGCCCGAGGTGAACCTGGTCCGGGTGGCCGTCCAGGCCCTGGCCGCGGTCCTCGGCGGTACCCAGTCGCTGCACACCAACTCCTTCGACGAGGCGATCGCCCTGCCGACGGACAAGAGCGCGCGGCTCGCCCTGCGCACCCAGCAGGTCCTGGCCTACGAGACCGACGTCACGGCGACGGTGGACCCCTTCGCCGGTTCCTACGCGGTGGAGCGGATGACCGACGACGTGGAGGGCGCGGTCGTCGACCTGATGGGCAGGATCGAGGACCTGGGCGGCGCGGTGGCGGCGATCGAGGCCGGTTTCCAGAAGGGCGAGATCGAACGCGACGCCTACCGCATCGCGCGGGAGACGGAGGCGGGGGAGCGGATCGTGGTCGGCGTCAACCGCTTCCGGCTCGACGAACTCGACGAGCTCGACCAGGAGGAGCCGTACGAGCCGCTCCGCGTCGACCCGGCCATCGAGGCCCGGCAGGCGGAGCGGCTGGCCCGGCTGCGCGCCGAACGGGACCGGCCGGCCGTCGACTCGGCCCTGGCCGCCCTCAAGGAGGCCGCCGAGGGCGACGCCAACGTCCTCCGCCCGATGAAGGCGGCCCTGCGGGCCCGGGCGACGGTCGGGGAGGTGTGCGACGCGCTGCGGGAGGTGTGGGGCGTCCACGTCCCGGCGGACGCCTTCTGACGCACGGGCAGACGCCTTCTGACGCGCAGGGAAGGGGGCGCTGTCGGACCCGCGTGCGAGACTTCTTCGCATGTTCGGTGTCATCGACCTCCCCACCTATCTGGCAGGCCTCGTCCTGATCGTCCTGCTGCCCGGTCCCAACTCGCTGTACGTGCTCTCGGTCGCCGCCCGGCAGGGTGTACGGGCGGGGTACACGGCCGCCGCGGGGGTGTGGTGCGGCGACACCGTGCTGATGACGCTGTCCGCGGCCGGGGTGGCCTCGCTGCTCCAGGCCAACGCCGTGCTCTTCGGGATCGTGAAGTACGCGGGCGCCGGCTATCTGACCTGGCTGGCGGTCGGCATGCTCCGGGCGGCCCGGTCGATGTGGCTCGCGCGCCGGGAGCGGACGGTGACCGAGGACGCGGACCCGGGGGCCGTCGGCCCGCAGGAGCGGCCGTACCGCCGCGCCCTGGTGATCAGCCTCTTCAACCCGAAGGCGATCCTGTTCTTCGTCGCCTTCTTCGTGCAGTTCGTGGACCCGGGATACGCCTACCCGGCGCTGTCCTTCGTCGTCCTCGGCGCCTTCGCCCAGCTGGCCAGCTTCCTGTACCTGACCGCCCTGATATTCAGCGGCACCAGGCTGGCCGCCGCCTTCCGCCGCCGCAGGAGGCTGGCGGCGACGGCCACCTCGGCGGCGGGGGCGCTGTTCCTGGGCTTCGCGGTGAAGCTGACGCTGGCCAGCGCCTGAGGCAGGCCCGCACCCCTTACCGCGCCTTCCAGGCCCCGGTACGCCCGGCGTACTCCGCCAGGCCCCGAGCAGCCGTGTCGCCGGCCCACGCCACATAGCCGTCCGGGCGGACGAGGAACACACCGGAGCCGTACGACTCCGGGGCCCGCAGCCGGCGCACCGACTCCGGGACGGCGCGGACCGGCTCCGGGGCCAGCAGGGTCCAGTGCGGTCCCCGGAAGGCGTCGAACATCCGCACCCCGTCCGCGTTCCGTCCGTCCGGTGCGCGGTCGCCCGCCCGCACCGGCCCGGGGTCCGCCCGGGTCTCCTCCGTCAGCGAGGACTCCCGGTAGCCGATTCCGAGCTGGACCGTCGCCTCGCCGCGCCGTACCTCGCCGTGGTGGACGCCCGTCGAGAGGTCCAGCATGGCGGCGGCGTTCGCGCGGCGCTCCTCCTCGTAGGTGTCCAGGAGCGCGTCCGGGGCGTCGCCGGTGAGCACGGCGCCCAGCTTCCAGCCCAGGTTGTAGGCGTCCTGGACGCTGGTGTTCAGACCCTGGCCGCCGGCCGGGGAGTGGACATGGGCCGCGTCTCCGGCCAGAAAGACCCGCCCCACCCGGAAGCGGTCGGCCAGGGCGGCGCGCGGGCGGAAGTCGGAGGCCCAGCGCAGCTCGGTGACGTCCGCCGCGTCCAGGTGGCTGTACGCCGACACCAGCCGCCGTACGCCCGCCAACGACAGGTCGGCCGCCGTGCCCTCGGGCAGCTTCGCGGCCAGCTGGAAGTCGTCCGTGCCGGCCAGCGGGCACAGCGCCACGCCGTTGCCGTCGTCGCCGACGAAGACGTGCCAGTGGTCGCGGTCGAGGCCCCGCACCCGCAGGTCGGCCACCAGGAAGGGGTTCGGGTCGACCGACTCGCCGGTCATCCCGACGCCCACCGCCCGCCGTACGGCCGAGCGGCCCCCGTCCGCCGCCACCACGTACCGGGCCCGGGCGGTCCTGCCGTCGGCGAAGCGGGCGGTCACCCCCTGCGCGTCCTGCTCCAGGCCCGTCAGCGTCTGCCCGAACCCGACCCGGCCGCCGAGCTCCAGCAGCCGCGCGTACAGCACCTCCTGCGTCCGCCACTGGGCGACCATCAGCGGATCGGTGTACGGCGTGCCCTCGTCCGCCGCCACCTCGTCGAACATCGGCCGCGCCGCCAGCCGCTCGCCGTTCTTCCAGAACAGCTGGGGCGGATAGGGACCGCCGGCCGCGCGGATCGCGTCGCGCACCCCGAGGTCGTCGAAGACCTCCTGGGTGCGGGGCTGGATCCCCTTGCCGCGCGAGCCGGGGAACAGCTGCTCGCCCGCCTCGACGACCAGCGCGTCCACTCCGCGCCGGGCGAGGTCGATACCGAGGGTGAGTCCGGTGGCACCCGCGCCCACGATCAGAACATCCATCACATATCTCCTTAACGTCGTTAAGTGCCGTTGGCCGCAAGGTTGCCCTTAACGCTGTTAAGCTGTCAAGCGTGAGTACGGAACGACGCACGCCCCTCGACCGCCGCCGGGTCGCCGACACGGCCCTGCGCCTGCTGAACGAGACCGGCCTGGACGGACTGACCCTGCGGGCCATCGCCAAGGAGCTGGACGTCAAGGCGCCGGCCCTGTACTGGCACTTCAAGGACAAGCAGGCGCTGCTCGACGAGATGGCGACGGAGATCTACCGCCGGATGGTCGCGGGCACGCGGATCGACCCCTCCGGCGCCTGGCAGGACGTGCTGCGCACGGTGAGCGGCGGGTTGCGCGCGGCCCTGCTCGGCTACCGCGACGGCGCCAAGGTCTACAGCGGCTCACGTTTCACGGGCATCGACCACGCCCCTGAGCAGGAGGCGTACCTGCACGTCATGACGGAGGCCGGCTTCACCCTCGCCCAGGCGGCCCAGGCGGGCATGACGGCGAACGCCTACACCATCGGCTTCGTCACCGAGGAACAGGGCGTCGAACCGCTCCCGGGCCAACGCCGGGAGGGCTACGACGTGGCCGAACGCGCCCGCGTCCTGGCCGACTTCCCCTTGTCGGCGGCGGCCGGCCGGGAACTCTTCACCGACTACGACCGCCAGTTCGAGGAGGGGCTGGAGCTGGTCATCGCCGGAATCAGCGCACGCTACAAGATCGGCTGACGGCGAAGCGCGCCGCGCCGCGGGGTGCTGCGGGAGGTTGGCAGGCGGGTGCGGGTGCGGGTGCGGGTGGGGTGTGGTTGGTCGCGCAGTTCCCCGCGTCCCTTCGGGGCGCGCCGCAGCGGGTGTGCCCGCGCGGCGGAGCCGGATGTCCGCTACAGCGCCTCGCCTCTCCTGGGGGCTACCGCATCGCCCTCCGAAGGGCCCGCGTCAGCACGGGCGGCAGCAGATCCACCGCGACCCTCCGGACCCGGCTCCGCCGCCGCGGCCCCGGCCCCGACGTCACCGGTGCCGCGGGCGCCGGAGACGGCCCGGGCGCCTCCGGCGCCTCCGCGTACCGCGACACCGGAAACTCCGGCGCCGGCATCCCCTTCGACTTCAGCCGTATGATCCGGTGCCCCGCGGCCTCCTGCATGCTCAGGTGGCAGTCGCCGCGCCCCCGCACCATCTCGATCAGCTCCTCCTGCACCGGTCCGGGGTCGCCCCACGTCCCGTACAGCTTCTGCGTGCTGATGCAGACAGGGCTCAGCCCGCGGTTGAGGACCGCCTCCCACGCCGCTATGGAGACACCGGGCGTGTGCTCGGAGCGGAAGTCGTCGAGGACCACGATCCCGTCCGGCACCAGCAGGTCGCGGGCGGCTCCTATGTCGCCGTGCACATGCTCGTACAGATGCGACGCGTCGACGTGCACGAACCGGCAGGTGCCGGGCGCGACCTCGGCGGGCACCACGGAGCTGGGCCCCTGGAGCACGCGCGGCAGCTCGTCGTGGAAGGCGAGGTAGTTCTCCTCGAAGAGGCGCCGGGTCAGCTCGCCGTACGACTTCGTCGACTCCGCCTGGTTCGCGTGGTCGGGTGCGTCGCCCTCGAAGAGGTCGCACACCGTGAACGACTCGCCGCGCCGCAGGTGCCGGCCGGTGAAGATCGCGCTCTTGCCCATGTAGACCCCGACCTCAAGGAGGTCGCCCCGCGTTCCGGAGTTCTCCTGGCGGCCGAGGAACCAGTCGAAGAGGACCTGGTCGAGGACGGGGAACCAGCCGGGCACGTCGTCGAGACGATAGGGCGGACGGGTCGTTTCCTGGGTGGTGGCCATGTGGAGGAGGCACTCCCTCGATACGCGATCAGCAGCCTGTGGAAACCCTGCGCGGTGGCTGTGCAATGTCAGGGCTCCCGGCGCCTGCCCGCCGTTCGGCTCCGAAATCAACGGAGAGGTGAACGGCGGGCCAAGACATTCCTAAGTGAACGAAAGGTGAATTCGGATCGAATCAGGAGTTCTTCAGGGCCCTTTTCAATCTCGGGCCGAACGGTGTCTCCACAAAGCGGTGGATCAGCCAGGCGAGCCCGAGCATCGCGAGCACCGTCATCGCCAGCGTGGGCCACGGCGGCAGCCCCCAGCCCCGGTGCAGCACCCTGATCACGAACCAGCCCAGGTGCTCGTGCACCAGGTAGAACGGGTACGTCAGCGCCCCGGCCGTGGTCAGCCAGGGCCAGGCCGCCCACCGCGTCCAGCCCGCCGCCACCGCTGCCACGGCGGCGTAGGCCAGCGTGACGACGAGCATCACCACGTACGGGTTCCGGGGCGAGCCGGCGTGCCACAGCCCCTCCGTGGCCATGCGCAGTCCAAGGATCCAGGAGAGCGCCACGATGCCCCAGGGCAGCGCCTGGTTGCCGAAGCGATGGACGAGGTAGAGGGCCAGGCCGCCGATGAAGTAGGGGGCGTACGTCGGCATGACGACCAGCTCGGTCCAGGGCCCGCCGGCCGAGGTGCTCAGCACCGCGGCCAGGGTCCACACCGAGCAGAACAGCACCACCCGGCGGTAGGTGACGCCCGGCAGGACCACCAGCAGTGCGAACAGGGCGTAGAAGCGCACCTCCACCCAGAGCGTCCAGCAGACGCCGAGGACGCGGGGTGCGCCCATCGGCTGTTGCAGCATCGTCAGGTTGACCAGGAACTCGTCGAGCCGGACGGCGTGCACGACGGCCGGCAGCACCAGGGACGCGCCGGTGATCAGCACCAGGGCGACCCAGTAGGCGGGGTAGAGGCGGGCGACGCGGGAGCGGAAGAAGTCGCCGAGGGAGCGGCCCCAGCTGCTCATGCAGATGACGAAGCCGCTGATGACGAAGAAGAACTCGACGCCGAGGCAGCCGTAGACGGCCGCCCGGGACAGGGTCGGGAAGACGTGGGCGGGGTTCTGGTGCCAGGACGCGGAGACGACTCCGCCCCGCCCTGTGTAGTGGTAGAGGCAGACCATCAGGGCGGCCACGAGCCGCAGTCCGTCGAGGGCCAGAAGTCGGGTGCGCGGTCGTCCGGGTGGGGTCGGGGCGACAGCAATCTTCGCAGGCGGGAGCGCTGTTGTGGGGGTTGCGAGAGACATGGTCCGAGACGCCTACCCGGCCCCGGGCGGTTAATCATCCGATCTGTTCACAGAGTCCCCGGGACGTGGACGCCCAATACCGTCACCTGGGGGAATCATAGAAAGTGTGCGGTGAACCTGCTAACCATTCTCTTACCCGTAGGGGTTCGTTAACCATATAGTCGTTTTGGCTTTCTAGTTTCTCCATCCATCCCCCCGGTGCGGGTCACCCCACCACACACAGCGGTTGCACAAGCTTTGCTTGGCAAAATCAGGAGAGCTATGACGAGGGTCCAGAACAGGCGGGCACCTGCGCGCGGAGGGGAGCTGGACGACTGCCTGCACGCCTGCGCTGTGCACAGCGGCAAAGTGGTCGGCAGCCTCGACCGCCGTCGCGCGGAGCTGGCCGAGCAGCTGCGCAAGCTGCTGGTGGTGGTCGCCACCGAAGGCACCACCACCCCCGCACCGGCCCCGGCCGGCGGCGCGACCGCCCTGCTCAAGCGGGCCGTCAAGGGCGCCGCGACCCCGTCCGGCGGGATCAACAACGACCTTCTCGACGCTCTCCTCGCGGTGGCCAACAAGGCCCTGGAGTGCGGTTACAACGACGAGCTGAACCTCGCCCTCGTCATCAGCGACACCGTGCTCGCGCAGCGCAAGAACTCCCGGGCCGGCTGGCGGCTGCGGGCCCGCATCCTGGAGGGCCTCGGCGAGGAGCGCGAGGCCGTCGAGGCCTACGAGCGCTACCTCGAACTCACCAAGGACGACGGTTTCGGCGTCGCCAACCGGATCTCCGGCATGCGCCGCGCGGGCGAGCGCGAAGGCGAACTCCTGGACCTCCTCAAGCGCCAGGTCCCCGCCGCCGCGGACCACGTCCGCGAGGCCGCCACCGCCACCTGGGCCGAGGGCCTCGCCCTGCACGCCATCGGCGACTGGAAGGCCGCCGAGCCCCGCCTGGTGGGCGCCCTGCTCGCCCTGGCCGCGGACGAGGCGCCGGTGAACGACCGGCAGGAGCTGCTCAGCCAGTACCTCGACCTGCGCCTCGCCGAGGGCGGTGACGCCGGTCTCACCGAGGCCGTCGCGCTCTACGCCGAGCAGCGCCGGATCCGGATGCGCGGCCCGGTCGGCAACCCGACCTTCGACGGCGTGCAGTGGATCACCCTCGGGGAGTTCCGCAACCAGATCGCCGGCAAGTCGATCTGCCTGATCGCCAACTCGGGCCGGGTGGGCGCCAGCGGCATGGGCAAGGAGATCGACGACTACGACCTGGTCGTGCGCTTCAACTCGTACAAGATCGACCCGAAGCACACCGGCGAGCGCACCGACATCCACGTCAGCATCCACAAGCACGCCTTCAACTGGGAGAAGCCGGTGACCACCCGGCTGATCTTCGGCGGCGTCTCCGGTGACTGGAAGCACTCGCTGCGCAACAAGCTGGTGCCCGGCGCCCAGAAGTACCTCGCCGACGAGTCCCTGCGCTGGCCGATGCGGAACATCGGGCAGATCGGCGCCGACGCCTGGTCGGGCATCCCGACCTCCGGCTTCAACATGCTCTGGCTGCTGGACTTCCTGGACGTCAACCCGACCCTGGACCTGATCGGGTTCGACTTCTACGAGAGCGGCGCCTACCGCGTGCAGGAGGCCATGAAGCTGGCCATCACCTCCGTGCACGAATACACCAGCGAGAAGGATTGGGTCATGCAGCGGGCCCAGAGCGTGAGCGACATGAGGATCTCCCTGCGATGACGACGACCTTCACCCCGGCGATACCGAACACCAACGCGAGCGCCCTCACCAAGAAGCGCCGGATCGCCTTCGCGTCCTACGTGGACGAGAACTACCTCCCCGGCTTCCTGGTCCTGCTGCGCAGCCTCGCCCTGTCCAACCCGGGCGTCTGCGAGGACTTCGTCGTGCTCTACGACGACCTGCGCCCGGCCTCCATCGCGAAGATCCGCGCCCTGCACCCGCGCATCGTGCTCCAGCGGGTCAACGACACGCACTACGACTCGTACGTCAAGGGCGACCAGGACAACTACCTGGTCCGCAAGGCGTACTTCATCCTCGACATCTTCCGGCTGCGCGACTACGACACGATCATCACCCTGGACACCGACATGGTCGTCCTCGGTGGTCTCGGCGAGCTCCTGGAGCTGCGCGAGGGCCTCGCGGCCGTGCCGCAGTTCTTCTACGGGCAGCACAAGCTGAACTCCGGCCTTCTGGTGATCCAGAAGGAGTACCTGTCCGACGAGTTCTGCGCGAAGATCGACAAGACCGGCCGCAGCGGCGAGTACGAGCTGGACAAGCACGACCAGGGCATCCTGAACGCCGTCCTGGACGGCGACTTCGTCCGCCTCGACGCCAAGTACAACTTCGTCAAGCGGCGGCTCTCCGGCGACCTCCCGGTCCCCGAGGAGACGAAGATCCTGCACTTCACCGGGCGGCACAAGCCCTGGCAGGGCGGCGAGTCCGGCTACGCGCAGGCCGAGGACCGCTGGCGCGAGTTCGAGATGAGCGACGCCGAGTTCCACGCGGCCTACTTCGCCTCCTCCGGCGGCCTCCACCACGACCTGGTCGTCCACTTCGGCGCCCCGCACGTCAAGCGCACCGGTGACGTGGAGATCGCCCGCAAGGTGGCCGCCGCGCACATCGCGTCCGGCGACTACCAGGACGCCGTCGACGTCCTCGGCAGCGTCCGCATCCCGCTGGACGAGGCCTGGCCGCACGAGGTGCTCGGCCACGCCCTGATGAGCGTCTCCCGCATCGAGGAGGCCAAGACCCAGCTGCTGCTCGCGTCCGCCGCCCCCAACCGGGCCGCGACCGCCTTCTCCCGGCTCGCCCAGATCGCCTGGGTGTACGGCGACAACACCGAGGCCCTCAGGTACGCCACCGCCGGCCTCACCGTGGACCCCACGCACCGCTCCAGCCGCCTGTGGGCGCAGCGCGCGGCCGCCGTCCCCTCCCAGGAGCAGGGCAGCGCCGAGGACCAGCTGGCGCACGTGGCGTTCTACATGGACCGGCAGGGCAACGCGGGCGACAAGCTGCTCCCGGAGACCGTCCGGCTCGGCTTCGGCCCGGACACCTCCTCCCGGCGCTGGCACTCGGTGCACGCCCACCGCTACTTCGACCAGGCCGCCCTGGAGCGGGTCAACGCCCGCCGGGGTCTGGTCATCGGCGGTGGCGGCCTGTTCATCCCGGACACCATGCCCAACGGCAACAGCGCCTGGCAGTGGAACGTCCCGGACGAGCACCTGCGCGCCATCGACGTCCCGATCATGGTCTACGCGGTCGGCTTCAACGCCTTCGACGGCCAGTCCTACCGGGCCACCCGGTTCAACGAGAGCCTGCGGCTCCTGGTCGAGAAGTCGTCCTTCTTCGGCCTGCGCAACCACGGTTCCATCGCCAAGGTCCGCGGCATGCTCCCGCCGGAGCTCCAGGACAAGGTCGTCTTCCAGCCCTGCCCGACCACGGTCATGCGGCAGCTGGTGGCCGGCTGGAGCGACCCGTTGTACCGCGAGGACACGGTCATGCTCAACGCGGCCTACGACCGCGCGGGGCTGCGCTTCGGCCACGACTACGCGCACTTCCTCGCCGAGATGGCCAAGGCCGTCCGCAAGATCGGCGAGCACACCGAGGTCAAGTGCGTCGCCCACTCGCTGGACGACGAGAAGATCGCCTTCGACCTGCGCCGCGAGCACGGCATCTCGCTGCCGGTGATCCCGATGTACGACTTCTCCAACGACGAGATCCGCGAGACGTACGCCAAGACCCGCCTGGTCATCGGCATGCGCGGGCACGCCGGCATGATCCCGTTCGGGGTCGGCACGCCGATCATCTCGCTCATCTCGCACCCGAAGATGGCGTACTTCCTGAACGACATCGAGCGGCCCGAGTGGGGCGTGTCGGTCCACGAGCGCGACCTCGGCGAGATCCTCACCGAGCGCGCGATCGACATCCTCGACAACCACAGCCGCACGGTCGCCGATGTGCACGACCGGCAGCAGCAGCTGTGGAAGGTCACCGAGGAGAACCGCGCCACGATCAAGAAGATCCTGGGCAGGTGACACCGAAGGGGCGGGTCCGGATGGACCCGCCCCTGATCGGCGGCGCAGCCGCCGCCTGGGGGCGCGGGGAACTGCGCGACCAGCCACAACGGCGCCGCAGACGGCATGACACGTCGCGTCCAGCGGAGCGCTTGGCGGAACGCCTGGAGCGCTTGACGGAACGCCTAGCGGCGCACGACCCGCCGCAGGTTGCGCGCCTTGCGGGCCATCCGGCGCACCGTCGCGTTGCGCGGCAGGAAGCCCAGCTGGGCCGGTACCCCGCCGGGCAGCGCGAGCGAGGTCAGGCGCTTGCGCTTGAAGTAGCGGACGGTGGTGTCGTTGAGGTGCTTGGTGAGATAGCGCTCGGTCTCCTGGCGCAGCTGCGGGTGGATCTTCGGCTGCATGGCGAAGCCCACCGCGCGGAGCAGCTCGGTGAGTTCCCCGACGGTCAGCAGCGCGCGCTGCTCCTCGACGGCCTTGCGGTCGGTGAGCGAGGGCAGCAGCGCGTCGACGACGGTGACCGGGACGCGGTTGCTGTTCTCGTACGGGGTGAGCTTGTCCAGGAGCGTGTCGGTGCCGATCCGGGCGGTCGGCAGGCCGTACAGCGCGGACGCGGTGAGCAGCGCGGTGGAGAAGCAGCCGACGACGAGCGCGGGACGCATCTTCTGGTACAGCACCTCGGCGAGGACCGTGGTGTCCAGGACGGTGAGGTCGACCTCGAGCTTCTCGGCCTCCTGCTCCAGGGTGCGCACGAAGCGGGCCGGGGCGGAGGGGTGCGGCTTGAACACGACCTTGGTGTGGCCGAGTTCGACGGCGCCCTTCAACATCCGGACGTGCAGGTTCTCCTCCTGCTCGGCGGAGAGGATGCCGAGCGCGGAGAGGTACTGGCCGAGCAGCAGGGCCGGTTCTTCGATCGCCGGCAACTCGTCGCCGCTGGGCGCCAGTTCGGCCAGCACCTTGGTGAAGGCCGGGGTCGGCACGACCTCGCCGGGGACACCGAACTCGGTGAGCAGCATCGGCTTCAGGCCCGGCACCAGGTCGAGGTGGAGGACCCGGTCCACCCGGGTGCCGATCAGCGGGTCGATCTTGTTGCGGGTCGGGCCGTAGCTCATCAGCCCGTCGGCGTAGACCGTGACCGGGGCGCCGGTGAACATCTGGGTGAGGCTGAGCGAGGGGTTGACCTGGATGGACTCGACGGCGAGTTCCACGTCGTCGTCGCCGAGCCGCCACTCGTGGCGCAGGAAGCGTTCCCACAGGGGGAGGTCCTCGGGGCGCGGGGCCCAGCCGCCGGGGTGGAACGGGAAGATCGTCTCGTTGTACGAGATCACGTCGTCGAAACGGTCGCGCAGCCGCTCGAAGCCGGGCGCCACGTCCAGGCCCGGGGTGGTCTCCGGGGTGGCCGCGTTGTTGCAGACCAGCAGGATGCGCCGGTCGGCGGGGCGGAAGACGCCGGAGTCCAGGGCGGCGGCGAGGGTGGCCGTGCCGTAGAGGGTGGACGCCTGGAAGATCTGGGTGGTCACGCGGCGGCCCCCGCGGGAGCGGGACGGCGGCGCAGCCGGCGCAGCTTGGTGGCGCGCTGGAGGTCCATGGAGTCCAGGGCCTCGTCCAGCACGTCCTGCGGCATGCGCCGCAGTGCGGCGGCACTCATGGATTTCAGCTTCTTCGCCACCGCTGGCTCGAACCTTTCGATGGATCCCAGGTGATGGGAAATGATGGCGCAGTAGGTGCGGACGGCCTTCGGCAGGAGTTCCTTCGCGTCCGCGTCCTGTGCGGTTTCCTCGATCACCTGGTCGAAGGCGCGAATGAAATCGAGCTGACGGACGTCGCCGATCTGCGTGAGTGACGAGGCTACGCCACGCCGATAGAAGACGCCGAGCAGGTTCACCGCCGCGAAGGACTCGGCCTCCCGGTGCAGCTTCCAGATCCACGGCCGGTCCTCGGCCGTCCGCAGCCCGTCCGTGAAATGCACGAGCCCCTTGTCCACCAGACGGCGGTGGTAGACCCCCGCCCACGCGTACGCGTAGTCGACGGAGGTCGTCCGGTCGGTCGGCAGGATCGCGTCCCGCGGGCTGAGCACCACGTTCCGGCGGCCGACCGGCACCCGGTGCACGGTGCGGGCCCGGGCGGTGCACTGCACATGATCGGTGCGGACGAAGTCGCAGCCCAGGGCCTCGACGGCGTCCACCAGTTGCGGGTAGTAGCCCGGCGCGAGCCAGTCGTCGCCGTCCAGGAAGGTCACGTACTCACCGCGCGCTTTGTCGATGCCGGTGTTGCGCGCGGTGGCCAGTCCTCCGTTCTGTTCGTGTCTGACATGGACCGCGCCGGGCAGCTCGCGCTCGGCGCGCGCGAGAATCTCTGGTGTCCCGTCGGTCGAGCAGTCGTCGACGAGAATGAATTCGAAGTCCTCACGCGCGTTCGCGCGCAGGCTCCTCAGGGTGTCGGGCGCGTATTGCTGCACGTTGTAGAACGGCACGATGACGGAGAGCTTGACCACGTGGGGGACGTTAGAGGGGCGCCCGTCATCCGTCCTGACTGCCGCCTTGACACCAGGTGAACGACATGTGTCGAAGCTATGAATCAGGGCTTTTTCAGGGCTTATCCTGGGCTGATTCGCCATTCGGCGATGTGTTGTTAACCCTTTGTTGGATTCGGGTTGGGGAGATCCTCGGAATCGCTTCCTAGCGTCTTGGCTGTGCCAGCAAGTGCAACGAAGTCCCTGCGGGTGGCCGTCCTGGCGGATTCCGATACTCGGTGGAAGTGGGGGGCGCTCACCGCGAAGCGCCTGATCCCCAACGAAAGCGACAACTCGGACGTCCGGCTCGACGGCTACCTCCTGCGCGGCCGTGCCACCCCCACCGCCCGCCAGCTCCAGGAAGTCGGCGTCCACGCGGACTCGCTCCGCGAAGTGACGGCCGTCGAGTTCCTGCGTGCCATGGAAGCGGGCCCCGAGGGTCCCGAGGGCACGGAGTCGTACGACATACTCGTCCTCTCCCTCGTCGGCGGCGGGGTGCAGGCGATGCTGCACGGGCTGCGCAGCGCCTTCGCCGGCCGTGAGAAGCGGCCCGTCGTCGTCACCGGCTATGTCGGCGTCGTCTACGAGAAGCTCGCCGACGGCCTGCTGCTGCGGCACGGCGCGGACCTGGTCCTCGCCAACTCCCGCCAGGACGCGGACCGCTTCCGGGCCGTGTACGACGGGGTCGGCGCCGACTCCTCCTCGGTCACCGAGGTCGCGCTGCCGTTCCTCGGCGGGGCGCCCTACGAGGGTGAACACGAGCCCTACACCGTGGTGTTCGCGGCCCAGCCCTCGGTTCCGGAGAGCCGCAAGGACCGTACGTACCTGCTCAACCGCCTCATTCGGCACGCCCGTCAGCACCCCGAGCGCGAGGTGCTGCTCAAGCTGCGCTCCAAGCCCGGCGAGCACACCACCCACATCGAGGAACTGCCGTACCAGAAGCTGGTCCAGGGCAAGGACGTGCCCGCCAACTTCCGCCTGGTGTACGGACACATGGGCGAGGTACTCGACCGCACGGACCTCCTGGTGACCGTCAGCTCGACGGCCGCTCTGGAAGCCCTGCACCGGCGGATCCCCACCGTGGTCCTCACCGACCTCGGGGTCCGCGAGACGTTCGGCAACCACCACTTCGTCGGCTCCGGCTGCCTCGCCTCCTGGGACCAGCTCGACGCCGGACACCGCCCGGTGCCCGACGCCGAGTGGGTCTCACGGCAGGGCGTCGCCGCCGACGGCTCGTACGCCACCGCGTTCGACGCGGGCCGTGAGCGGATCGCCAAGCTGCTCGCCCGGCCCGGCGGCCTGCCGCCCCTGAACCCGTACTACACACCCGAGACCGCGCCCGGTTACCTGCCCGGCATCCTGGCCCGCCACCACCTCGGCCCCGACGGCGTACCGCTGCCCGGCGCGCCCGCCGCCGACAAGGCACCGGGCCCCGTCCGCCAGATCGTGCGCCGGGCCGCACGCGGCGCCTACCGCCACGGCGTCCAGCGGGTGGCACCCGTGATCCGACGAATGGGAGAGCTGTGAGCGACCGGATCCCGCGCCAAGGAGCCCAGCTCCACGCATCCGAAGGAACAGAGCCGATGTCCCACCCCGAAACGGTCGTACCCCGGGTACTCGCCGTGATCCCCGCGCGCGGCGGCTCCAAGGGCGTGCCCGCGAAGAACCTGCTGCCGGTCGGCGGCGTCCCGCTGGTCGCCCGCGCCGTCCGCGAGTGCCGCGCCTCCCGCCTGGTGACCGACGTCGTCGTCTCGACCGACGACCAGGCGATCGCCGCGGCCGCCCGGTCCGCCGGCGCCGAGGTGGTGCTGCGCCCCGCCGCCATCGCCGGTGACACCGCCACCTCCGAGGCCGCCGTCCTGCACGCCATGGACGCCCACGAGGCGCTGCACGGCGCCCCGGTCGACGTGGTGCTGCTCGTGCAGTGCACCAGCCCGTTCATCATCCGCGAGGACATCGACGGGGTGGCCGGCGCGATCGTCGAGAACGGCGCCGACACGGCCTTGACCGTGGCGCCCTTCCACGGCTTCGTCTGGCGCGACGAGGTGGACGCCCCGGTGCCGGCCGGCGTCGACGCGGCCTCGGCGAGCGGCGGCTTCGGCGTCAACCACGACAAGTCGTTCCGCCCCCGCCGCCAGGACCGCCCCCAGGACTTCCTGGAGACCGGCGCCGCCTACGCGATGCGCGCCGACGGCTTCCGCGAGCACCGGCACCGCTTCTTCGGCCAGACCGAGCTGGTGCGGACCGACCCGGCCCGCGTCCTGGAGATCGACGACCCGCACGACCTGGCCCGCGCCCGCGCGCTGGCCGGTCTCTTCGACGCGGACCGTCCCGGTTCGCTGCCGACCGCCGACGACATCGACGCGGTCGTACTGGACTTCGACGGCACCCAGACCGACGACCGGGTGCTGATCGACGCCGATGGAAAGGAGTTCGTCTCCGTGCACCGCGGCGACGGACTCGGCATCGCCGCCCTGCGAAAGAGCGGGCTCAAGATGCTGATCCTCTCCACGGAGCAGAACCCGGTCGTCGCCGCGCGGGCCCGGAAGCTACAGATCCCGGTCCTGCACGGCATCGACCGCAAGGACCTCGCACTCAAGCAGTGGTGCGAGGAGCAGGGCATCGCTCCCGAGCGCGTGCTCTACGTCGGAAACGACGTCAATGACCTCCCGTGCTTCGCCCTCGTGGGCTGGCCCGTGGCGGTCGCGAGCGCCCACGACGTCGTACGCGGCGCCGCACGCGCGGTCACCACCGTCCCGGGTGGCGACGGCGCGATCCGAGAGATCGCCAGCTGGATCCTCGGCCCCTCTCTCGATTCCCTCCCGAAGTAAGGACACCCCACAGTCATGAGCAACTCCCGTCTGCGCACGTTCGGTTCCCGTGAGGTCGGCCCCGGCAAGCCCGTCTACATCTGCGGCGAGATCGGCATCAACCACAACGGTGAGCTGGAGAACGCCTTCAAGCTGATCGACGTGGCAGCCGAGGCCGGCTGTGACGCCGTCAAGTTCCAGAAGCGCACCCCGGAGATCTGCACCCCGCGCGACCAGTGGGACATCGAGCGTGACACCCCCTGGGGTCGCATGACCTACATCGACTACCGCCACCGCGTGGAGTTCGGTGAGGACGAGTACCGCCAGATCGACGAGTACTGCAAGAGCAAGAACATCGCCTGGTTCGCCTCCCCGTGGGACACCGAGGCCGTCGCCTTCCTGGAGAAGTTCGACGTCCCGGCCCACAAGGTCGCCTCCGCGTCCCTGACGGACGACGAGCTCCTGAAGGCGCTGCGCGCCACCGGCCGCTCGATCATCCTCTCCACCGGCATGTCCACCCCGAAGCAGATCCGCCACGCGGTCGAGGTCCTCGGCTCGGACAACATCCTGCTCTGCCACGCCACCTCCACCTACCCGGCGAAGGCCGAGGAGCTGAACCTCCGCGTGATCAACACGCTGGAGAAGGAGTACCCGAACGTTCCGATCGGCTACTCCGGCCACGAGACGGGCCTGCAGACCACCCTCGCCGCGGTCGCCCTCGGTGCCACCTTCGTCGAGCGCCACATCACCCTGGACCGCGCCATGTGGGGCTCCGACCAGGCCGCCTCCGTCGAGCCGCAGGGCCTCGTCCGCCTGGTCCGCGACATCCGCACCATCTCGGCCTCCCTCGGTGACGGCGTCAAGAAGGTCTACGACTCCGAGCTCGGCCCGATGAAGAAGCTGCGCCGCGTCACCGGTGTCGTCGCCGAGGCGGAGATCGCCGCGGCGGCCGGCGAGCCGGTCCAGGTCTGACACCGCTGAGATCCTGAAGTTACGTCTGTTGTGTTACGACGACGGGACGGTCGTACGTCGATGAGCCCCCGCGCCGGGAACCCCGGCCCCCACACACTCGCGTTCGTCGAGAGTCCGGTGCAGCTGCTGAACGTGCTGGAGTGGGCGCATGTCCACGCCCTGCGCGGGGCGGTGGACCCGCTGCCGACGGTGCCCTCGCAGGCCCGCCGCGCATCGGTCGCCATATCGGCGGCGGCACCCGGCGCGGAACTCACGATCGTCGTCCTGTCCCCGACGGACCCCATGACCCGGGGCCAGCTGCGCCGTATGGCGGACCTGGCCCGTGACGAGGGCTACCGGGTCCGCTGGGAGGAAGCCCGGGGCGGCACCACCGCCCCCTTCCACACGATCGGCGGCCTGGCGGGTTCCCTCCGCCGGGCCGACCGGATCGTGATGGGGGATCCTTTCTCCCGTTACGTACAGCTCCTGCTGACGATCACCCGCGCCCGTGACCTGGTCGTCGTCGACGACGGCACGGCGACGATGGAGTTCGTCGCCCAACTGGCGCGCGGCGAACGCCTGGTCCGCTGGCACCGCAAGGGCGGCCGCCCGGGCGCCCGGGACCTGCTCTTCGCCCCCGTCTCCTCCTCGGCCCGGCGCCGCCTCACGCCCAGCGACCGCCGCCGGGTGGAGGTCTTCTCCTCCATGCCGGTGACGGAGACCCCGGCGGGAGTGACGGTCACCGCGAACGACTTCGGCTGGACCCGGGCCCGCTTCGGCCCGCCGCGCATCACCAAGGGCGCCGACATGGTCGGCACGTCCCTGGTGGAGACCGGGGTGGTGGACGGCGACCGCTATCTGGAGGCCGTCCAGAGCCTGGCGAAGGCACACGGCGCGACGCGCTACTTCGCGCACCGCAGGGAGAGCACGGAGAAGCTGCACCGCCTCGCGGGCGAGACGGGACTGGAGATAGTCCGCCCGGACCTCCCGCTGGAACTGATCGCCCGCCGCGGCCCGATCGGCCGTACGATCCTGAGCTTCCCCTCGACCGTCGTCCACACGCTTCCCCTCGCCCTGGTCGGCACGGGCGTCCGCGTCGCGGTCTGCGACATCGACCCGGCGTGGCTGACGGAGAACGCGTCGCCGCGCGCCCAGGGGTTCCTCTCCGGGGTCACCGGCACGGCGAAGGACGTGCACCGGCTGACGGCGGTCACCAGCCTGGCGTAGCCGGCTGGGCGGGTGATCCGCCGGGGCGGGTGTGGCCGGCGGGGCGGGCGGTCGGCCGGCGGGCGGTGGTCAGTCGGCCGGCGGGCGGTGGTCAGTCGGCCGGCGGTGGGCCCTTGCGCGGGCCGAAGCCCGCGCCCGGCGGGGTCATGTGCTCGCCGAAGCCGCCGCCGGGCAGCGGTTCCGTGTGCTCGGGGCGTGCGCGCAGGCCGTCCAGTAGCAGCCGCAGATAGCGCCGCCACAGCTCCGGCTGACCGCTGCGATCGGTGACCGCCCCCAGCATCTGCTGGATCATCACCAGGTCCCAGGGCTCGGCGTCGGCGCGCAGGACGCCCTGCTCCCTGGCCCGCTCGACCACGCGATCGACGTGGCCCTTGATCCGCTCCCCGAACTCCGACCCCCGCGGCGCTGTCCGGTCGGTGCCGAGCAGCACCTCGCGCAGACCGCGGTCGAGGGCGTGCAGTTCCGCCACCCGCTCCAGGCTGGTCGCCAGCCCCCGCCAGGCGTCGGGATCCTCGGCACCCTCCCGCGTGGCCTCCTCGACGCGGCCCAGCATGTCGTCGAAGACCGCGTCAATCAGCGCCTCCTTGTTGGGGAAGCGCCGGTACGCCGTACCCACCCCGACCCCCGCGTGATGCGCGACGTCGTCCAGGGTCGCGCTCAGCCCGCGCTCACGGAACACCTCGCGGGCGGCGGCGACGAGACGGCGGCGGTTCAGCTCGGCGTCGCGCCGCAGCCGGGGCGCGCCGGATCCGCCCGACTCACCCGATGCGCGGGGCGGCGCCATACAGGGGTCTCGCTTTCGGAAGGCGTGTGATCGTCGGCCCACATCGTACTCACCTCGGCAGACACAAACCGGAGATGGCATCTCCGGTTCGTGTTACAGTGACGGCCCGGTGAATCCGGAGATGTCATCTCCACTTAATGCCGCCATGCGCCGTCTACGGGAGATTCCTGCGATGCCTCGACCTGTCACACCCCGAACACCGCCCCGCCGCCGGACGGGCGCCGCCCTGGCCACGGCGACGCTCCTGGCCGCGCTCGGCCTGACCGCCTGTGGATCCGACGACTCGACAGACACGGCGTCCTCGGCGTCCGGATCCGCCTCCCCTGCCGCCTCCGCCTGCCCGGCGGACACGGCGGGGATACCGCAGGGTCAGGGCGGCGTGCCGTCCGGGAGCGCGGGAACGGGCGCGCAGAGCCTCGGCCAGGCCAAGACGATCAAGAAGACCGACAACAGCACCAGCACGGTCATCGACCCCGAGGGCGCGGCGATCACCTGCGACACGTCGACGCTCACGACGACCGACGACATCACCTACTCCTCACCGACCACCAAGGGCGCCACCACCGACCTGAAGCTCGACATCCAGGTGCCCAGGACCTCGGGCAGGAAGCCGCTGGTGGTGTATGTGACGGGTGGCGGCTGGCAGTTGGCCGACCGCACCGGCAACCTCGCCCAGCGCACCTACATCGCCGACCAGGGCTATGCGGTGGCCAGCGTCCAGTACCGCACCGTGGCCGACGGTGCCACCTACAAGGACGCCCTCGCCGACGTGAAGTCCGCGATCCGCTATCTGCGCGCGCACGCCGGCACCTACGGCATCGACACGGACCACGTCTTCGTCTGGGGCCAGTCGGCGGGCGGCTACCTCGCGGCGATGACCGGTGTCACCAACGGCGACAAGACCTACGACACCGGCGGCGACCTCGACCGGAGCAGCGAAGTCCAGGGCGTGGTGGACGAGTTCGGCCCGGCCGACCTCTCGAAGCTGGCCGCCGACTACGACCGGGCCGCCCAGGACAGCAACTACGCGGCGGGCAACGCCTCCGCGCAGTGGGTCTACGGCCCCGGAACCGGCAAGTCGGTGAAGCAGTACACCGCTCAGGTGGCCGCCGCCGACCCGGCCACCCACATCTCCTCCGCCACACCGCCGTTCCTGCTGATGCACGGCAGCGCCGATCCGCTGGTCTCGCCCAGCCAGACGCTCAACCTCTTCACCGCGCTGAAGGGCAAGGGCGTCGACGCCGAACGCGTGGTGCTCACGGGGGCGGGCCACGGCGACGTGAGCTTCGGGGCGGCGATCTCCGGCGCCGCCCCGGGCGCCTCGGCCTCGGCCTCCGGCGGCTCGTCCGCGGCGGCGGACGCGAAGCCCTGGTCGACCAAGGAGACGATGGGCTACATCAAGGACTTCCTGGCGAGCCACTCCCGGTCGTAGCGCTCACCGAGATCACGGTCTTGCCGCGGGCGTGCCCCCTTCCACATGGCGCACGCCCGCGGCGGCGTCGTCCAGCGGATACGTCCGGTCGACCACCGGGGTGAGCCGGCCCGCCTCCAGGAGCGCGGTCACGGCGAGGAGATCCTCGTGGACCGGGCCGTCCGGGACCGCGGGGAGGATCGGCCAAAGCCGCTGCCGGGCCCGCGCAGGCCGGGTCGTGGCGGCGCCGGCGCCGGCGCGGGGCCTGTCAGGCGAGGGTTTCGCCGCCGTCGACGGTGAGGATCTGGCCGGTGACGTAGTTGTTCGCCATGAGGAAGAGGGCGGTGCCGGCGGCTTCCTCGGCGGTGCCGAAGCGGCCGACGGGGACGGCGGAACCGGCGGCGGTGACCGCCTCGTCGGAGTCCAGCCCCGGCAGCGAGCGCAGCAGCGGGGTGTCGATCCGGCCGAAGCGGACGGTGTTCACGCGCACGCGGACGGGGGCCAGCTCCACGGCGAGGGCCCTGGTGAGGGTCTCCACGGCGCCGGCCACCGACAGCGGGGCGGCCATGCCGGGGAGGGGGCGGGCCACGAGGATCCCCGAGCTGAACGTGAGCGAGCCTCCTGCCGGAAGCCGGGACGCCGAGGTGCGGGCGATGGCGAAGGACCGCTGGAGGAGGGAGTCGAAGGTCGCACGGAGGTCGTCGGCCGACAGCGCGGTCACGGGCCCCCTGCCGCTGAGGCCACCCGCCGTGACGAGCACATGGTCGACGTGGCCCGCCCGGTCGAAGGCCTCGGCGAGGACCCGCTCGTCCCCGCCGTCGCCGGCGACGGCCAGTACGGCGTCGTCGGGGTCGTCGGCGCGGTTCGCGTCCCGCACCCGGGAGACGGCGGCCTTCAGCCGGTCGGGGTCGCGGCCGACCAGGACGACGCGGGCGCCGACCGAACGCAGCAGGAGGCCCGCCGCCAGTCCGATGCCGGAGCTGGCGCCGACGAGGACGGCGGTGGTGCCGGAGAGGCCGCTGGACAGCGGCGAACGGACGGGGATGGGAGGTGCGGTGGTCATGCGAGGCCTTCCGATCGATCGAGCGGGCCGTGAAACCGCGGCACGGTGGACGCATGGAACAGCGGCGCGGTGAAATAAACCATCTGGTTGTTTTACTGATGCCGATACTGCCGCTCGGGCGGACCGGAGTCAACCGGATGGTTTAATTCGGCCATGGCCTATGACGCGGAGGACACCAGACGGCGGATCTTCGCCGCCGCCGCAGCCGAGTTCGCCGAGCGTGGGCTGGCGGGCGCCAGGGTCGACCGGATCGCGACCGCCGCCAAGGCCAACAAACAGGCCATCTACCTCTACTACGGCGGCAAGGAAGAGCTCTTCGCCGCCGTCGTGCGGGCGAAGCTGGAGGAGGTCTGCGTCTCCATCTCCATCGATCCCGACGCGGTCGCCGAATCGGTCGGGGAGATGTTCGACTGCTATCAGCAGCATCCGGAGCTGATCAGGCTGCTCATGTGGGAGGCGCTGGAGGCGGGCGACGAACCCGGGGAGGGCGCGCGGGGCCGCCGTGACGCCTTCCGCGAGAAGACCCACCGGCTCGTGGCCGGCGGCGTGGCCGGCGACCTCCCCGAAGAGGCCCGCGTCCGCGCCGCCCAGGACCTGCTGTTCACCCTCATGGGCCTGATCTCGTGGAACTTCGCGGTGCCCAAGATGTGCCGCATGGTCCTGGACGAGGACACCCACGAGGCGGCGCTCACCCGCCGCCGCGCCACAGTGATCGAAACGGCCCGCACACTCGCGACGGCGGCGGGATCGCTCCAGACGGGAGCCCGGCGTCCGCAGAGCGGATCAGGCCAGTAGTCCGACCACGCCAGGTCTCCCGTCGGACAGGGCGGTCGGGTGCGCCCTCACGCGGTGTCAGGCCGTGAACCCTCCGTCGACGTTGATCGCCGCTCCGGTGATGTACCCACCGTCCGCGCTCGCCAGGTGGGCGACGGTGGCGGCGATCTCCGCCGCGTCCGCGTAGCGGCCCAGCGCGGTGAACCCGGCGATCGCCGACGCGTCGGGGCCGTCGGCGGGGTTGGAGTCCGTGTCGGTGGGACCGGGGTGCACCAGGTTGACGGTGATACCGCGCGGGCCGAGTTCCCTGGCCAGGCCCTTGGTCATTCCGGCCAGGGCCGTCTTGCTCATCGCGTACAGGGCCAGGCCCGGGAAGACCGCGCGCTCCGCCACGTTGCTGCCGATACTGACGATGCGGCCGCCCTCGCCCATGTGACGCGCCGCCGCCTGGGATGCCACGAACGGCGCCCGGACGTTCACCGCCAAGGTGCGGTCGATCTCCGCCGCGCCCAGGTCCTCGAGCGGGCCGACGAGGAACGCCCCTGCGTTGTTGACCAGGACGTCCAGCCTGCCGAACGTCTCGACGGTCAACTCCACCGCCGCGGCCAGTCTCTCGGGGACCGCGCTGTCGGCCTGGACGGCCAGCGCCCGGCGACCACCGTCCCTGATCCGCTTCACCACCCCGTCGGCGAGCGCCGCGCTGTTCTCGTACGTCAGAGCCACGTCGGCGCCCTCCTCGGCCAGCCGTAGAGCCACGGCAGCGCCGATACCCCGGCTTCCGCCGGTCACCAGGGCCACAGTTCCTTCGAATCGATTCATGGCGACGAGCATCGCGCCGCCCACCGCGGAACACTGGCGCAAAACGGACCTCGTGGTCGGCGCCTGCCTACTGGGGGAGTCGCGCCGTTTCCAGACGGCGGTTGTTGCCGGCCCATGGGACGGGGTGCACGGATTCGCCTCGCGTTGCCGGTGCCGCTGCGGCAGGTGTCTCCCCGGCCGGCGGGGGAAGTCGGGGGGTGCGGAGGCTGCCGCGTTCGGTGGTGGCGCGGACGGAGGGTGGGATCGCGTGCGTACCGTCGGAGTGGAGGAGGAGCTTCTGCTCGTCGACCCGGAGTCGGGGGAGCCCAAGGCGTCGGCGGCCGCGGTGCTGGCCCGGGCCGCGCTGGTGGACCCGGGGCAGGGCGTGTTCGAGAAGGAGCTGTACGGGCAGATGCTGGAGTTCGCCACCCAGCCGCAGTCGGAGATGACGGACCTGGGAGAGGAGATCGTGCGGTGCCGTAAGGAGGCCGCGCGGCTCGCCGGGGAACTCGGGTGTGCCGTTGCCGCGCTTGCCAGCTCGCCGCTGCCGGTCAGCCCCTCCGTCAGTGTGAACCGGCGCTACCAGTGGATGGCCGAGCAGTACGGGATCTCGACTCGTGAGCAACTGGTCTGCGGGTGCCATGTGCATGTTTCCGTGGAGTCGGACGAGGAGGGGGTGGGGGTTCTGGACCGGGTGCGGGCCTGGCTGCCCGTGCTCGTCGCCGTCAGCGCCAATTCCCCCTTCTGGCAGGGCCGGGACTCCGGGTACGCCAGTTACCGCAGCCGGGTGTGGGCACGCTGGCCGTCCGCCGGACCGGCCGAGCTGTTCCGGTCCGCGGAGCGGTACCACCGGCTGGTCACGGACATGGTGGCCACCGGCGTCATCCTGGACGAGGGGATGGTCTACTTCGACGCCCGGCTCGCCCGGCGCTTTCCGACCGTGGAGATCCGGGTCGCCGATGTCTGCCTGCGCGCCGGGACCGCCGTGCTCGTGGCCACGCTGGCCCGCGCCCTCGTGGAGACCGCCGCGCGGGAGTGGCGGGCCGGACAGGAGCCCGTCGATCACGGCGTGGCGCTGGCGCGGATGGCCGGCTGGCGCGCCGCCCGCTCGGGGCTCGGCGGGGAACTGCTGGACCCCGTCACGCTGCGGCCCCGGCCGACGAAGGAGGTACTGGACGCCCTGCTGGCGCACACCCGGGACGCCCTCGCGGACAGCGGCGACCTGGCGATGGCGGAAGAGGGCGTCCAGCGGCTGCTGAGGGACGGCAACGGCGCCGACGAACAGCGGCGGCTGCTGACGGACACCGGCAGCCTGCGGGACGTCGTCACCGAGTGTGCGAGCCGTACCCAGGTCGCTCAGCTCTGATGTCTCCGGTCGCCTCTGATGTCTCCGGTCGCCGCGCCCCCGGTACGGTCAGGGCTTGCGGGCCAGTACGAACGCCCGCGGCCACTTCTCCTCGTCCAGCGGCTCGCGGATCAGGGTGGCCGCCACCTCCAGGCCCGCCTTGGCGAGCATGTCGCCCACCGCGTACGCCGGCCGCCAGTAGTAGCGGAGGTCGATCTCGTGGCCGAAGCGTTCGGTGACGTGCAGGCCGGGCTGTTCGCCCTTCTGGAAGGCGAGCAGGACATGGCCGCCGGGGACCAGGGCGCGGTGGAAGCCGGCGAAGGTCGCCGGGAGGCGGTCGTCGGGGATGTGGATGATCGAGTAGAGGGCGAGGATGCCGCCCAGGGCCGCGTCGGGCAGGTCCAGGGACGTCATCGAACCCCGGTGGAAGCGCAGCGCGGGGTGGGCCTCGCGGGCCAGGGTGACCATGGCGGGGGAGAGATCGATGCCGAAGGCCGGGACCCCCAGCTCGTTCAGGTACGCGGTGATGTGGCCGGGGCCGCTGCCCAGGTCGGCCACGGGGGCGGTGCCGTTCGCCTTCACCAGCTGGGCGAAGGCGGCGATCAGGGACAGGTCCACCGGCCGGTCGGGGAGGCCGGGGTAGGCGGCGGAGTAGTCCTTCGCGATCGCGTCGTAGGACGTACGGGTGGTTTCTATGAAGTCGGTCGTCTCCGAGTCCGTCACGGTCGCGCACGCTACCGGGCGGGCGTGCCGCGCGTGGCGAAGTCGCCGTTCCGGCCCGGTTCCGTTTCGGTACGTGGACAGAAACGGCGTGATTGCCGTGCAGCGTGGTATCCGTGGAAGAGGAAACATAGGTTTTACCCAGCCACGTCCGAGGTCATGCCATCGCGGTCAGATTTTCTTCCCCTAACGGGCTGAACTTTTGTTGATCTCGGGGCAGTTGACCCCCCGGGCGTCCTACCCTTCAGAGGGTGAACCAATTGATGTCCCTAGAGTCCGAGGCCGACCTCCCAGGGGATGTGCTCCCCGGTGTGCTCAGCGAGGAGCTGCACGCCGAACTCGTAGCCTTCCGGCGCGACCTGCACATGCACCCCGAGCTAGGCAACCAGGAGTTCCGCACCACGGCCGCGATCAAGGAACGGCTGGAGAAGGCCGGTCTGAGGCCGCGGGTGCTCTCCATGGGAACCGGGCTCATCTGTGACATCGGGCCCGAGGCCGGCGGGCTGCCCGTGCTCGCCCTGCGCGCCGACATCGACGCCCTGCCGATCCCGGACATGAAGACCGAGTGCGCCTACCGGTCCACCGTGCCGGACCGGGCGCACGCGTGCGGGCACGACGTGCACACGGCCGTGGTGCTGGGCGCCGGGCTGGTCCTCGCCGAGCTGCACGAGCGGGGGCTGCTGCCGCGGCCCGTACGGCTGCTCTTCCAGCCCGCCGAGGAGGTGCTGCCCGGCGGTGCCGCCGACGCCATCCAGAGCGGGGCGCTGGACGGGGTGGGGCAGATCATCGCCGTGCACTGCGACCCCAGGGTGGACGCGGGGCGGATCGGGCTCAGGAACGGCGCCATCACCAGCGCCTGCGACCGCATCGAGGTGGCGCTGGACGGGCCCGGCGGGCACACCGCCCGGCCGCATCTGACCACCGACATGGTCACCGCCGCCGCCCGGGTCGCCGTCGACGTGCCTGCGCTCATCGCGCGGCGCGTGGACAGCCGCAGCGGGCTCGCCGTGACCTGGGGGCGGATCGAGTCCGGGCACGCGCCCAACGTCATCCCGCAGCACGCCGAGCTCTCCGGGACCGTGCGGTGCCTGGACCTGACCGCCTGGCGGCAGGCCCCGGACGTGGTGCACGCGGCGATCGACGAGGTCGCGACCCTGCACCGGGCCAAGTCCGAGATCAACTACGTGCGCGGGGTGCCGCCGGTCGTCAACGACCCGGTGGTCACCGAACTGCTGCGGGACGCGATGACCGCCCGGCGCGGCACCGACTCCATCGAGACCACCGAGCAGAGCCTCGGCGGCGAGGACTTCTCCTGGTACCTGGAGCATGTGCCGGGCGCGCTGGCGCGGCTCGGGGTGCGGACGCCCGGCGAGCGGACCGTGCGCGACCTGCACCAGGGTGACTTCGACGCCGACGAGCGGGCCATCACGGTCGGGGTGGAGCTGTTCACGGCCGCCGCCCTCATCGACGCGACCCGCTAGCGGGACGGCGGCAGTCGTATCGACAGGCTGGAGAAACGGTCACCTGGCCCCAGGGGACGAAGGCGCCCGATCGGTGCCCCTTCGTCCCCTTGTGTCACCCCGGCGTAACCCGGGATCTCTCCTTGTAACCCGGGGTCGGCACGGTTCGATAACGGCAATGAGAAACCCCGTTCCCCTTCCCTTCTACGCGCGTTACTGTGCGCCGGAATCGCCACCACAGGTGGCCGATTGGGGAAGCGGGCCGGTGACGGTGCCGTGGGGACGAAGGGGTGCTTGCTGTGCGTTTTGTCTCTAGGGGAATCTCTCGCAGGACGAGGGTCTCCCAAGCCGCGGTGACCGTCGCCGTCATCGCCCTCGCCGCCGCCGGATGCGGTAAGTCCAGCCAGGACAGTGGTGACACCGCGACGAACTCGTCCGGCAAGTACAACGGCAAGGGCATAGGCCTTGCCTACGACATCGGCGGCAAGGGCGACCAGTCCTTCAACGACGCCGCCTACGCCGGCTTCCAGAAGGCCGAGAAGGAGTTCGGCATCGGCGGCTCGGACATCGAGCCGCAGGACGGCGAGTCCGACGCCGACAAGGTGCAGCGCCTCAACACGCTCGCCAAGGCCGGCTACAACCCGATCATCGGGGTCGGCTACTCCTACGCGCCCGCCGTCAAGGAGGTCGCCGCCAAGTACCCGAACATCACCTTCGGCATGATCGACGACTCGACGATCAACGAGAAGAACGTCGTCGACATGGTCTTCGCGGCCGAGCAGTCGTCGTACCTCGCGGGTGTCGCGGCCGCCTCGGCCACCAAGAAGGACCACATCGGCTTCATCGGCGGCGTGGACATCCCGCTGATCCACACCTTCGAGGCCGGGTTCGACCAGGGCGCCAAGTCGGTCAACCCGAAGATCAAGATCGAGTCGCAGTACCTGACCCAGACCGCGGCCGAGGGCGGCTTCTCCAGCCCGGACAAGGGCAAGACCGCCGCCCAGGGGCAGATCGACTCCGGTGCCGACGTCATCTACCACGCGGCCGGTCTCTCCGGTCAGGGCGTCATCGAGGCCGCCGCCACCGCCAAGGTGTGGGCGATCGGCGTCGACTCCGACCAGTACGCGCAGGACGCGCTCGCCAAGTACAAGGACTACATCCTCGGCTCCGCGCTGAAGAACGTCGGCGGCGCGGTGTACGACCTGGTGAAGTCCGTCTACGAGGGCAAGCCGGAGAGCGGTGTCGTCAACGGCACCCTGAAGACCGGCGGGGTCGGCTTCGCGGACACCAACCCGAAGTACAAGGCCCTCACCAAGGTCGTCGAGGCCGTCGACAAGGCCAAGCAGGACATCATCGACGGCAAGGTCACCGTCAACACCAAGTGATCCGGCATATATAAGCGGCCGGGTGAGCCGGCCGGCCGTACGTACGACCGGCTGAGCGCCGCCGTTGCAGTCCCCGCGCCCCTTGCCTCCTGCAAGGGGCGCACTGCTGTCCGTCACCATGGACGGTGACTGTGGCCACAGCTAGATAACGGACCGGACATTGGGGGTTTTCCGGTTCGTCTACGCGCGTTACGCTGCCGCGGAACCAGCGCCTGGTTTGGGCGCTTGCACAAAGGAGTCAAGTTCCATGCGCCGGGTGTCCCGTATCGCGGTTGCAGGCGTTGCAACCGCAGCTCTCGCCGTCACAGTCTCCGCCTGTGGCAGCTCCTCCACCTCGTCCTCCGCGAGCAAGGGCAAGGACCTCGGTCTGGCTCTCGCCTACGACGTCGGCGGGAAGGGCGACCAGTCCTTCAACGACGCCGCGACCGCCGGCATGGACAAGGCCGACCAGCAGTACGGTTACAAGTCCTCCGCCGTCGAGCCGCAGGACGGCGAGTCGGACGCGGACAAGGCGCAGCGCCTGGAGACCCT
Source organism: Streptomyces sp. NPDC031497 (assembly GCF_055580905.1). Classification (NCBI taxonomy): domain Bacteria; kingdom Bacillati; phylum Actinomycetota; class Actinomycetes; order Kitasatosporales; family Streptomycetaceae; genus Streptomyces; species Streptomyces sp. NPDC031497. The sequence goes on from NZ_JBVIKO010000006.1 coordinate 182,308, forward strand.
GGCCAAGGCCGGCTACAACCCGGTGATCGGCGTCGGCTACTCCTACGCGCCGGCCGTCAAGGAGGTCGCGGCGAAGTTCCCGAAGGTCACCTTCGGCATCATCGACGACAACACCATCAAGGCCGACAACGTCGCCGACCTCGTCTTCCACGAGGAGCAGGCGTCCTACCTGGCCGGTGTCGCCGCCGCCAAGGCCACCAAGACCAACACCGTCGGCTTCGTCGGCGGTGTGGACGTGCCGCTGATCCACAAGTTCGAGGCCGGCTTCGAGCAGGGCGTCGCGGACACCAAGAAGGGCGTCAAGGTCAAGTCGCAGTACCTGACCGAGACCGCCGCAGAGGGCGGCTTCTCCAGCCCCGACAAGGGCAAGACCGCCGCGGACGGCCAGATCGACGCCGGTGCGGACGTCGTCTACGCCGCCGCCGGTCTGTCCGGTCAGGGTGTCATCCAGTCGGCCGCCGCGCACAAGGTGTGGGCGATCGGCGTCGACTCGGACCAGTACAAGCAGGACGCGCTGGCCAAGTACAAGGACTCCATCCTCACCTCGGCCATGAAGGACGTCGCGGGCGCGGTCTACAACCTGGCCAAGTCCGTCCACGACGGCAAGCCGGAGACCGGCGAGATCCGCGCCAGCCTGACCACCGGCGGCGTGAGCCTGTCCGACTCCAACCCGGTCTTCAAGAACAACGCCGCCATGCAGGCCGCGATCAAGAAGGCCGAGGACGGCATCAAGAGCGGTTCGATCACGGTCAAGACCTCCTGACCCAGGGGTCATGACCGTGTCGTAGGCATGGTCAAAGGCGCGCCGTAATGGCAGCGTTACGGCCACGGAACGGGGTGCGGGCAGGATCTTCCTCCCGCGCCCCTGCCGTAGCCCCGGATCCCGACGGGGTACGGCGGTGACGCACCCCGTTCGCGCGGCAGAATGCTCGGAACGGATCGAGAGTCAAAAGAGCTCGGTCAGGTCCGGGCACTATTTAAAACAGGGGCGCTACGCGCGTAGATGGCCCCTTTCCCGAGGAGAGTGCGCCATCGACGCGTCCAGCAGCCCTCCGCTCACCGCAGAGACGACAGCCGCGGTCGAGCTGGCGGGGATCACCAAGCGATTCCCGGGTGTCGTAGCCAACCACGACATCCACCTGTCGGTCCGCAAGGGCACCGTCCATGCCCTCGTCGGTGAGAACGGCGCCGGCAAGTCGACCCTGATGAAGATCCTCTACGGCATGCAGAAGCCGGACGAGGGCACCATCGCGATCGACGGCGAGCAGGTCACCTTCTCGTCCCCGGCCGACGCCATCGCGCGCGGCATCGGCATGGTCCACCAGCACTTCATGCTGGCCGACAACCTGACCGTCCTCGAGAACGTGGTGCTCGGCAGCGAGAAGCTGTACGGCATCGGCGGCAACGCCCGCAAGAAGATCCGCGAGATCTCCGACCGGTACGGCCTCGGCATCCGCCCGGACGCCCTGGTCGAGGACCTCGGCGTCGCCGACCGGCAGCGCGTGGAGATCCTCAAGGTCCTCTACCGCGGCGCCAAGACCCTGATCCTCGACGAGCCCACCGCCGTCCTCGTCCCGCAGGAGGTCGACGCACTCTTCGACAACCTGCGGGAGCTGAAGTCCGAGGGCCTGTCGGTCATCTTCATCTCGCACAAGCTCGGCGAGGTGCTGTCGGTGGCCGACGACATCACCGTCATCCGCCGCGGTACGACCGTCGGGACCGCGGTCCCCTCCGAGACCACCCCGCGCCAGCTCGCCGAGCTGATGGTCGGCAGCGAGCTGCCCACCCCGGAGACCGCCGAGTCCACGGTCACCGACAAGCCGGTCATCACCGTCCGCAACCTCACTGTCTACGCCAGTGGCGGCGCCTCCCTCGGCGAGCTCGGCGCGCAGCCCGAGACCGCGACCCCCGGCTCGGCCGGTGCCACGGCCGGCGCCGACGTCCTCACCGAGGCCACCACCCCCGGCGCGGCCAAGCGGGTCCTCGACGACGTCACGTTCACCATCCACGCCGGCGAGGTCATGGGCATCGCCGGTGTCGAGGGCAACGGCCAGACCGAGCTGATCGACGCGCTGATCGGCACCCGCAACGCCGACTCCGGCACCGTGGAGTTCCTCGGCGAGGACGTCACCCCCTGGGCGACCCGCAAGCGCCGCGAGTCCGGTATCGGCTACATCCCCGAGGACCGGCACCGCCAGGGCCTGCTCCTGGAGTCGCCGCTCTGGGAGAACCGCATCCTCGGCCATGTCACCGAGAAGCCCAACGCGAAGGGCTTCTGGCTGGACATCAAGGGCGCCCAGGCCGACACCCGCCGGATCGTCGAGGAGTACGACGTCCGCACCCCCGGCATCGACGTCACCGCCGCCTCCCTGTCCGGCGGCAACCAGCAGAAGCTGATCGTCGGCCGCGAGATGAGCCACAGCCCGAAGTTCCTGATCGCCGCCCACCCCACCCGCGGTGTGGACGTCGGCGCCCAGGCGCAGATCTGGGACCGCATCCGGGAGGCCCGCCGGGAGGGCCTGGCCGTGCTGCTGATCTCCGCCGACCTCGACGAGCTGATCGGCCTGTCGGACACGCTGCGAGTGATCTTCGACGGAAAGCTGGTCGCGGACGCTGACCCGGCCACCATCACCCCGGAGGAGCTGGGCTCCGCCATGACGGGTGCCGCGTCCGGCCACCTGGAACACGTAGACACCGCCCCAGAAGCACACGATGGCGCCGCTGGTCCGGAGGACGAGGCCCGATGAAGAAGTTCGACAAGGAGCGGGTGCTCCTCGCGCTGGCCGGCCCGGTCATCGCGCTCGTCCTGGCGATCGCACTGACGTCGATCGTGCTGCTCGCCTCGGACCGCAACCCGTTCGAGCCGTACTCCCTGATGCTCCAGCAGCTGCCGTACTCGGACATCCAGGTGCTGATCATCAACCAGGCGGCGATGTACTACATCGCGGCCATCGCGGTCGCTCTCGGCTTCCGGATGAACCTGTTCAACATCGGCGTCGACGGCCAGTACCGCCTCGCCGCCGTGATGACGGCCGTGGTCGGCGCCAACATCGGCCTGCCCGCCTTCCTGCAGATCCCGATGCTGCTCCTGGTCGCCATGTTCACCGGCGCCTTCTGGGCCGGCATCGCGGGCGTCCTCAAGGTCACCCGAGGGGTGAGCGAGGTCGTCTCCACGATCATGCTGAACGCCATCGCCACCAGCGTCATCGGCTATGTCACCCTCGCCAACATCTGGGGTGTCCAGGTCGGCAACAACATGACGACCGGCGACATGAAGAAGTCCGGCTGGTTCCCGGGCATCAACCTGGGCTCGGACGTCGGCGAGATCTACGGCATGGTGTTCGTCGCCATCGCCCTCGGCATCGCCTACTGGGTGGTCCTCAACCGCACCCGCTTCGGCTTCGACCTGCGCGCCACCGGTGCCTCCGAGTCCGCCGCGGCCGCCTCCGGCGTCGACGCCAAGCGCATGGTCCTCATCTCCATGCTGATCTCCGGCGCGGTCTCCGGTCTCGCGGGCCTCCCGCTGCTGCTCGGCGACACCCACACCTACAGCCTGAGCTTCCCGGCCGGCCTCGGCTTCACCGCCATCGGCATCGCCCTGCTCGGCCGCAACAACCCCGGCGGCATCGCCTTCGCCGCCCTGCTCTGGGCCTTCCTCGACAAGGCCTCGCCCGCCCTCGACTACGCGACCCCGGTGGCGTACGAGAAGGAGATCGCCACGATCATGCAGGGCCTGATCGTCTTCTCCGTGGTCATCTCCTACGAAGCCGTACGCCAGTGGGGTCTGCGCCGCCAGCAGCGCCAGGTCGGCGCGGAGCTCGCCGCGGCCGCCGCCCAGAACACCAAGAAGGAGGTGGCGGCCTGATGTCCACCGCGACCATCGCAAAGCCGCAGGCGAAGCAGCCCGGCAAGGGCGGCCGCCGAATGTCGCTCCCGGTACTCCTGCTGGTCATCGCCGGCGTACTGATCCTGACCTCGGCCGTCCGCCTGATCACCGGCGCCGACGGCATCACCTCCACCGGCCAGATGTCCACCGCGCTGCGCCTGGCCGTGCCGATCGGCCTCGCGGGTCTCGGCGGTCTGTGGGCCGAGCGCGCGGGCGTCGTCAACATCGGCCTCGAGGGCATGATGATCCTCGGCACCTGGTTCGGCGCCTGGGCCGGCTACCAGTGGGGCCCCTGGGTCGGCGTGATCTTCGGCATCATCGGCGGCGCGCTCGGCGCCCTGCTGCACGCCATCGCGACCGTCACCTTCAACGTCAACCACATCGTCTCCGGTGTGGCCCTGAACATCCTCGCCCTGGGCGCCACCCGCTACCTCTCGAAGTTCACCTTCGAGGACGCCCCCGGCGGCTCCTCCAAGCAGTCCCCGCCGATCGACTCGCTCGGCACCTTCAGCGTGCCGGGCCTGTCCGACTGGCTGAACACGCTCAACGAGAAGCACTGGTTCTTCATCTCCGACATCGCGGGCCTGGTCGGCGGTCTGCTCACCGACCTCTCCCCGCTGACGGTCGTCGCCGTCGCCCTCGTCCCGATCACCTGGTGGGTGCTGTGGCGCACGCCCTTCGGCCTGCGCCTGCGCTCCTGCGGTGAGAACCCGGTCGCGGCCGAGTCCCTCGGCGTCAACGTCTACAAGTACAAGTACATCGCGGTGATCATCAGCGGTGGCTTCGCCGGCCTCGGCGGCGCGTTCCTCTCGATCGTCGCCTCCAACGTCTACCTGGACGGCCAGACGGCCGGCCGCGGTTACATCGGTCTCGCCGCGATGATCTTCGGCAACTGGATGCCGGGCGGCCTCGCCCTCGGCGCTGGCCTGTTCGGCTACACCGACAGCCTCAACCTGCGCGGCGGCACGGTCAACGTGCACGCGCTGATCCTGCTGCTCGCGATCCTGCTGGTCTTCGGCGCGGTCTACCTGGCCTGGCGCAAGAAGTACGTCCCGGCCGTCATCACGATCGTCATCTCGGTCCTGATGTTCATCTGGTACGCCTCCACCAACGAGGTCCCGCGGCAGCTCGTGACCGCGACCCCGTACCTCGTCACCCTGCTGGTGCTCTCGCTGTCCGCGCAGTCCCTGCGGATGCCGAAGGCGGACGGCCTGCCGTACCGGAAGGGACAGGGCAAGTGACGGCCGCGGCCGCCGGATTCGACTGGGAGACCCTGCGCGCGGAGGCCCGCGAGGCCATGTCCCACGCGTACGCCCCCTACTCCGGCTTCCCGGTCGGGGTCGCGGCCCTGGTCGACGACGGCCGCACGGTCACCGGCTGCAACGTGGAGAACGCGTCGTACGGCCTGGGCCTGTGCGCCGAGTGCGGACTCGTCTCCCAGCTCCAGCGCACGGGCGGTGGCCGGCTGACCCACTTCACCTGCGTGGACGGCACGGGCGGCCTGCTCGTCCCGTGCGGCCGCTGCCGCCAGCTGCTCTACGAGTTCGGCGGCCCGGACCTCCTCCTGGACACCCCGGAGGGCGTCCTGCCCCTCTCCGAGATGCTGCCCCAGGCCTTCGGCCCGGCCCATCTCACCAAGTAACTCCCGTACGGCCCCTCCTCGCCGGGAGGGGCCGTACGCTTCGCAATGCTTCGAAGGGAACGTCATGGCCATGGACGCCATCTCCGTCATCCGCACCAAGCGGGACCGCGGTGAGCTCAGTGACGAGCAGATCGACTGGGTCATCGACGCGTACACCCGCGGCGAGGTCGCCGACGAGCAGATGTCGTCGCTCGCGATGGCCATCCTCCTCAACGGCATGAACCGCCGCGAGATCGCCCGCTGGACGGCGGCGATGATCGCCTCCGGCGAGCGCATGGAGTTCTCGGCGCTGTCCCGCCCGACCGCCGACAAGCACTCCACGGGCGGTGTCGGCGACAAGATCACCCTCCCGCTGGCCCCCCTGGTCGCGGCCTGCGGCGCGGCCGTCCCCCAGCTCTCCGGCCGGGGCCTCGGCCACACCGGTGGCACCCTGGACAAGCTGGAGTCGATCCCCGGCTGGCGCGCCCTGCTCTCCAACGAGGAGATGCTGTCGGTGCTGGACGGCACCGGCGCGGTGATCTGCGCGGCGGGCGACGGTCTGGCCCCCGCGGACAAGAAGCTGTACGCGCTGCGCGACGTGACCGGCACGGTCGAGGCGATCCCGCTGATCGCCTCCTCCATCATGTCGAAGAAGATCGCCGAGGGCACCGGTTCCCTGGTCCTGGACGTGAAGGTCGGCACCGGCGCCTTCATGAAGACGCTCGCCGACGCCCGTGAGCTGGCCTCGACCATGGTCGGCCTCGGCACCGACCACGGCGTGAAGACGGTCGCGCTCCTCACCGACATGTCCACCCCCCTCGGCCTCACGGCCGGCAACGCCCTGGAGGTCCGCGAGTCGGTCGAGGTCCTGGCCGGCGGCGGCCCCTCCGATGTCGTCGAACTGACCCTCGCCCTGGCCCGCGAGATGCTCGACGCGGCCGGCCTGAAGGACGCCGACCCGGCGAAGGCGCTGGCCGACGGTTCGGCGATGGACGTCTGGCGCCGGATGATCGCGGCCCAGGGCGGCGACCCGGACGCGGTGCTCCCGGTGGCGAAGGAACAGCACGTGATCAAGGCGCCGTCGTCCGGTGTCCTGACCCGCCTGGACGCCTACGGCATCGGCGTCGCCGCCTGGCGCCTGGGCGCGGGCCGCGCCCGCAAGGAGGACCCGGTGCAGGCGGGCGCGGGCGTCGAACTCCACGCCAAGCCCGGCGACACGGTCACGGCGGGCCAGCCCCTGCTGACCCTGCACACCGACACCCCGGACCGCTTCGAGTACGCACTCCAGTCGGTGGAGGGCTCGTACGACATCGCGGCGGCGGGCACCGAGTTCACGGCGTCCCCCGTCGTGCTGGAACGCATCGCCTGACGGTCCGTCACCCCAGCAGCGCCGCCACCACGACCAGTACCGGTACCGCCAGCACCGTGGACAGCAGGATCGAGTCCCGGGCCAGTTCCTCGCCCACGTGGTAGGTGCTGGCGTAGGTGTAGAGGTTCTGCGCGGCCGGGAGGGCCGAGGTCACCGTGACGTCCAGCAAGGGGGCGCCGTGGAGGTCGAAGACCGCTGACGCCAGGGCCCAGGCGATCAGCGGCTGGCCCACCGACTTCAGGGCCACCGAGAGGAACACCGGGTGGCGGTCGCGGCCCCGGCCGGGCGGGGTGCTGCCGTGCAGGGAGATGCCGAACGCGAGCAGCACCGCTGGGACCGACATGTTGCCGATCAGGGTCAAGGGGTCCATCACCGGGCCGGGGAGACGGATCCCGAGCGCCGACACCAGGACCCCGGTGAGGGAGCCGACGGCTATCGGGTTGCGGAGCGGGGCGAGGAGCCGGCGCCACCAGGGGCCCTTCTCGCCCATGCCCGACAGGTCCAGGATGGTCAGGGCGACCGGGGTCACGATGACCACCTGGAAGAGCAGGACCGGGGCCACCAGGGACGCGTCGCCCAGCACGTACACCGCGATTGGGATGCCCAGGTTGCCGGAGTTGACGTAGCTGGAGCACAGCGCACCGATGGTGGTGCGCCCCACGCCCCAGTGGCGCCCGGCACCCACCGCCACGAACACGCCCGCCGCCGCTGCCGTGCTCAGGGCCGTCACCAGGAGGCGGCTGGAGAAGATCACCGCCAGGTCGGCCTTCGCCAGCGTGGTGAAGAGCAGGGCGGGGGAGGCGACGTGGAAGGCCAGTTTGGTCAGGACCTCGCGGCCGTTGACCCCGAGGTGGCCGCCGCGGCCGAGGACGTATCCCACCCCGATGACGATCGCGATCACCGCGAAGCCGCTCAGCACCCCCTGCACGGGACCCCCTCGCGGGGGAGGAGACCGTCGGGTGGGCAGGGCTTGGCTGATCCGTGGGACATGCAGCTAACCCTCGGGGGGCGGTCAGGTGCAGGTCAACGTCGCGATCCCTGTGATCTGCGCGACGACCGTACGGAAGCCCGGCACCCTACCGATGAGTTGTCGAGCCGACGGCGGTCTACCGGTTCGTGGATGCCATGCCCCCCGCCGTGCTCGTACTGCCCGGCCCGGTCGCCGAGGACGCGGTGGCCGGGCTGTGTGCCGAGGTGCGGGCACTGCTGGCGGGCGGCGCGACCGGGATCGTCGTCTGCGATGTCGCCGGGATCGGGCCGCCCGGACTGGCGGCCGTCGATCTGCTGGCCCGGCTGGAGCTGACCGCCCGCCGGGCCGGTGGGCGGATACGGCTGCGGGACCCCGACCCCGCCCTACGCTCCCTCCTCCGCTTCCTCGGGCTTCGCCTCCAGGTGGAGGGGGAGGTCGAAGAGCGGGAACCAGCGCTTGGTGTCGAGGAAGAAGTGGAACCCGGTCAGCCGGCCGTCTGAGATCTCCAGGACCTGGACCGCCCAGGGGCTCCAGCCGCCGGTGTCCGGGTCGGGCTTGTACTGGGCGAACCCGGGCAGGCCGTTGACCTGGACCGGGAACAGCCGCGAGCCCTCGCAGGCCGAGCCGAAGGTGGTCATGAAGCCGGCGATGTCCTCGTGGCCGACGAGCCACAGGTCGAACGGCGGCATCGTCATGATGGCGTCCTCGTGGAGGAGCGCCGTCAGCGCCGTCATGTCGTAGCCCTCGAAGGCCGCGACATAGCGCTCCAGGAGCTTCTGCTGTTCCTCGTCGAGCGGGTCGGAGACGTCGGCGGCGGCGCCCGACTGCTGCTGCTCGGCCAGGGTGGCCCGGGCCCGCTGCAGGGCGCTGTTGACCGAGGCGACGGTGGTGCCGAGCAGTTCGGCCACCTCGTTGGCCTTCCAGGCCAGCACCTCGCGCAGGATCAGCACCGCCCGCTGCTTGGGCGGCAGCTGCTGCAGCGCGGCCATGAAGGCCAGACGGACGGACTCCTTGGCCACGGCCGCCTCCGCCGGGTCCTCCACGGTGGGCAGCACCCGCGCGTCCGGCACCGGCTCCAGCCAGGTGTTGTCGGGCCGGGGCGACAGCGCCGCCCGGGCGAGCGGGGTCGACTCGGAGAGGTCCATCGGACGGGCCCGCTTGTTGCCCGCGGACAGCATGTCCAGGCAGACGTTGGTCGCGATCCGGTACAGCCACGACCGCAGACTGGAGCGGCCCTCGAACTTGTCGTAGCTCCGCCAGGCCCGCACCAGGGTGTCCTGGACGGCGTCCTCGGCCTCGAACGACGAGCCGAGCATCCGGTAGCAGTACCCGGTCAGCTCGGTCCGGTACTTCTCCAGTGCGACGTCCAGCTCCGCCGTCGCCGTGCTGTTGCTCATTTCCGTCCACCCACCCCTGTGGCCGTTCCTGTCCGCGCGCCGTTGCGCTCCAGCACTTGGAAGCTACCGCAGGGGACTGACAATGGCCCCCGGAGTGCGGAAAAGACCAGGTCAGACCAGTCGCTTCACGGACATGAGCAGATGCTGGGAGCCCGGCGACCACTGACAACGGGGTCCGAACAGGGGACCGGAGGTGGGGCGTCAGCTCGTGCCGGGTGGTGCGCTCTCCTCGGCGTCGACCTGGTGGTCCGCCCAGACGTAGCTTTCGGGAAGCAGGTCGGTGACGGGCACCGTCCGGAGGCCGTCGGGTGTCCCGACGATGACCTTAAGGGCTGGGAAGTAGTCAAGAAGGACCTGGCGGCAGCGGCCGCAGGGGGGCACGACGCCTCGGTCGCGGTCACCCACGGCGACGATGGTGTCCAGGTCATAGGCGCCCTGGGCGGCAGCGGTGCCGATCAGGACCAGCTCCGCGCAGGGGCCTCCGGTGAAGTGATAGGCGTTCACCGCGGTGACGATCCGGCCGTCCCGGGCGCGGGCCGCAGCCGCCATGGTGTGGTTGTCGCCCCGGCAGCGGGTGGCCGCGACGTGCGCCGCCGCCCGGATCAGCTCGTGGTCGACACGGTCGGTCTGTGTGGTCATCATCCTGCTTTTCGCGCGGTGTCAGTGAGCGGTGGCCATGACCTGCCGTCGAGCCGCCACCGAGCCCAGCACCGTGATGGCCACCACGCCCGCGATCGCCAGCAGGGCCACCCCCACCGTTCCCGACCAGCCGCTCGCGTGGAAGGCCAGCGCGCCCACCGTACTGCCCGCGCTGGAGCCGATGTAGTACGCGGACTGGTAGATGGCGGAGGCCTGGGCCCGGCCGTGGGTGGCCGTCTTGCTGACCGCCGAGGAGGCCACCGCGTGGCCCGCGAAGAAGCCCGCGGTGATCAGGACGAGGCCCAGCAGGACCAGGGGGAGCGAGTCGGCCAGGGAGAGGATGAGGCCGGCGGCCGTGGTGCCGCCGCCCAGGTAGAGGGCGCCCCGGCGGCCGAGCCGGCCGACCAGACGGCCCGCCGTCGACGCGGAGACCGTGCCCACCAGGTAGACCAGGAAGATCGAGCCGATGATGCCCTGCGGGAGCGAGAACGGTGCCTCGGTCAGGCGGTAGCCGATCACCGTGTACACGCCGCCGAAGACGGTCATGAACAGCGCGCCGATCGCGTACAGGCGGCGCAGCAGCGGGTTGGCCAGATGGTCGCGGACCGTGCCGAGCAGCCGGCGCGGGTGCAGCGAGCCCGCCCTGAAGTGCCGCGGGGCCGGGAGGAGCAGCCGGAAGGCCACCGCGCAGCCGACCGCGATCACGCCGATGACACCCACCGCGATCCGCCAGCCCCACTCCTGCGCGACCCAGCCGGTGATGACCCGGCCGCTCATCCCGCCGACACTGTTGCCCGCGACGAACAGGCCTATCGCCGTGACCAGTGCCCTCGGGCGGACCTCCTCGGCCAGGTAGGCCTGCGCCGAGGCCGGCAGCCCGGCCAGCGCGGCGCCCTGGATGCCGCGCAGCACCACCAGCACGCCCAGCGACGGCGCGAAGGGGACCAGCAGACCCACGGTCACCGCCACCGCCAGCGACGCGGTCATGACCGTACGACGCCCGAAACGCTCGGACAGGGCGCTCATCGGGATGACGAACAGCGCCAGACCGCCGGTCGCCGCCGCCACCGTCCAGCTCGCGTCGCTCGCGCTCACCCCGAAGCCGTCCGAGATCAGCGGCAGCAGCGCCTGCGTGGAGTAGAGGAGGGCGAAGGTCGCGACACCGGCGAGGAAGAGGGCGAAGCTCATCCGGCGGTAGCCGGGGCCGCCCGGGGCCATACGGGAGTCGGAGGTGTCGGAGACGGGGGCGGTCGCTGCGGCGTCCATGGCGGTGGACGCCCCGGTACTGGCGGGAGACATACCTCGAACGTACGGACCCCTTTTTGATCCGTCCAATGCATGGAATCGCCATAATCGTTCCCATGGAGCATCAGCAGAGGTCAGCGAAGCGCCTGTCACCGGACAGTGACACAGAAGACATGACGATGTTGCTGGCTCCACGCCTCGCGTACTTCGCCGGCGTGGCCCGCACGGAGCATGTCACCGGGGCCGCGCAGGAGCTCGGCGTCCCGCAGTCCACCCTCTCGCGTGCGATGGCCCGCCTGGAGCAGGACCTCGGCGTCGGCCTCTTCACCCGGCACGGCCGCACGGTCTCCCTCACCCCCGCCGGCCGCACCTTCCTCACCTCGGTCGAACGCGCCCTCGCCGAGGTCCAGCGCGCCGCCGACGAGGTACGCGGCGACGCCGACCCCACCACCGGCAAGGTCGCCTTCGGCTTCCTGCACACGATGGGCGCGGAGACGGTCCCCGGCCTCCTCCAGGCCTTCCGCGTCGACCATCCCCGGGTCCGCTTCAGCCTCGTCCAGAACTACGGCGAGGCGATGATCGAGAAGCTCCGGGCGGGTGAGCTGGACCTGTGCCTCACCTCCCCGGTGCCGGACGCCCCCGACCTGGTCGCCCGGCGCCTGGACGAACAGAAGCTGCGTTTGGTGGTTCCCGCGGACCACCCCCTGGCCGCCCGTAAGCGCATCCGCCTCGCCGAAGCGGCCGACGAGACGTTCGTGACCCTGGAACCGGGCTACGGCCTGCGCCGCATCACCGACGACCTGTGCAAGGAGGCCGGCTTCCGCCCGCGGATCGCCTTCGAGGGGGAGGAGGCGGAGACCTTGAGGGGTTTGGTGGCGGCCGGGCTGGGGGTTGCGTTGCTCCCCCCACCCGCGTTTCCCCGCCCGGGAGTCGTGGAACTGACGGTCACGGCGCCGAGGGCGGCGAGGGAGATCGGCGTGGCATGGCTCCAGGGCCATCCGGACACGCCCCCGGTGACGGCCTTCAAGCGCTTCCTGCTGTCGAGAAGGGGCAACCTGCTCCCCACCTAGGGCACAGCGCGCCCCTTCAGGGGCGCGGGGCTGCATCCGATATGCGGCTACCGCCGCGTGGGCGCGAGCAGACACCCACGACCCGCACTCCCAACCGGACATCAGCCCTTACGAAGCGACCGCCCGAAGCCCGCCGCAAGCGGCATCCGCAACCCGATAGGCGGCGGCGCAGCCAGCGCATCCTCCACCGGCCGGGAAACCGCGTACCCGAACAACGCCCCCATGACGAAGTCCGAAGCGAGAGCGAGGACTTCGTCCCGGTGCTGATGCAGCCCGTGCCCGTCCGAGTGCACCTCGAACCGGCACACCTCCCGGTTCGCCTTCTTCGCCCGCGCCGCCAGCCGGAACGACTGCTCCGGATCGGTCCGTTCGTCGTTCGTGCCGTGCACGATCAGCACCCGGCGCCCCACCAGCTGCCGTACCGGTTCCTCGGGCGCCGCCTCGTCCGCCTCCGGCAGCCAGGGGGCGATGGAGACGACGGAGTTGACGGCCTCGTGGCCGCCCGCGCGCAGCGCGGCCCGGCCGCCCATGCCCAGACCCAGCAGGCACACCGGGACATCTCCGTACCGCCGTACCACCTCGTCGGCCGCCCAGTTCGCGTCCCCCGCGAGATGCGCCTCGTCGCCGTTCCAGCCGCGATAGCGGTAGTGGACGATGTGCGCGGCCAGCCCCTCGTCCCGGCCGTCCCGGGCGAGCCGGCGCCCGAGTGCGCGGACGAAGGGGGTCGCCCATACGAGGGACGGCTTGCGGGCGGAGACCTCCTCACCGCCCGGGAGCAGCAGGACCGCTCCGCTCACCGTCGTCGGCTCCTGGCCGACTGCCCTGCCCAGCCTGGCCGTTCGGACCGGCGTCGATTGCTGTGCCATGACAGAACAGTGTCAGAAGAAGCGATGTACGCGACCCGTCCGTGCGGTCACCGTTGCGTATCGACGGGAAACGGAATGCGCCGAGTACCGAGCGATCTACGCGCGTAGGAGTTACAGTGCGGAAATGACGAGCCAGAGCATCGCGAACACCCCGACGCCGGAGCAGATCCGCCGGGCACCGAAGGTTCTGCTGCACGACCATCTGGACGGCGGTCTGCGCCCCGGTACCGTCGCCGACCTCGCCCGGGAGACCGGGTACGCAGGGCTTCCCGAGTCCGATCCGGGCAAGCTCGGTGTCTGGTTCCGGGAGGCCGCCGACTCCGGTTCGCTGGAGCGGTACCTGGAGACCTTCTCGCACACCGTCGGGGTCATGCAGACCCGGGACGCCCTGGTGCGGGTCGCGCGCGAGTGCGCGGAGGACCTCGCCGAGGACGGCGTCGTATACGCCGAGGTGCGGTATGCGCCCGAGCAGCACCTCGAGAGGGGCCTGTCCCTCGAAGAGGTCGTCGAGGCCGTCAACGAGGGCTTCCGGCAGGGCGAGGCGCTCGCCAGGGAGGGCGGCCGGCGGATCCGGGTCGGCGCCCTGCTCACCGCCATGCGGCACGCGGCCCGCTCCCTGGAGATCGCCGAGCTGGCCAACCGCTACCGGGACCTGGGCGTCGTCGGCTTCGACATCGCCGGCGCCGAGGCCGGCTACCCGCCCACCCGGCACCTCGACGCCTTCGAGTACCTCAAGCGCGAGAACAACCACTTCACCATCCACGCCGGCGAGGCCTTCGGACTGCCGTCGATCTGGCAGGCCCTCCAGTGGTGCGGCGCCGACCGGCTCGGGCACGGCGTGCGGATCATCGACGACATCCAGGTCCACGAGGACGGCACGGTCAAGCTCGGCCGCCTCGCCTCCTATGTCCGTGACAAGCGGATCCCGCTGGAGCTGTGCCCCAGCTCCAACCTCCAGACCGGGGCCGCCGACTCCTACGCCGAGCACCCGATCGGGCTGCTGCGCCGGCTGCACTTCCGGGCCACCGTGAACACGGACAACCGGCTGATGTCCGGGACCAGCATGAGCCGGGAATTCGAGCATCTCGTCGAGGCGTTCGGTTACACGCTCGATGATCTGCAGTGGTTCTCCGTCAATGCGATGAAATCAGCGTTCATTCCTTTCGATGAACGACTCGCCATGATCAATGACGTCGTCAAGCCGGGCTATGCGGAGCTGAAATCCGAATGGCTGTTCCAGCAGACCGCCTCCACCAGCGGTTCTGTCGATCCGCAGGGTTGATCGAGTGACCTGACGGGGTTCGGAAAGCGGACGGGATCCGGCCGGCCGTCCGCATTTCGGTGTTTGCGGTGGGTGGTCCGGCATGTTTACGGTCGTGGACCGCTCAGCGCGTTTTTAAAAATCCCCGTCACCGTATTCCAAGGACGCAATCAACGATGAAGCAGTCTGCTGCCAAGACCCTCGGTGTCGCCGCTCTCGGTGCCGCCTTCGCCGCCGTCGGCGCGGGCGCGGCCAACGCGGCCCCGGCCGTCCCGGACTCCTCGCAGGCCCTGGACACCGTCACCAAGACGCTGCCGGCCGAGAACGTCTCCAAGGCCCTGCCGGGGGCCGGTGAGGCCCTGGCGCAGGGGCGGACCGCCCTCGCCGCCGGTCTTGCCACCGCCCAGCCGGCCGCCGAGCAGCTTCTCGCCGGTGGCCCGACCAAGCCCGTCGCCGGCCTCCTCGGCGGCCTGCCGGTCCAGGGCATGCCCACCCACGGCCTGCCGGTGAACGGGATTCCGCTCGGCTGACCTCTCCCCGGCCGATCGGCAACGCCGTTGGGGCGCACCGGATTCCTCCGGCGCGCCCCAACGGCGGTGTCGTGCCCGGGTGTTACCAGGCGGTGGCCTTCTCCTCCGAGGGGAGGAGGATCCACAGCGCGATGTAGAGCAGGAACTGCGGACCCGGCAGCAGGCAGGACAGCAGGAAGATCACCCGCATCGTCGTCGCGGAGGTGCCGAAGCGCCGGGCCAGCGCGGCGCACACTCCGCCGATCATGCGGCCATGGGTGGGGCGGGCGAGCCTGGACATCCGCGTCTCCTTTGTGAGTGTCCGGTGCTGTGGGTGCCGGCCGCTGTGAGCGTCCGGTCGAGGCGGCCCGTGCGGCCCCTCATCTGCCCTCAACGGTACGGAGACGAACCGGGTCGAAGCGTCGCTCTACGGGGCGATCCCGACCCTGGGAATCGTCGGGGTGCGACCCTGAGCCACGTCCTCCTGGAGAAGGGCCGCGGGCCTCCGCCGCGCACGCCGCCTGCGGAGCCGGGAGCGGGCCGCCGGGACCACCGCCAGATGCGCGACGATCACGCCGACCGTGTTGAGGACGATCGAGTCGACGTCCACCACCCGTCCCGGCACCCCGGTCTGCAACAGGGCTATGCCGAGCGAGATCAGGGCGCCCGCGGCGGCGGTACGGATCAGGGAGGCGAGCGGGGAGACGCGGAGCCGGCCGTGCACCATCGGGAGCAGCACGCCCAGCGGGGCGAGCAGCGCCAGGCCCTCACCGATCCGGTGGGCCGCCTCGCGCGGCCCCAGCGCCAGGTCGGCGCGGATACCGGCGAACGGGTGCAGGTTGGCGGGCATCACCCACGGCACGTCCAGCGGCCGCAGCATCAGCCAGGCGACGAACGCGAGATGTGCGACAAGGAGGACACCCCCTGTCACACGGACGCGGATCGCGGCGCTGCCGCCGATGGAGCCTTGACGCTGCACGCCCCCGTAGACGCGCCCGCGCACACGAACGGTTCCGGATACGGGTGTGAGGCCTCGAACACACGGTACGCAGAGCGCCCCGTCAGGGGCGCGGGGCCGTATCGACATGCGGCTGCGCCGCGTGGGCGCGACCAGCCCCCACCGACCCGCACCCGCCGCACGACCCTCCCCGGCACCCCATCAGGCGCCCGAACACCCCTCACCCAGAAGAAACCTCACTGGCCGGCGGCCGGTTCCCGCTCGGAGAGTTCCGCACCGCGTCCGTGCACTCGTACCGCAGCAACGGCTCCCGCCCCGGCCCGCCCAGGATCACCGACCCGTCGCCCTCGGCCGCGGCCGAGTCAGAGAGCGTGCACACGATCTGGCCCAGCGCGTACGACGTCAGCTGCGCCGGCGACGTACTGAGCCGCAGCGTGTCCTCGGGGTCCCGGGGCCGGGGTCCGACCACCGACATCCCGCCGCGCACGTAGGTGGTGTAGCCCGCCGCCTTCTCGGCGGCCGTGGGCGTCTCCGCGAGCTCGTCCAGGAGCCCCTGGGCGACGATCACCCGCCGCTGCGCGTCCGCCGTGCCCTCCGGGACCCGCACCTCCCGGTCCACGGTCACCAGCGAGGAGCCGCACAGCAGGAAAACCTGCACCGGCACCCCGCGCGCGGACTGCGCCGACAGATCCGGCTGGGTCATCGAGCACGGCACCCGCGAGGGCGCCCCACCGAAGTCGGTGGGCACCTCGGTGGCCCGGATCCCGCACCCGGAGAGCGCGAGCGCCAGTCCGGCGACGGCCAGGAGTCTTCGTCCGTGCATCAGGCGTCCTTCTCCCCGGCGTCCTGGCTCTCCTCGGTCAGCGTGGAGGCGTCCCGGGGCAGCCGCAGGGTGAACACCGCGCCGCCCTCGGGGGAGTTGGCGGCGGTGATCGTGCCGCCGTGGATACGGGCGTTCTCCGTGGCGATGGACAGGCCCAGGCCGCTGCCCTCGGAACGCGGCCGGGAGGCGCTCGCCTTGTAGAACCGGTCGAAGACGTGCGGCAGGACGTCCTCGGGGATGCCCGGACCGTGGTCGCGTACGGCGATCACCAGGTCGCCGCCTTCTCCCTGGTCCATGCGCACCGACACCCGCACCGGCGAACCGCCGTGCTTGAGCGCGTTGCCGATCAGGTTGGCGAGGATGACGTCGAGGCGGCGCGGGTCGAGACGGGCGTGGACACCGCGCTCGGCGTCCAGGTCCACCGCGTCCAGCCAGGCGCGGGCGTCGATGCAGGCGGTGATCTGGTCGGCGATGTCGACGTCGTCGAGGACCAGCCGGGCCGTACCGGCGTCGAAGCGGGTGACCTCCATCAGGTTCTCGACGAGGTCGTTGAGGCGGCGCGTCTCGCTGACGACCAGCCGGACGGCGGGCTCGATCATCGGGTCCATCGACCCCGACTCCGCCTCCAGTTCCTCCTCCAGGATCTCGGTCACGGCGGTGATCGCGGTGAGCGGCGTGCGGAGTTCATGGCTCATGTCGGCGACGAAGCGGCGCGAGGCGTCGTCCCGCGCGGCCATGTCGTCGACCCGTTTCTCCAGCGCCTCGGCCGCGTCGTTGAACGTCCGCGAGAGATCGGCGAGTTCGTCCGTCCCCGACACCCGCAGCCGGGTGTCCAGCCTGCCCTCGCCGAGCCGCCGCGCGGCGACGCCCAGCCGGTGCACGGGCTTCAGCACGGTGGTGGCGGCGGCCTGCGCGAGCAGCGCCGAGCCGATGAGCGCGAGCCCGGTGGCGATCCCGAGCGACCACGCCAGCGAGTTGAGGTCCTTCGCCTCCGGCTCCAGGGACTTCATCATGTAGCCGGTCGGCCCGCCGCCGATCAGCCGCGTCCCGGCCACCAGGTACGGCGTGCCGTGGTCGACGACCCGCTGCCAGTACAGGTGGTACGCCGACTTGTCGGAGTCGGTCAGCTTCTGCTGCTTGGCGACGGCCTCGCGCAGCGACCGGGGGACGTCGTCGAGCGCGAACGCGCTCAGCCCGTCCGAACTGCCGTACACCGTCTTGCCGTCCGGGTCCTGGCCGACCAGTAACACGCTGAAGCGCTGACTGCTGTTGGCCATCTGCCCGGCCGTGCGCTGGAGTTCGTCCTGGCTGGGATGGATGGGCAGCACGCCGGCGCGGTTCTGCATCTCCTGCTGGAAGTCGCGCAGCACCGCGTCCTGGGTACGGGTGAGCACGGCCTCGCGGTTCAGCCAGTACGCGATGCCGGACGCGGACACGGCCGCGGTCAGCGCGACGAGCCCGAAGACCACGACGAGCCGCAGCCGCAGACTGGTGAAACGCAGCCTGGACATGGCCCCCTTGCGATCCGCGGCCCAGCCGCGGAAACCCCCCTGCCGGTCCGTCACTGAGGGGCGTCCAGGCGGTAGCCGACACCACGCACGGTACGGATCAGGGTCGGCGAGGAGGGCACGTCCTCCACCTTGGCGCGCAGCCGCTGCACACAGGCGTCCACGAGCCGGGAGTCACCGAGGTAGTCGTGCTCCCAGACCAGCCGCAGCAACTGCTGCCGGGACAGCGCCTGTCCGGGCCGCCGGCTCAGTTCGAGCAGCAGCCGCAGCTCGGTCGGCGTCAGCTGGAGATCCTCGCCGTTCTTCGTCACGGTCATCGCGGACCGGTCGATGACGACGTTGCCGTAGGTCGCCGAGTCGCTGGACTCCCGCTCCCCGCGGCGCAGCACGGCCCGGATCCGGGCGTCTAGCACCCGGCCCTGCACGGGTTTGACGACATAGTCGTCGGCACCGGACTCCAGCCCGACCACCACGTCGATGTCGTCGCTGCGCGCGGTCAGCAGAATGATCGGCAACTGGTCCGTGCGCCGGATCCGCCGGCACACCTCGAACCCGTCGATGCCGGGCAGCATGACGTCGAGGACGATCAGATCGGGCCGCTGCTCGCGCAACAGCTTCAGACCGTCCTCACCGGTCGCAGCGGTGGCCACCCGGTGCCCCTGGCGCGTCAGTGAGAGCTCCAGGGCCGTACGGATGGCGTCGTCGTCCTCGATCAGCAACAGGGAAGGCACGGGCTCATTCTGGCCCATGCGGGGCCTGTCGTACGACCTGTGCGGCTGGTAGCCGCCCGCAAACCTCTCTAGCGCCACCATCTGTGCATCTTGTGTGGACTCTCTGTGCCGAACCCCTGTGACAGGTCTGTGACAGTCGGCGGATACGGCCGTGAAGGTGGCCCGGCAGAGTTCTCGGCACAGGCAGGCGAGCGGAACGCGGCGAGCGGCCTGAGCAAGCCGAACTACCGGAAGTCCACGACGGGGGGCGCGAGATGAACACGCTGCACGGCCACAGCACCAGCGCAGTGATCACGCGCCTGCACGACGTGTCCCGGGGTTCCGAGAAGTCCGGTGCCGTGAGCGGGCGGGGGTGCGCTCGCGGCACCGGACGTCAGCACACCGCCTTCATGACGGTGGTCGACGGCCTCACGGGGGAGCCCGCGGCGGTAGCCGCTCTGGGCACGGCCGGGGCATCCGCGTACGGGGAGGACACGGGGGAGCGTCGCTCGCTGACCGAGGCGGAGTTCACCGCCTACGTCCAGGAGCGCCGCGCCTCCCTGTACGCGACCGCCTACCACCTGACCGGTGACCGCTTCGAGGCCGAGGACCTGCTGCAGAGCGCGCTGTTCTCGACGTACAAGGCGTGGGACCGGATCAGCGACAAGGCGGCCGTGGGCGGTTACCTGCGGCGCACGATGACCAACCTGCACATCAGCGCCTGGCGGCGCCGCAAGCTCAACGAGTACCCGACCGAGGAACTGCCGGAGACGCCCGGCGACACGGACGCGATGAGCGGCACCGAACTGCGCGCGGTCCTGTGGCAGGCGCTGGCCCGGCTCCCCGAACTCCAGCGCACCATGCTGGTCCTGCGCTACTACGAGGGCCGCACGGACCCGGAGATCGCGGAGATCCTCGACATCAGTGTCGGCACGGTGAAGTCCAGCATCTGGCGGTCGCTCCGCCGGCTGCGCGAGGACGAGGTCCTCAGCTTCGGCCGTGACGAGGAGAACGCCTTCGGGGAGCTTGTCGCCTGAAGGTAAGGGGATCCGGGGGGATCCCGACGGGGAGGGCCCGGGAGGACTCACGGGGGACGCGAGTCAGGGCCCACGGGGGAAGCGAGTCCGGGGGGACTCGCGGGGGAAAGCACGGGGGAGCTCCGCCACGGGGGACACGGGGGTGTTCGGCGGAGCGACGGGGGAGCGGGACTGGAGGGCCGGGGGGTCCATCCAGTCCCGCGCCCTTTTACGCCTGAACCGGTGCCGCTCTCGCGGACGTGGTTGCTCGCCGTCGTGGCCGCTCGCCGTCGTGGTCGCTCAAATGGTGGTTGCGGTGGTCTTCGCTGTCCCGTGGCGCCCGACGGCGGCCGCCGCCAGCCGGCCCAGCGCCTCGTCCCGGTCGCACGGGTGCGCGCCCAGGGACACCTGGCGGCCCACGATCGCCCGCTCCGCGCGCATCAGCCGCCAGCCGCGGCGCAGCAGGAACGGCACCGACTTGCGGCCCTCCTTGAGGTCGCGCAGGAAGCGCCGCCGGAAGGTCCGCATCGGGCCCCGGCTCAGGCAGAGCGCGTCGGCCAGCAGCCCCAGCTCCCGGCAGCGCTCCACGATCTCGGCGGCGAAGATGCCCTCCGCGATGAACAGCGGGGTACGGCCGATGTGCACCGTCTCCTCGCCGGTACGGGCGCTCAGCGCGATGTCGTACACCGGCACCGGCGTCGACCCCGTGGCGCAGAGCCGGGCGATGGCCTCGACCGCGACCTCCGCGTCCCAGGACTCCGGGTGGTCCCAGTCGATGTCCGAACTCCCCGCCACCAGCGGCAGGGTGGGGTCGTCGCCCTCCTTGTAGAAGTCGTCGAGGCGCAGCACGGGCAGCCCGGAACGGGCGGCGACGAGTGACTTGCCCGAGCCGGAGGGGCCGCACAGCAGCACGACACGGGCGGGGGACGGGAGATGAAGGCTCACGGAACACCAGTTTGACGCATGGGGGGCCTCCTGCCGACCCCGCGGGTCGGCTTTGGAGCGTGAGTCACACCTCAACTACCCTGAGTGCTGACCTGATTACTCTGCGCATTCGAAGGTGGCATCAGCAATGGCCCGAACCGTGCCCTCCCCGACTCCGACCGCCCAACGCGCCCTGGTCGCACTCGCCACGGCAGGCGTCGCGCTCGGCGCGGGCGCCGCGACGGCCGCCGCGGACACCCAGCACGTCATGGACCCCTTGGTGCGGACCCGGCCCACCTCGCTCGGTCACATCGACCCGAAGGCGGGCCTGCAGGCGCTGGGGGCCGTACTGCCGTATGTCACGGGGCCGGTGGCGGGGCTGAAGCCCAACCCGCTGGCGGGCACGGGTGTCGACCCCCTGGACAACGGGGTGGGGACGCAGGTGGCGGACTTCCAGCCGCTGACGTCGAAGATGGTGACGGGGCCGGTGGCGCAGGCCCCGTCGGTCGGGGCGATGCCGGTGCTGGGGCAGGCGCTGGGGAACGCGGGGAGTTGAGCGCCCCGTAAGGGCGCGGGGAACTGCGCGACCGGCCACGGCCGGCCCGCGGTTCCCCACGCACGGACGCGAATCAGTAGGAGGACCCCGACGCGCCCAGCGCCCCCGTCGGGTGCCAGACCGTCTTCGTCTCCAGGAACGCCGTCATGCGGTCGGTGCCCGGGGTCCGCGTCCAGTCGTCCACAGGCTGTGGACGAAGCACGCGCTTGAGGTTGTCGGCCGCCGCGATCTCCAGCTCCTTCGCCAGCGCCTCGTCGGCGCCCGCGAGGTCGATCGCGTTGACGTCCTGGTGGGCGGCGAGCGGCGCCGCGATCTCCGCCGTACGGCCGGAGAGGACGTTGACCACTCCGCCGGGGACGTCGGAGGTGGCGAGCACCTCGGCCAGGGAGAGGGCCGGGAGCGGGGACTTCGCACTGGCGACGACGACCGCCGTGTTGCCGGTCGCGATCACGGGCGCGACCACGGACACCAGGCCCAGGAACGACGACTCCTGCGGGGCCAGGACCGCCACCACACCGGTCGGCTCGGGGGAGGAGAGGTTGAAGAACGGGCCCGCGACCGGGTTGCCGCCCCCGATCACCTGGGCGATCTTGTCGGTCCAGCCCGCGTACCAGACCCAGCGGTCGATGGTCGCGTCCACGACCGCGGCCGCCTTGGACCTGCCGAGGCCCTCCGCGTCCGCGACCTCGCGCGTGAACTGGTCCCGGCGGCCCTCCAGCATCTCCGCGACGCGGTAGAGGACCTGGCCGCGGTTGTAGGCCGTGGCCCCGGACCAGCCGCCGAACGCCTTGCGCGCGGCGACGACCGCGTCCCGGGCGTCCTTGCGGCTCGACTGCGGCGCGTTGGCCAGCCAGTTGCCCTTCGAGTCGGTCACCTCGTACACCCGGCCGCTCTCGCTGCGGGGGAACTTGCCCCCGACGTACAGCTTGTAGGTCTTGAAGACGCTCAGGCGCTGCTGCTCGGACTTATCGGACATCGAGGTACGCCTCCAGGCCGTGACGACCGCCCTCGCGGCCGAAGCCCGACTCCTTGTACCCGCCGAACGGCGAGGTGGGGTCGAACTTGTTGAACGTGTTGGACCAGATCACGCCCGCGCGCAGCTTGTTCGCGACGGCGAGGATCCGCGAGCCCTTCTCGGTCCAGATGCCGGCGGACAGGCCGTAGGGCGTGTTGTTGGCCTTCGCCACGGCCTCGTCGGGCGTGCGGAAGGTCAGGACCGACAGGACCGGGCCGAAGATCTCGTCGCGGGCGACGGTGTGGGCCTGGGTGACGTTCGTGAAGAGCGTCGGGGCGAACCAGTAGCCGGCGGAGGGGATCTCGCAGGCCGGGGACCAGCGCTCGGCGCCCTCCGCCTCGCCCTGCTCGACGAGGGAGGTGATGCGCGCGAGCTGCTCCGCGGAGTTGATCGCGCCGATGTCGGTGTTCTTGTCCAGCGGGTCGCCGAGGCGAAGGGTGGACAGGCGGCGCTTCAGGGAGTCCAGCAGCTCGTCGTGGATCGACTCCTGGACCAGCAGACGGCTGCCCGCGCAGCAGACCTGGCCCTGGTTGAAGAAGATGCCGGTGACGATGCCCTCGACGGCCTGGTCGATCGGAGCGTCGTCGAAGACGATGTTCGCGCCCTTGCCGCCCAGTTCGAGGGTGAGCTTCTTGCGGCTGCCGGCGACCGTGCGCGCGATCTCCTTGCCGACGGCGGTGGAGCCGGTGAAGGCGACCTTGTTCACGTCCGGGTGGGCGACGAGCGCGGCGCCCGCGTCGCCGTAGCCGGGGAGGATGTTGACGACGCCCCTGGGCAGACCCGCCTGACGGCAGATGTCCGCGAAGAAGAGGGCCGACAGCGGCGTGGTCTCCGCCGGCTTGAGGACGACCGTGTTGCCGGTGGCCAGCGCCGGGGCGATCTTCCACGCCAGCATCAGGAGCGGGAAGTTCCAGGGGATGACCTGGCCGGCGACGCCGAGGGGCCGCGGGTTCGCACCGAAGCCCGCGTGGTCGAGCTTGTCGGCCCAGCCCGCGTAGTAGAAGAAGTGCGCGGCGACCAGGGGGAGGTCGGCGTCGCGGGTCTCCTTGATGGGCTTGCCGTTGTCCAGCGTCTCCAGGACGGCCAGCTCACGGCTGCGCTCCTGGATGATCCGGGCGATGCGGAAGAGGTACTTGGCGCGCTCGGAGCCCGGCAGCGCGGACCACTTCTCGAAGGCCTTGCGGGCGGCGCCGACGGCCCGGTCGACGTCCTCGGCACCGGCCCGGGCGACCTCGGAGAGGACTTCCTCGGTGCTGGGGCTGACGGTCTTGAAGACCTTGCCGTCGGCCGCGTCGGTGAACTCGCCGTCGATGAAGAGGCCGTAGGAGGGCGCGATGTCGACGACGGAGCGGGACTCGGGCGCCGGTGCGTACTCGAATGCGGTGGTCATCTTTTCCTTGGCCATGGTGATCAGTCCACCGTCACGTAGTCGGGGCCGGAGTAGCGGCCGGTGGCCAGCTTCTGACGCTGCATCAGCAGGTCGTTCAGGAGCGAGGAGGCGCCGAAGCGGAACCAGTGGTTGTCCAGCCAGTCCGCGCCCGCCGTCTCGTTCACCAGGACGAGGAACTTGATCGCGTCCTTGCTGGTCCGGATGCCGCCGGCGGGCTTGACGCCGACCTGGACGCCGGTCTGCGCGCGGAAGTCGCGCACGGCCTCCAGCATGAGCAGGGTGTTCGCCGGGGTCGCGTTCACCGCCACCTTGCCGGTGGAGGTCTTGATGAAGTCGGCGCCGGCCAGCATGCCCAGCCAGGAGGCCCGGCGGATGTTGTCGTACGTCGACAGCTCGCCGGTCTCGAAGATGACCTTGAGCCGGGCGGCGCCCGAGGCCTCCTTCACGGCGACGATCTCGTCGAACACCTTGCGGTAGTTCCCCGCGAGGAACGCGCCGCGGTCGATGACCATGTCGATCTCGTCGGCGCCCGCGGCCACGGCGTCCCGCACGTCGGCGAGCTTGACGTCGAGCGCGGCCCGGCCGGCCGGGAAGGCGGTGGCGACGGAGGCGACCTTGACGGACGAGCCGGCGACGGCCTCCTTCGCGGTGGCCACCATGTCGGGGTAGACGCAGACGGCGGCCGTGGCGGGGGTCGTACGGTCCGTCGGGTCCGGGTGGACCGCCTTGGCGCCGAGCGCCCGGACCTTGCCCGGGGTGTCCGCGCCTTCCAGCGTCGTCAGGTCGACCATCGAGATGGCGAGGTCGATGGCGTACGCCTTCGCGGTGGTCTTGATGGAACGGGTGCCGAGGGAGGCGGCACGCGCCTCCAGGCCGACCGCGTCGACGCCGGGCAGCCCGTGGAGGAAGCGGCGCAGCGTGCTGTCGGACGCGGTGACGTCAGCAAGTGCGTGGGGTGCGGTGGTGGGCATGGTCACCACCCGAGCATATCTACGCGCGTAGCGGCTGTACACCCCGACGGAACGGTTCTTCTCGAGGGTGGCGGGCTTCGCGCCCTGAAGGGGCGCGGGGCCGTATCGATATGCGGCTGCCGCCGCGGGGGCGCGACCCGCCGCGGACGGCCCGCACCCGCGCACCGGAGCACACCCCACGGCACCACGGCACACACCTGAGGCACAATCGGCGGCATGACCACGCCCCTCGTCAAGGACCGCATCTACCGCTCGCCCCAGGCGCTGATCGGCGGCGTACTCCTGCTCGCCATCGTCGGCTGGCTGGGCATCGACGCGCTGCTCCGGGGCCATGGCCACACCCCCTGGCTCGCCCTGGCCGCGCTGATCCTGCTCGTGCCGCTGGTGGTGGCGTTCACCCTGCGTCCGGCGGTGTTCGCGGGCGAGGACCGGCTGCGGGTACGCAACCCGTTCCGGGTGATCACGCTGCCCTGGGGGGAGATCGCCGCCCTGCGCTCCGGCTACTCGAACGAGGTGATCGTCGAGTCGGGCGCGAAGTACCAGCTGTGGGCGATCCCCGTCTCCCTGCGGAGCCGCAAGAAGGCGGCGCGCCGGCAGACGAGGGCGGAGTCGGACGCGCGGGGCGGACGGACCGCGGCCGCCGGGCGCGTGTTCGGGGGCCTGCGGGAGCCGGACGGCGCGTCCGGGCCGTTGCGCGCGGAGAGCGACAAGATCATGGACGACCTGCGGCAGCTGCTGGAGCGGCGGGGCGAGGCCGAGTCCGCACAGGGCGAGGTCACCGTCCGCTGGGCGTACGAGGTGGTGGCACCGGCCGTGGCGGGAGCGGTGCTGCTGGTGATCCTGCTGGCGGTGGCCTGACCTGACCTGACCTGACCTGACCTGACCTGACCTGACCGGAACCGGTCCGGCGCGGCGTGCACCGCGCGTGGCCGGGGCGCCGGTGGCTGGCGGTGTTTCTGGCGGAGATCCTCGGGCCGGGATCGGAGCCGGCTCGGGGCCGACCCGCGCCGCGCGTGGGCGGGGCGTCGGTGGCTGGCGGTTTTCTCGGTGGGGTCCCTTGGGGCGGGCTCCTGTTCTCGCGCCGTGGCGCTGCCGCCTCGCCCTCGCGGAGCCGAGGCCGCCTCGCCCTCGCGGAGCCGAGGCCGTCCGAACCGTGGTGCCTGTGCAGGCGGCGGCGGTGTTCCGGCGCTGCCCGGAGCGCGTGGTGCCGGGCCCCCGTCGCGGGTGACCCGGCACCGTAGTTCAGGGGTTCGCTCGGGTGGGAGTCAGCGGACGTCGACGTAGTCGGACGGGGAGACCGCGGCGGCGGTCGTGGCCGTGCCGGCGTAGGACCACCGGTAGTCGCCGTCGGCGTACGCGCGGACCGTGGTGGAGACGGTGCCGTCGGCGGCGGTGGAGGCGGTCTTCAGGGTGCTCCAGGTGCCGCAGCCCGCGGGACGGAACTGGAGTTCGACGGACTGGCCGGCCCCGGCCGCGGTGAACGCGCCGGTCGCCCAGTCCGCGTTCCGCACGTCGCCCTTGACGGTGAGGAGCTTGCCCCACTTCACCGGCTCGGGGGTGGCGTCGACGGTCAGCCGGCTGTCGCGCTTCAGGGCGAACGTGGCCGCGTTCTCCAGGAACTGGGCGTCGCCGTCGGCGCCGATCGCGTACGCGCTGACGCTCCAGGTGCCGGCCAGCGTGTCGTCGGCCGGCGCGGTGCCCGGGGTGAGGTTGAACGTCAGGGTGCAGGTGGTGGTGGCGTCGGCGGTGGGGGCGCAGTCCGTCGCGGCCGGAACCGTGCTGTCCTGGGCGGCGTACGCGCCGTGGTACAGCGTGGCGTTGATCTCCGAGAGGCCGGTCGGGTCGGTCGCGGTGACCGCGACCGAGACGGTTCTCGCGTCCGTACCGACGACAACGGGGTCACCACTGTTGACGACGACCCCGGTGACGTAGGTGTCGCCGTACTGCTCGTCCGCGTGTGCGGCCGGAACGGCGAGGGCGGACAGGGCCACGACGCCGCACGCGGCGGCGACGGCAGAGTAAATGCGCATGCGAATTCCCCAGTCTGAATGCCATGGCCGGCCAATTCCCGGTAGCCGGGCCCGAATTGACGTGTGCAGCGTACTCATCGCGTGGAGATTTCGGAATGCTTTCGATGGTTGTCGAAGGGGATCGGTGTTTTTCCGCTAAAGAGAAGTGCGGGCGGATATCGGCTGCGTCGATTCCATGGAAAACCGAAGGGAAAACTCGACCCGAATTTCAGCGGACCTGGCGGCCACCTACGCGTACCGGGCCCGGCGGGCGGCCCTGTGGGACAGCTATGTGAACGAGGGGCAACCATTGGGTGAAGCATGCTCAGTGCATTAAAGAGAGGGCAATCGTTGTCACTCGTGTCTCACTACCCTGCGGGTGCCGCGCGGAGGGCGAACCAGCGTCCGAAACGCGCGGCCTTCCTGACAACGGGAATCGCAGGGGTGGGGATGGATGGCGGCAAGACAGGGGGGCGCGGCCGTACCTGGCACGCGCTGCCAAATAGACATATCCGCAGACGGCAGTTACCTGTGGCGGCTCACGGCCACGAACGGGCGGGTGATCGCCGTGGCGGCCCTGACGTACCGCAGCTACGAGGAGTGTCGAACGGCGTTCGAGCGAATGTGCGGCGATGTCGTCGGCTTACCTGGGGGTGTGCACCACACCTCCGAAGGCAACGGCTGGGTCTGGCGGTTGCGTGATCCGGCCGGCGGTGCGCTGGCCGTGTCGTCGCGTGCCTATGAGCGGCATTCGACCTGTCAGGCCGCCTATGAGCGATTCCGGGGTCTCCTGGTCGATATCGGAGCAGGCGGCGTGATCGCTTGGGAGGACATGGACTGACGGTTCTGCCGTCGGCTCGGCGGTTCACCACGGGGGCGAATGCACAACAGGGTCTGAACCCGCCGCAACGGTGGGTTCAGACCCGTTTGCGTTCCTCCTATCGCCGCGTTCACGTCAATCCCGGAAGTTGCCTCTCGGGGACACCTCGTTCACTTGCGCGTGTGCAGAAGTCCATCAGGCCTCAGGAGCGTCGACCCATGTGACGACGCGAATAGACGAGCGACCACTGGGTCCGGTGGACGACCCGCCGAGACGCCTGTACGCCGATCCGGGCGTCCCGGACCGGGTGTTCAGGGGCGCGCTGCGGGGCGGCGGCGCCCTGGTGCTGGCCATCATGCTGCTCGTCGGCGGCTTTCTCACCTATCGGGCCTGGCAGGCCCTGTCGATCGCGAAGTGGGGCTTCGTCACCACCGAGACCTGGGAGCCCGACGGCGGCCATTTCGGTATCGCGGCCGTGCTCGTCGGCACGATCCTCATCGCGCTCGTCGCCATCGCGTTCGCCGTGCCGCTGGCGCTCGGCACGGCGCTGTACATCTCCGAGTACGCCCCGCCGCGGCTCCGCCGCACCCTCGTCAGCATCGTCGACCTGATGGCCGCCGTGCCCTCGGTGGTCTACGGCCTGTGGGGGCTGTTCTTCTTCCAGGGACACGTGGTCTCCCTGTCGCGCTGGATCTCCACGTACTTCGGATGGATACCGCTCTTCGAGGTCGACGGCGCCGATCCGCGCGATCCGCTCGCCACCGCCACCGTCTACACCTCCTCCACCTTCATCGCCGGCATGGTCGTGTCGCTGATGGTCGCGCCGATCATCTGCTCCGTGATGCGCGAGGTGTTCTCGCAGGCCCCGGTCGGCGAACGGGAGGGCGCGTACGCGCTCGGCGCCAACCGCTGGGGCATGATCCGCAGCGTCGTCCTGCCCTTCGGCAAGGGCGGCATCATCGGCGGCACCATGCTGGGCCTGGGCCGGGCGCTCGGCGAGACCATCGCCGTGTACCTGATCATCTCGCCGGTCTTCGCGATCCAGCCGCACATCCTCCAGAACGGCACCAGCTCGGTCTCGTCGCTGATCGCCCTGCGCTACGGCGAGGCGAGCGAGATCGGTATGTCGGCGCTGTTGGCCGCGGGCCTCGCGCTGTTCCTGATGACCCTCGTCGTCAATTTCGTCGCGTCGTCGATCGTCGCCCGCAGCCGCTCCGGCGCGACGAGCGACTCCTGACGAGCTCCTGAGGAGATCCAGCCCCGATGACCGTCACCACCGCACAGAGCCCACCCGGCGACCAGGAACCGCAGACGACGCCCACGACGCCCGCCGAACCGCCGGCGCCGCGCACCCGGCTGCCCGGACGCCGTACCGGGCTCACCGAGTCCCGCCGCAACCTGTCGACGCTGCGCGCGACCGACGTGTACGCCATGCTCGGCGCCGCCGCCGCGTCCCTCGCGATCACCTGGGTGATGTTCGACCGGCTGCTGCCCTTCAACGGCGCGCTGGGCTTCATCGTGATCGCGTACGTGCTCTTCCTCGGCCTGTACGCGCTGCTGGTCTCCTTCGACGAGGACGGGCCCGCGGTGCGCGACCGGGTGGCCGCCGCCGTCGTCCAGAGCCTCGGCATCGTGATGATCGCCGTCCTGGCCTTCGTGATCGTCTACACCATCTACGAGGGCCGCGACGCGCTGCCGCACCTGAACTTCTACACCCAGTCGATGGCCGACGCGGGCCCGATCGAGCCGCTCAGCGTCGGCGGCATCCTGCACGCGATCGTCGGCACCCTGTGGCAGATCTCCATCGCCCTGGTGATCTGCATCCCGTCCGGACTGGTGTGCGCGGTCTTCCTCAACGAGGTGCCGGGCGCCTTCAGCCGGTTCGTCCGCACCATCGTCGAGGCGATGACAGCGTTGCCCTCCATCGTCGCCGGCCTGTTCATCTACGCCACCTTCATCCTGGCGCTGGGCTTCGACCGCTCCGGCCTCGCCGCCGCGCTGGCCATCTCCGTGATGATGCTGCCGATCATCATCCGCGCGTCGGACGTGGTGATCCGGCTGGTCCCGGGCACGCTGCGGGAGGCGTCGTACGCGCTCGGCACCTCGCGGTGGCGCACGGTGTGGCACGTGGTGCTGCCCACCTCACGGTCCGGACTGATGACGGCGATCATCCTGGGCACGGCCCGCGGCGTGGGCGAGACCTCGCCGGTCCTGCTGACCGCCGGTTACACCGCGGAGCTCAACACCGATCCGCTGCACGACCCGATGGTGTCGCTCCCGCTGGCCACCTTCGAACTGGTCAAGTCCCCCGAGCCCACCTACATCGCCCGCGGCTTCGGCACCGCCGCGGTGCTGCTGGTGCTGGTGCTCGTCCTGTTCGTCATCGCCCGCGTCATCGGCGGCCGCGGGCCGGGACAGCTGACCCGCCGCCAGGAGCACCGCCGGGTGAAGGCGTCCCGCCGTGACGCCCGGCGCTTCTCGGCGCACGCCGTCACCGACCAGCCGTCCGTCAGACCCGCACCGACGAGGAGCACCCCGTGATACCCGCCTCTGTCCGACGCCCGGGCGCTACGCGCGTGTACCAGGCGCTGGCGATCTGCGTCGCCCTGGTCTGCGTGCTGCTGGCGCTGCACCCGCCGGGTGCCTTCGCCGCCACCTACGTCAAGATCAGCGGATCCGGCTCGACCTGGAGCTCCAACGCCATCGAGCAGTGGCGCCGCAACGTCAAGCAGCAGGGACTCACCGTCAACTACTCGGCCGTCGGCTCGTCGGTCGGCCGGACCCAGTTCGCGAACGGCACCTCCGACTTCGGTGTCTCCGAGATCCCCTACGGCCTCACCGAGTTCGGCACCACGGAGGCTCCGCCGCAGCGCAAGTACGCCTACATGCCGATCGTGGCCGGCGGTACGTCGTTCATGTACAACCTGAAGATCGGCGGCAGGCAGGTGACCAACCTCCGGCTGTCCGGAGACGTCATCACCAAGATCTTCACCGGCAAGCTCACCCAGTGGAACGCGCCCGAGATCAAGGCGGACAACCCCAAACTGAACCTTCCCGCCCGCCGTATCGTCCCGGTCGTCCGCTCCGACGGCTCCGGTACGACCGCGCAGTTCAGCCTGTGGATGTCCAAGGAGTACGGCTCCCTGTGGAACGACTACTGCCGCAGGGCCGGCAAGCCCACCCCCTGCGGTCTGACGTCGTACTTCCCGGTGATCCCCGGTTCGGGCTTCGTCGCCCAGTCGCAGTCGCTCGGCGTCGCCGGCTACACCAAGCAGCCCCAGGCCGAAGGCGCCATCACCTACGTCGAGTACTCCTACGCGCGCAACGCGGGCTTCCCGGTGGCCAAGGTCCTCAACAAGGCCGGCTACTACATCGAGCCGACCGCCTCCAGCGTGGCCGTCGCGCTGACCAAGGCCCAGATCAACAACGACGAGCGCTCCGCGAACTACCTCACCCAGAACCTGGACTCCGTCTACACGTTCGGTGACAAGCGCACCTACCCGCTCTCCTCCTACAGCTACATGATCATCCCGACCAAGGAGGAGATGGGCTTCACCAAGGCCAAGGGCGCGACGCTGAGCACGTTCAACGACTACTTCCTCTGCGAGGGCCAGCAACTGGCGGACCGGCTCGGCTACTCGCCGCTGCCGAAGAACCTGGTGCAGGCGGCCATGGACCAGACGAAGCGGATCCCGGGCGCGGTGGCGGCGAACATCGACATCAGCAAGTGCAACAACCCGACCTTCTCCGGCGGGAAGAACGTGCTGCTGGACAACGCCCCCTACCCGCAGGCCTGTGACAAGAAGGGGCCGGACCAGTGCGCGACCGGCACCGGCGGCAACAAGACGCCCACGCAGGTCAGCAACGGCTCCTCCACGGGCGGCTCCGGCTCCGGCGGCGGCACGTCGGGCGGCTCCGGCACGACCGGCGGCTCGGCGTCGACGGGCGGCTCGGGTTCGACGGGCACGGGCGGTACGACGACGGGCGGCACCACCGGCGGTACGACGGGCGGCCCCACCGCCGCGGGCGGCACGACTGGCGGCATCGACCCCGACACCGGTGAGGCGCTCGGCGGCGGCCAGAACACCGGGGACACCTCGGTCGCCGCCAGCCCGGTCTCCCTGGCCTCGGACGATTCCATGGGCCTGCGCACCGCGCTGATGGCCCTGTCGGCCGTGCTCCTGGTCGGCGTGGTCGTCGGCCCGCCCGCGGTCGCCCGGCTGATGGCGGGCCGGAACCGGCGCAAGGGCGGTGCGGCATGAGCACCGCGCTGACCCGGCGGCCCGGGCCGCGCGTCGTCGTCGCCGTGGGAGCCCTGCTGGCCGGACTGGTCCTGGCCCTGCTCCCGGTCCCGCCCGTCACGACCCCCGCCGCGGCGGCGGACAGCGGGGCGGCGGACTCCGCGGTGACGGTGACGGGGAAGAAGGGCCCGTACGACGACTTCTCCAAGCTGAAGGTGACCGTCGGCCAGACGAAGGGGCTGCGGTCGCAGGGGGTTCGGGTCACGTGGGAAGGGGGGGTGCCGACGTCGGAGACCGAGTTCAAGGTCAACTACCTGCAGATCATGCAGTGCTGGGGTGACGACCCGGCCGGGCCCACCCGTGAGCAGTGCGAGTTCGGCGGCACCGGCTTGGCCATTCCGGGCGCCTTCACGTCGACGAGAGGCGTCAACGCCGGTGCCGGCGGTTACGGCAAAGACCCTGGTGAAACGCAGTACACAGGGCCGAACGCCTTCGTTCCGTTCCAGCCCGTCGGTGGTCTCCCGGCCACCACGTCCCGTTCGGACACCACCTACTTCGGCCCGCTGGACACGAACGAGCAGGTCGCCGTCCGCACCTTCGCCAACGGCACCGGGGAGGTGAACTTCGAGGTACAGGACGCGGTGGAGGCTCCCCACCTCGGATGCGGTGCGAACGCCGCGCCCGCCGGCAGCGACCCCGTTCCACGGTCGTGCTGGCTGGTCATCGTGCCGCGCGGCACTCACGAAGCCGACGGTACGGATGCGGTGAATTCGAACACCTCTCAGAACAGTCTCGACTCCTCGCCGCTGTCCGCCACGAACTGGGCCCAGCGGATGGTCGTCCCGCTGACCTTCCAGCCGGTCGACGAGTTCTGCCCGACGGGCCAGCCGGAGCGGCCCACGGCCGGCTCCGAACTGGCGACGGACGCCGTCACCTCCTGGCAGCCGAAGCTGTGCTCGTCCACGGGGAGCACCTTCTCCTTCACCCAGGGCGGGGAGGAGGAGGCCAGGAACCAGGTACTGAACACGACGACCGATACGCCCCTGCTCGGCTTCACCGTCGACCCTGTCGACCAGCAGGGCGCCGCCGCGAAGGTCGTGGAGGCACCGGTGGCGGTGTCCGGGGTGGCGATCGCGTTCTTCATGGAGAGCACGGACGGTGTCGTCCAGGACATGAAACTGACGCCACGGCTCGTCGCCAAGATGCTGACTCATTCCTACGTGAAGGACGTGTCGCTCAGTAAGACGCCCGATTATCTGAACGGGAATCCGGACACGTTCGTCAATGACAAGGAATTCCAGGAGCTGAACCCGGACTTTCCCGCGTTGCCAGGAGCGCCGAGAAGCCTCATGGTTCCGCTGCAGAGCTCCGACACCACCCGGCTGGTCTGGAACTGGCTCCAGTCCGACGCGGACGCCCGGGACTTCCTGTCCGGGAAATCAGATCCCTGGGGTACGAAAGTCAATCCCTACTTCAAGGATCTGGACCTGGCGAAGAGCACCGAGTTGACCGACTACCCCAAGGTGGACCCCACGACCACGGACGCCCTCGCCAACGGTGTCCCTCCGCTGACCTATGCCCTGACCGACCTGGACCCGTACACGGCGGACCTGCACGACGGTGCGGTGCGCACCCTCCGGGGCAACAACAACCGCACCATCCAGTGGCAGGCCGGGGGCAATACCGGAACTCCGCCCAAGCTGATCAACGACCCGCCCCTGCCGGGCAGACGTGCCGTGCTGGCGATCGTCGACACCGCGTCGGCGCAGCGCTACGGACTGAAGACGGCGGCCCTGCGCAACGCGGACGGCACCTTCGTCAAACCCTCGGCCGGCACGCTCACGGCCGGAGTCGAGGCCATGAAGCCGTCGTCCACGGACGCCACCGTGCTCGACCCCGATCCGGCGCGGGCCAAGGGCCAGGCCTACCCACTGACGGCCGTCGCCTACGCCGCGGCCTCGGTGAACCAGGACGCCGCGACCCGCAAGGCGTACGCGCAGTTCATCAGGTACGTGGCCGGGGCGGGCCAGACCCAGGGCCTGGCGGCGGGCCAACTTCCCTACGGCTACGCGCCGTTGCCGGCCGAGCAGCGCGCGCAGGCCGTGACCGCCGCGAACGCCCTGGAGAAGGGCACCACCACGGGCGACTCCACCTCCCCCCCACCGGGCGAGGGCGGCACCGGGGGATCCGGGTCCGGTTCCGGCACCGGCGGAGTCTCCGGCGGCACGGGCACCGGTGGAGGTACCGCGGGCGGAGCCGGCGGGGGCGCCACCGCCAACCCCTCTCAGGCGGCCATTGCGAACAGTTCCGCGTCGCCCTCCTCGGGACCGCAGCAACCCGTCGCGAGCAGCCAGAGCGGAGTCACCCCCAAAGAGGTCATGGGGATAATTCGCTGGGTTTTGCTCGTCGTTCTGTTCCTCGGCGGTGCGGCAGGACTTTCGGGTCCTTTGCTGCTTCGTCTCGCCCATCGACGAATTCCCTAGGAGACACCTAGGAAGCCTCCCCGTAACCTTTCTCTCGTCGGGAATTGGTTGGTCACCGTACGGAATTGATGGAAGCGTGTGCGGTGGCCGACCGGCGGGTCGGCAGCACAGAAATCCGGATTCTCGTTCCAGCCCTCCGGATTCAGCTTGAACGTCCAGTCTTCGAAAACCAGAAAACAAGGGGTTCAGAAGTGAACGTCAAGTCCTACGCCAAGGTCGGCGCTGTCTTCGGTGCCGCGGCTCTCGGTCTCGGAATCCTCACCTCCCCGGCCGTCGCCGACCCGACGCCGCTCACCGACTACCGTCAGCTCGCGGGTGTCGGCTCGGACACCACGCAGTACGTGTTGAACGGCCTCAGCGAGTCCTCCACGGTGACCAACGCGACCGGCAAGATCATCGCGTCGTGGAACGCGACCGGCACGTCCACGATCAAGACCAAGGCGACCGGCTGTGACACCGTCGCGCGCCCCGACGGTTCCTCGGCCGGCATCAACGCGCTGAACGCCGACCTGGCCGCGGGCACCCACTGCATCGACTTCGCCCGCTCCTCGCGTGGTCCGGCGGACACCAGCACCTCCGACCTGACCTTCATCCCGTTCGCCAAGGACGGTGTCACCTACGCCACCGACCTGGGCAGCACGCTGCCGACGAACCTCACCACGGCGCAGCTGGCCGCCATCTACGAGTGCAAGTCCACCGAGTTCCCGAACGCCCAGCCGCTGCTGCCGCAGTCCGGTTCCGGTACCCGCTCGTTCTGGCTGAAGGCCCTGGGCATCACCGAGGCCGACCTCGGCAGCTGCGTCGACGGCACGATCCAGGAGCACAACGGCGAGGCGATCGTCAACGCCAACCAGCTCATGCCGTACTCGATCGCGCAGTGGATCGCCCAGGGCAAGGGTCTCTCGGACGTCCCGAACCGCCGTGGTGAGTCGCGCCTGCGCAGCGTCAACAGCACCGCCCCGACCACCGGCTCGGGCACGTCGATCGCGCTCAACACCGCCTTCACCCCGAACTTCCTCCGGAACGTCTTCAACGTCGTCCCGACCGCCAACCTCACGAACAGCGTCGTCGCCGAGACCTTCGTCGGCTCCACCTCGAAGGTCTGCTCCGACACCACCACGATCACCAAGTACGGCTTCGGCACCCTGGGCTCCACCTGCGGTGACACCTCGACCAAGGCCGAGAGCTGATCCGTGCGCATCGTCTGATCCCCGCGTGACGGCCGGGCACCCTCGGGTGCCCGGCCCCACGCGCTGTCCCGGTACATCCGTCAACCGTCCCCCGGGGGGCCAAGCCATGACAGTGCCACATCCGTTCCGAAGAGCGGCCGCCCTCGCGGCCGCCTGTGCCCTGGTCGTCCTGGGCCTCGTAGCCCTGGTCACCTCACAGTCCCAGCCCGCCCGGGCGGCCTCGGTCGGTGACTTCACCATGACGCCCGGCAGCGGGAGCCTGACCGATGCGCAGCCGATCGCCGGCTCCCTCGGGTTCTCCGGCGCATGTCCCGACGCCGCCATCGAGGACATCAACTGGAACAGCGTTCTCGCCCTGTACGTGGTCAAGCCCGACGGCACCGAGGCGGTAGCGGTGACCGGCATCACCAACGAGGCGCCCTACACCGAGGCGTCCTCGACGGTCTCGCTGGCCGCGGCGGACAACCCCGGTGTGGACGTCAGGAGCCTGTCCGACATCATCGCGGGCGACGGAACGTACGAGTTGCGGCTGCGGTGCGTCGAGAACGACGACTGGTCCATTCCGCCCTCGTCGATCGTGCCGGGCGACCCGTACTGGTCCCAGAAGATCACCGTCACCGGCAACCAGTGGGTGGTCGGGGAAGGTGCCACGGCCACCAGTGTCGCTCTCGGGGCCGACCCCGCCGTGGTCGCACCCGGCGGGACGTCGAAGCTCACCGCGACTCTCTCCCCCGCGGAGGCGACCGGCAGCGTCACCTTCCTGGACGGTGACACGACGCTGGGCCAGGCCACGGTCACGGGCGGGAAGGCCGTGTTCACGACGCCGGCCCTGGCCGAGGGAGCGCACGACATCGTCGCCGAGTTCACCCCGGCCAGTACCGCCGAGTGGGGATCCTCGGAATCCACGCCCACCCGGGTCACCGCGCAGCTGCCCAGGTACGAGATGTACGACAAGGACTCCGGGACCCTGCTCGACTACAACCCGGTGCTCGAGCGCGGCCAGTCGGTGAAGGTCGTCATCCGCGGGTGTGTGGCCGGCACCAAGTACTCGATGGCCATGCGCAGCAACGACACCGAGTTCCCCGACGCCACGGCCGACGCGAGCGGGACGGTGACCTGGGCCTCGCTGACCGTGCCGGACGACGCCGTGGCCGGGCAGACCAACTGGGACTACAGCCCCGACTGCACCGGCGGTGTCAACGCCGTGGGAGCGGTGGACTTCACCCTCGCCGAACCCTCCTCCGAGTCCCCCTCCGCGAGCCCGACCGACGGCTCCACGGACGACCCCACCGACGAGCCCACGGACGGTTCCTCCACCGAGCCGACCGACGGTTCCTCCAGTGGCGGCACGTCCGGCACCACCTCCGGCGGCACGGGCGGCGACAGCACCTCCGGCGGCACCTCCGGCACGTCCGGCGGTTCCGGCGGTTCCGGCGGCGGCCTCGCCTCCACCGGTAGCCAGATCGCGCTGTTCTCCGGCGTCGGCGCCGTCGTCCTCACCGCGGCCGGCATCGCCTTCGTCCGGTACGGCCGCCGCAACGGGCTGCTGACCTTCGGCGAGCCCCGGGCCTGACCGACCGCGCGGACACGGGCGGCGGGCCCCCGCCCCGCCGCCCGCGTCTCCGTCTCTCCACCCCACACCTCTTCACAGGAGCGCGCCCCGTGACCGTTCTGTCCCCGCCCCCGCCGGCCCAGGCGCCGCCGGCGCCGGCGCCCGAACCCGAGCCCCGGCCCCGTGCGGTGGCGCCGCGGGCCGAGCGCCCCGGCTTCGCCTTCGCGGGGGTCGCGCTGTGCCTGCTCTCGGCCCTGCTCCTCGGCTTCGCCGCCAACCTCACCCTCGTGGGGCACCTCCAGCACAGCCGCGACCAGCAGACCGCGTACGACGAGTTCCGCCGGCAACTCGCCCTGGGCGTCGCCCCGGTGGGCCAGCAGACGTACGACGGCAAGATGCTGGAGCCGGGCGCTCCGGTCGCCCTGCTGCGCATTCCTGCCCTGGGCATCCGGCAGGTCGTCGGCGAGGGCACCACCTCGGGTGTGCTGATGTCCGGACCGGGCCACCGCCGGGACACCCCGCTGCCGGGACAGGCCGGCACCAGCGTGATCATGGGCCGCCAGTGGGGATACGGCAGCCCGTTCAACCACCTGCACGAGCTGCCCGTCGGCAGCGACATCCGGGTGACGACCGGTCAGGGCACCGCCATCTACAAGGTCACGGGCATCCGGCGCGAGGGCGACCCGCTGCCGGCCGTCCTCACGGCGAACCAGGGCCGGCTCACGCTCATCACCGCAGAGGGCGGCCCGTACACCCCCTCCGGCACGATCCGCGTCGACGCGGAGCTGACGAGCCCCGTCCAGCCGGCCCCGCCGCGCCCGCTGTCCCTCGGCTGGATCAACGGCTCCGAGCAGGCCATGGGCAGTGAGGGCGCCGCCTGGCTCCCGGTCTTCCTCTGGTCGCAGGCGCTGCTCCTGGCCGCCCTGCTCACCGTGGCCGCCTACCGTGTGTGGGGCCGCTGGCAGACCTGGATCGTCAGCGTCCCCGTCCTGGCCGCCCTCGGCCTCGCCGTCTCCGGCGCCGCCACCCGACTGCTGCCCAACCTGCTCTGAACGACGAGGAGTCCACCATCATGTCCGACACCACCGACACGTCCGGCACCCTCGTCGACGAGATCCTCGACCCGACGGAGAGGATCACCGCCGTCAAGGCGCCGAGGCTCGGCGCCGCCACCGCGCAGAGCGACCCGGCGACGCTGGAGGCCGACGCCATCTCGGCCTGGTTCGGCAACCACAAGGTGCTGGAGCACGTCTCGCTCGTCATGCCCGCCCGCACGGTCACCGCGCTCATCGGCCCGTCGGGCTGCGGCAAGTCCACGTTCCTGCGGATCCTCAACCGCATGCACGAGCTGGTCGGCTCCGCCTCCCTCTCCGGCCGGGTGCTCCTCGACGGCGACGACATCTACGACCGGGGGCGCCGCATCACCCACGCCCGCCGCGAGATCGGCATGGTCTTCCAGAAGCCCAACCCCTTCCCCGCGATGTCGATCTACGACAACGTCACCGCCGGCCTGAAGCTGGCCGGGGTCAGGGCGGGCCGCGACGACAAGGACTGGCTCGTCGAGGAGTGCCTCACCAAGGCGGGCCTGTGGAAAGAGGTCAAGGACCGGCTCCGCCAGCCCGGCGGCGCGCTCTCCGGCGGCCAGCAGCAGCGCCTGTGCATCGCGCGCTCCCTCGCGGTCCGGCCCCGGGTCCTCCTGATGGACGAACCGTGCTCCGCCCTCGACCCGACCTCGACGCGCCGTATCGAGGAGACGATCCACGAGCTGACCGACGAGGTCACCATCGTGATCGTCACCCACAACATGCAGCAGGCGGCCCGCGTCTCCAAGCAGTGCGCCTTCTTCCTCGCCGAGCAGGGCACCCCCGGTGTGATCGTCGAACACGGCCCCACCGAGGACATGTTCGGCAACCCGCAGGACCCGCGCACCACGGACTACGTGAACGGCCGCTTCGGGTAAGGCCGCGGCGGCCCCTCCCACGGCCCCTGCCGGGGCGACCTCACGCTCCAGTCCCGCGGCATACCGCTCTCCCTTCGGTGACGGCCGGCCGGCTACGGCTGGACACGCGTCGGGTGGCTGGAGCCCGTGTTCGGCCCGACGCCGGAGAAGGATCGAGGGGGGACGCGAGAGGGGTATCGAGAGAAGAAGAGCGGCGCGGGTGGTCCGGTCAACGGCTTCGGCTTCGGCTTCGGCATCGGCAGCGGCGGCGACGCGCTGTTCCGCGGCGGGACGTGGACGCCCTGGAGCAGCGTGTTCGTCGGGCTCATCGGCGCGGCCGGGCTCTGGCTCGGGGTGGCCGTGGAGCAGTGGGTGATCGTGGCCTTCTCCGGTGCGGTGACGCTCGTCGCCGTGCTGACATGAATCACGGCGCGCTCGGCCACACCAGCAGCATGTACGCACCGCAGTACGCCGACCCCGCCACCGCGGCCGTCAGCGCGAGCACCCGCAACCGCCGTGACGCGCGGGCGAGATACCCGGCGACGGGCAGCAGCAGCGGGAAGCCGGGCAGGAGGAAGCGGGCCCGCGGGAAGTAGACGCCCCCGCTGGCCACCACGATCACCAGCAGGACCGCGCAGAACACCAGCAGCGGCACCGGCTGCCGGTCCGCCACCGCGAGCCCGAACAGCACGACCGACGCGAGCATCGTCAGGCTCACCACCACCAGGAACAGCTCCGGCCGCGGGACCTGCCCGAACAGGTGCCGCAGCCAGCGCATGGTCTCCGCCCCGCCGTCCAGCTCGTTGTGCCACATCCGCTGTACGGCGAAGTAGCCGTCCCAGCGGCCCAGCCGGAGGCCCACCCAGCCGACGTACGCGCACCAGCCGAGGGGGGCCGCCAGGGCCGCCGTCAGGGCGCGGGCCGAGAAGCGGGTGCGCAGGGAGAGCAGCGCGGTGACCGTCACCGCGGCGGCCACCGCGATGCCGGTCGGCCTCGTCAGCCCCGCCAGCACCGCTCCCGTCGCCGCCCACAGCCAGCGTTCGGCGAGCACCGCGTACAGCGTCCACGCGGCGAACGCCGTGAACAGCGACTCGGTGTAGCCCATCCACTGCACGAGACCCACCGGGTACGCCGCCCACAACACGGTGAGCAGCACCCCGACCCGCCGCCCGCCCAGCCGGTCGCCCACCGCGAACACGCCCCAGGCGGCGACCAGCGACGCCAGCCACGTGAGCCCGAGCCCGGTACTGGCCCGGGTGCCCGGGGTCAGCACGGCCACGGCCTTGACCAGCAGCGGATACAGCGGGAAGAACGCCAGGTTGTTGTGGTCGTAGGCGAGGCCGAGTGTGTGCGCGTACCCGTGGTCGGCGATCCCGAGGTACCACCGGGAGTCCCACTGCGCCGCCAGCATCGGCCACACCCCGTGGTGCCGCCGGTGCGCCCACACGGCGAGGAACACCAGCCCGGTGAGCCGTACGCCGAGATACGCGGCGAGGGCCGGTGCCGCCCGGCGCAGCGCGTGGCGTGGGACGGCCGCGGTGGGGAGGCGGGGTCGTCGGGAGCCCGGGATGTGTCCGCTGGGGGCGGTGTCGGGGGCGGTCGAGGACACGGCGGCGGCTCCAGACTCCGGTACGACGGCGGTGGCGGGCGTTACCCGACCACCGTTTCCCGGCCGCCGGGGCACGGCGTGGTACCCGGGTCAACTACCGCCGGGAAATCACCCGATGGGGTGCTACGGGCCCGTACATGGGCCAACCCGAGGTCCGGAACGGCACGTCTGGCTGCCTGGCTGCCTGCCTGGTTGGCTCCGCGAGGCCCTCCCGACGCCGACGCCAACCGGGGCGGTGGGCCGAGGGGCGCCCGGGGGCGCCCCTCGGTTCAGATGCCGGCTGCTGTCGACAGGTCCCGCTTGATCGCGTCCAGGGTCTCGGTCGCCTTGGCGCGGGCCGCCGGGAGGTCGGCGTGCGTGGCCACCGGGACGACCACTTCCAGGTAGCACTTCAGCTTGGGCTCGGTGCCGCTGGGGCGGACGACGACCCGGGCGCCCGTGAGGGTGTAGCGCAGGCCGTCGGTGGGCGGGAGCCGGTCCGTGCCCCGGTTCAGGTCCTCCGCCTTGGTGACGGGGAGGCCGGCGAGCGCGGCCGGGGGCTGCTCGCGGAGCGTCCGCATGGCGTCCGCGATGACGGAGAGGTCCTCGACGCGGACCGACAGCTGGTCGGTGGCGTGCAGGCCGTGCTCGACGGCGAGGTCGTCGAGGAGGTCGAGGAGGGTGCGGCCCTCCTCCTTGAGGACCGAGGCCAGCTCGGTGATCAGGAGCGCGGCGGTGATGCCGTCCTTGTCGCGGACGCCGTCGGGGTCGACGCAGTAGCCGAGGGCCTCCTCGTAGCCGTAGCGCAGGCCGTCGACGCGGGCGATCCACTTGAAGCCCGTGAGGGTCTCCTCGTAGGGCAGCCCCGCCTTCTCGGCGATCCGGCCGAGGAGGGAGGAGGAGACGATCGACTCGGCGAACACGCCGGTGGCGCCGCGGCGGACCAGGTGGGCGGCGAGGAGGGCGCCGACCTCGTCGCCGCGCAGCATGCGCCATTCGCCGTTGTCCTTGACGGCGGCGGCGCAGCGGTCGGCGTCCGGGTCGTTGGCGATGATCAGGTCGGGGTCGGTCTCGCGGGCCTTCGCGAAGGAGAGGTCCATCGCGCCGGGCTCTTCCGGGTTGGGGAAGGCGACGGTCGGGAAGTCCGGGTCCGGGTCGGCCTGTTCGGTGACGAGGGCGGGGGTGGGGAAGCCGGCCCGGGCGAAAGCGGCGAGGAGGGTGTCCTTGCCGACGCCGTGCATGGCCGTGTAGACGGTCCGGGCGGTGCGGGGGGAGCCGGGGGCCAGGACGGCGTCCGTACGGGCCAGGTAGGCCTCCAGGACCGCGTCGTCGAGGGTTTCCCAGCCGGTGTCGGGGCGGGGGACGTCGTGGAGGCTCGCGATCGAGTCGATCTCGGCGGCGATCTCCGCGTCGGCGGGCGGGACGATCTGGGAGCCGTCGCCGAGGTAGACCTTGTAGCCGTTGTCGCGGGGCGGGTTGTGGCTGGCGGTGACCTCCACGCCGGCGACCGCGCCGAGGTGCCGTATGGCGAAGGCGAGGACGGGGGTGGGGAGGGGGCGGGGGAGTACGACGGCGTGGAGGCCGGCGCCGGTCATGACCGCGGCGGTGTCGCGGGCGAAGTCGGCGGACTTGTGGCGGGCGTCGTAGCCGACGACGACGGTGCCGGTGGTCTGGCCGTGGTTCTTCAGGTACGCGGCGAGGCCGGCGGCGGCGCGGATGACGACGGCGCGGTTCATGCGCTGGGGGCCGGCGCCGAGTTCGCCGCGCAGGCCGGCGGTGCCGAACTGGAGGGTGCCGCTGAAGCGGGCCGACAGTTCGGTGAGGTCACCGGCGTCGATCAGCTTGGCCAGCTCGTCGCGGGTGTCGGGGTCCGGGTCCTCGGCGAGCCAGGTCCTGGCCCGGGCGATGAGATCGTCTTGCACGGTCGTCGTCCAACCTCTCGTGGTGTGCCTGCGGCGCCGGTGCTGCTTCGGTGGGGGTGCGCGTAGCGCCTACGGGTGGTGGTGGGCCGGGGCCGGGCTCGGACCGGCGGTGCTGT
Source organism: Streptomyces sp. NPDC031497 (assembly GCF_055580905.1). Classification (NCBI taxonomy): domain Bacteria; kingdom Bacillati; phylum Actinomycetota; class Actinomycetes; order Kitasatosporales; family Streptomycetaceae; genus Streptomyces; species Streptomyces sp. NPDC031497. The sequence continues at coordinate 224,872 of NZ_JBVIKO010000006.1, forward strand.
CTCTCGTCCCGCACAGGGCGACGGACGCCGGCCACTGCGGGCGGAAACTCCCCACCCCGTCCCCTCCCCGCCGCGCGCGACCGACGACCGACGGCCGACGGCCAAGGACCATGGTGGACCGCTCATGCGACCAACGGTCCGTTGTGGGCTGCCCGTGTGGCCGACGGTCTGTTGTGGCGCCGGGTGCGTGTGTTCGCTCAGGGGCGCGGGGAACTGCGCGACCGGCCGCCGGCGGTCCCGCAGTCGCTCTACGGCCCTTCGTGGCACCCTCTGCCGCGTTTCTCAGATCCTGCCCAGTACCTGCGCGAGCAGCTCGCCCATCTGCGCCGCCGAGTCGCGGCCCGCCTGGAGGACCTCCTCGTGGTTGAGGGGCTCGCCGGTCATGCCCGCCGCCAGGTTGGTCACCAGGGAGATGCCCAGGACCTCGGCGCCCGCCTCACGCGCAGCGATCGCTTCGAGGACCGTCGACATGCCCACCAGGTCCGCGCCGATGACGCGGGCCATGCGGATCTCGGCCGGCGTCTCGTAGTGCGGGCCGGGGAACTGCGCGTAGACGCCCTCTTCGAGGGTGGGGTCGATCTCCTTGCACAGGGCGCGCAGGCGGGGGGAGTAGAGGTCCGTCAGATCGACGAAGTTCGCGCCGACGATCGGGGAGGTCGCCGTGAGGTTGATGTGGTCGCTGATGAGGACCGGCTGGCCAGGGCGCATGCCCTCGCGCAGGCCGCCGCAGCCGTTGGTGAGGACGATGGTCTTGCAGCCGGCGGCGACGGCGGTGCGGACGCCGTGCGCGACGGCGGCGACACCGCGGCCCTCGTAATAGTGCGTGCGGCCCAGGAAGACCAGCGCGCGCTTGTCACCGAAGGAGTACGAGCGGATCTTGCCCCCGTGTCCCTCGACGGCCGGCGGCGGGAAGCCGGGCAGCTCGGTGACCTGGAACTCGGCGTCGGGAGCGCCCAGGGCGTCGACGGCCGGAGCCCAGCCGGAGCCCATCACGAGGGCGACGTCGTGGGTCTCGGCGCCCGTGAGCTCGCGCAGGCGCCCGGCGGCCGCCCCGGCAGCGGCATGGGGGTCGCCCTGGATGTCGTCCGGAAGAAGAGATGCGTTCACGCGGATGAGAGTAGCTGGTCTGGGCCTACGCGCGTAGATGACTGAGGTCACGGGATGACGATCGTTGTCTTGTCGTTTCCAACGAGCGGTGTGACGCGGGTAACTTTTGTTCTGGCTGTGGGTGGTCTGTGTGGTTTGGGGGCTCAGCAGGGGCGCTTGCGGAGTTCCATGACGTAGTCGTGCGGGGCGCCCGCCGACTCCGCCGCGTCGGCGATCTCACCCAGGTAGCGGGCCGACGGGAGGCCGCCCTCGTAGCCGTCGAGGACGTAGAGCCAGGCGGTCTCCTCGCCCTCCAGCGTGTGCACGCGCACGCGTGCCCGGCGGTAGATGCCCATGCCGACGCCCTCCCAGCGGTCCATGGACTCCTCGTCCATCGCGGCGAGGTCGTAGAGGCCGACGAAGACCTGGGAGAGGGGGTCCTCGACGATCGTCGCCAGCGCGCCCTCCCAGCCCAACTGCTCACCGCCGAAGGTCAGCCGCCATCCGTTCAGCCAGCCGGTGGCGCGGAGGGGGGAGTGCGGGGCGCGGCGGGACATCAGCCGTGCGTCGAGATTGCCGGCGTACGCGGCGTAGAGCGACGACATGGGGAGAGGGTACGGCAGCCGTCCCAGGTACCTCTCCAGCCCCAGGAAGCACCGGGTGGCGCCCCCCCGGGCAGTAGCACCTTGAGGGGTGCGGGACAATGGAGTACGTGACTCGGATCGTGATCATCGGTGGCGGACCCGGCGGCTATGAAGCTGCGCTGGTGGCAGCGCAGCTCGGCGCGGAGGTGACCGTCGTCGACTGCGACGGTCTGGGCGGAGCGTCGGTGCTGACCGACTGCGTGCCGTCGAAGACCCTTATCGCCACGGCCGAGGTGATGACCAACTTCGACTCCTCGTACGAGGAGCTGGGGATCATCGTCGCCGACGACACCCCGCCGCTGGAGCAGGCGGCGCGGGTGGTCGGGGTCGATCTGGGCAAGGTCAACCGGCGTGTCAAGCGGCTCGCGCTCGCTCAGTCGCACGACATCACCGCCTCGGTGACGCGTGCCGGAGCCCGCGTCATGCGGGGGCGGGGGCGGCTGGAGGGCATGCAGGCCCTGGACGGGTCGCGGAAGGTCGTGGTCGCGGCCGCGGACGGGAGCGAGGAGACCCTTACGGCGGATGCGGTGCTGATCGCGACCGGCGGTCATCCCCGGGAGCTGCCCGACGCCCAGCCCGACGGCGAGCGCATCCTGAACTGGACCCAGGTCTACGACCTCGACGAGCTGCCCGAGGAGCTCATCGTGGTCGGGTCGGGTGTGACCGGTGCCGAGTTCGCCGGCGCCTACCAGGCGCTGGGGTCGAGGGTCACGCTGGTGTCGTCGCGGGACCGGGTGCTGCCGGGTGAGGATCCGGACGCGGCCGCTGTTCTGGAGGACGTCTTCCGCCGCCGTGGCATGAACGTCATGGCCCGGTCGCGGGCCGCGGCCGCCAAGCGGGTCGGGGACCGGGTCGAGGTGACGCTCGCGGACGGCCGGGTCATCAGCGGTTCGCACTGTCTGATGGCCGTCGGCGCGATTCCGAACAGCGCCGGTCTCGGGCTGGAGGGGGCGGGCGTCAAGCTGCGCGACTCCGGGCACATCTGGACCGACAAGGTGTCGCGGACCACGGCTCCGGGGGTGTACGCCGCCGGTGACGTGACGGGTGTGTTCGCGCTGGCCTCGGTGGCCGCCATGCAGGGGCGGATCGCGATGTACCACTTCCTGGGCGACGCGGTGGCTCCGCTGAACCTGAAGACGGTGTCGTCGAATGTCTTCACCGATCCTGAGATCGCGACGGTGGGGTACACGCAGGCCGATGTGGACGCCGGCAAGATCGACGCCCGGGTCGTGAAGCTGCCCCTGCTGCGCAACCCGCGCGCGAAGATGCAGGGCATCCGGGACGGCTTCGTGAAGATGTTCTGCCGGCCGGGGACGGGGATCGTGGTGGGCGGTGTGGTGGTCTCGCCGCGGGCCTCGGAGCTGATCCATCCGATCTCGATCGCCGTCGACAACAATCTGACGGTCGAACAGATCGCGAACGCGTTCACCGTGTACCCGTCTCTTTCGGGGTCGATCGCGGAGGTCGCGCGGCAGCTGCACACCCGGAAGACCGGCAGCGAACTCTGACGGCCGGAACCGACTCCCCGCTGGTCACGGGGAGTTGTCGAGCATGCGTGCGGCATAGTCGGGTGGGGTAGCTCCTATACCACTTCCGACCCTGCTGTGCGAACAACTTCTGCTATTCGGCGCAAACTGCTGAAACCAGACGGTCGTTGGGGTTACTGTCAGTTTCGTGTTCGCTGCAGAACGTCGCCAATTGATCCTCGAAATGGTGCGCGCGAACGGGGCCGTATCGCTCCGTGAGCTCGCCCGCGTCGTCCAGACCTCAGAAGTGACCGTACGGCGGGACGTGCGCGCACTGGAGGCAGAAGGACTCCTCGACCGCCGGCATGGCGGTGCGGTACTGCCGGGCGGGCTCACGCGGGAGTCCGGCTTTCCGCAGAAGTCACATCTCGCGACCGCCGAGAAGACGGCCATCGCCGATCTCGCCGCGGGTCTCGTCGAAGAGGGCGAGGCCATCGTGGTAGGGGCGGGTACCACCACCCAGGAACTCGCCCGTCGGCTGGCGCGGGTGCCCGGACTCACCGTCGTCACCAACTCGTTGCTGGTGGCGCAGGCGTTGGCCCATGCCAACCGGGTCGAGGTCGTGATGACCGGCGGCACCCTGCGCGGCTCCAACTACGCCCTGGTCGGCTCCGGAGCGGAGCAGTCCCTGCAGGGGCTGCGGGTGTCGAAGGCCTTCCTGTCGGGCAGTGGCCTGACGGCCGAGCGGGGGCTGTCCACGTCCAACATGCTGTCGGCGTCCGTCGACCGGGCGCTGGTGCAGGCCGCCGCGGAGGTGGTCGTCCTCGCCGACCACACCAAGCTCGGTACGGACACCATGTTCCAGACCGTGCCGACGGACGTCATCACCCGGCTGGTCACGGACGAGCCGCCGGCTCACGACGACCGTGCCGCCACGGAGCTCCAGGCCCTCGCCGATCAGGGGGTGCAGATCGCTGTGGCCGGAGCGTCGGGAAACCCGGGGGGTGATCAGGTCCCGGCGCGCCAGCAACAGCATCAGCAGCGTCGGGACGTATCCCTTCCGGGGCCGCGGCGGAGTCAGGTGCCCGGGTCGGGCCTGCGGTCGGCTTCGATGCTGAACGGAGAGCAGCCGACGGGGACCGAGCGGGGGCGGGTCGCCGATATGCGGCGGCGGTGAGGCTGCCTGGTCGCCGTAGGGGTGCAGGTGCCTGGGCGGGTGCGGGCCGGATGTGGTTGCCCGCGCCCCCGCGGCGGCAGCCGCATCCCGATACCGGCCCGCGCCCCTAGGTGAGTCCGCGCAACGTCAGTTCCAGCAATCTGTCCGCCAGATCCGGGTCCCCCGGTGACTCCTCCGCCGCCAGGGCGATGGCGTGGGTGAGCTGGAGCAGGTCGGTGATCTGTACGTCGGCCCGTACCGTGCCCGCTTCCTGAGCCCGGGCCAGCAGGGCCGCGCCCGCCTCCCGCATCGGAGTGCCGCAGCGGGACAGGGCCGAGGCCGATGAGGCTGACATCAAGGCTCTCGACAGGCCCCGGTACGCCGCCGCATGGCCGACCACCTCGTGGAGCCAGGTAAGCAGAGCCCGGCACGGGTCGGGGGCAGACCGCAACTCGGCGGCCCTGGCGAGGAGTTCGTTCACCGCGTCCTCGAAGACCGCGCTCATCAGGGCGTGCCGGTTCGGGAAGTGCCGGTACAGGGTGCCGATGCCCACGCCCGCCCGCCGGGCCACGTCCTCCAGCGAGGCGTCGGTGCCGTGCTCGGCGAACACGGCGCGGGCCTCGGCGAGCAGCCGGTCGTGGTTGCGGCGGGCGTCGGCGCGCATGGGCCGTTCCAGAAAGTCGGGTGCCCGGCGAACGGGCGGGTGCCGTTCGCCGGGCGACGCGGTTCGGGGTCTCGTCAGTCCTTGATCTCGCAGATCACGGCGCCGGAGGTGAGGGACGCGCCGACCTCGGCGGCGAGGCCCTTGATGGTGCCGGACTTGTGGGCGTTCAGCGGCTGCTCCATCTTCATGGCCTCCAGGACGACGATCAGATCGCCCTCCTTGACCTCCTGGCCCTCCTCGACCGCGATCTTGACGATCGTGCCCTGCATCGGTGAGGCGAGGGTGTCACCGGAGGCGACCGGGCCGGACTTCTTGGCGGCCCGGCGCTTCGGCTTGGCGCCGGCGGCGAGGCCGGTGCGGGCCAGGGTCATGCCCAGGGACGCCGGGAGGGAGACCTCCAGACGCTTGCCGCCGACCTCGACGACGACCGTCTCGCGGCCGGCGTCCTCCTCCGCCTCGGCGTCGGCCGGGGCGGCGAAGGGCTTGATCTCGTTGACGAACTCGGTCTCGATCCAGCGGGTGTGGACCGTGAACGGGTCCGCGGAGCCGGTGAGCTCGGGAGCGAACGCCGGGTCGCGGACGACGACACGGTGGAAGGGAATGGCCGTGGCCATGCCCTCGACCTGGAACTCGTCCAGGGCGCGGGCGGCCCGCTGGAGGGCCTCCGCGCGGGTCCGGCCGGTGACGATCAGCTTGGCCAGCAGGGAGTCCCACGCCGGGCCGATGACCGAGCCGGCCTCCACGCCCGCGTCCAGGCGGACACCGGGGCCCGAGGGCGCGTCGAAGGTGGTGACCGTGCCGGGGGCGGGCAGGAACCCGCGGCCCGGGTCCTCGCCGTTGATCCGGAACTCGAAGGAATGGCCGCGCAGCTCCGGGTCGTCGTAGCCGAGCTCCTCGCCGTCGGCGATCCGGAACATCTCGCGGACCAGGTCGATGCCGGCGACCTCCTCGGTCACCGGGTGCTCGACCTGGAGCCGGGTGTTGACCTCCAGGAAGGAGATCGTGCCGTCCTGGCCGACCAGGAACTCACAGGTGCCGGCGCCTTCGTAGGCGGCCTCCTTGAGGATGGCCTTGGAGGCGCGGTACAGCTCGGCGACCTGCGCGTCGGACAGGAAGGGGGCCGGGGCCTCCTCCACCAGCTTCTGGTGCCGGCGCTGGAGCGAGCAGTCACGGGTCGACACGACGACCACGTTGCCGTGCTTGTCGGCCAGGCACTGGGTCTCCACGTGCCGCGGCCGGTCCAGGTAGCGCTCCACGAAGCACTCCCCGCGGCCGAAGGCGGCCACCGCCTCACGGACGGCGGAGTCGTACAGCTCCGGGACCTCCTCGAGGGTGCGGGCGACCTTCAGGCCGCGTCCGCCACCGCCGAAGGCGGCCTTGATGGCGATCGGCAGGCCGTGTTCCTCCGCGAAGGCCACGACCTCGTCGGCGCCCGAGACCGGGTCCGGGGTGCCGGCGACCAGGGGGGCGCCGGCCCGCTGGGCGATGTGCCGGGCGGCCACCTTGTCGCCGAGGTCGCGGATGGCCTGCGGCGGCGGGCCGATCCAGGTCAGACCCGCGTCCAGGACCGCCTGGGCGAACTCCGCGTTCTCGGAGAGGAAGCCGTAGCCCGGATGGACGGCGTCGGCCCCCGCCTCGCGTGCCGCGTTCAGGACCTTGTCGATGTCCAGGTAGCTGGTGGCCGGGGTGTCACCGCCCAGGGCGAACGCCTCATCCGCGGCGCGGACATGCAGAGCGTCCCGGTCCGGGTCCGCGTAGACGGCCACGCTCGCGATCCCTGCGTCCCGGCAGGCCCGGGCCACGCGGACAGCGATTTCGCCACGGTTGGCGATGAGCACCTTGCGCACGATTGAGGCTCCCTCCTTGAAACAAGCCGAGTTTAGGGAAGGCCGACACGGCACTTCGACCCGTCCCCAATGGTGAGCTTGCCCACACGGAGCGTGATGCGAGGCTCGCCCGACCCGCGAAAGCCCTTGTCGCACCAAGGTACGCAGGACTCCTTCGGAAAACCCTAGCCCCGCGATGTGCTCAAGGTCTCTGTGAGAGCGTGCCGCGCCCCACAACGTTTCTTTGTGGAGTCCCTACGAATGGCCCAACGAATCTTTGCCGATGCCCGGCCCCTTGTCCCCGGGTTTACCCGTTAGTAGCGTTCGCGATGTCTTGAACGTACTTCAAGTAACAGCGGCTCCTGGCGGGCCGCGACCGAAAGTGGGTGGGGGCCGGTGGTGCGCAGACCGGTGGCTTGGATCGTGACGGTCGTACTCCTCGCGGAGGCACTCGGCATCGCCGCGCTCAACTGGTTCATGGGAGTGGTCGTCGACCGACAGGACATGTCCCTGGCCGGCCTCGACCCCGACAACATGTCGATGACCGCGAAGATCGGCGCCGTGGTCTTCGGCCTCTACTTCGCCCTGTGCGCCCTGGTGGCCCTGCTGGTGGCGATACGCAACCGGGCGCCCGCCGGCCTCGGCCGCATCCTGCTGATCAGCGTCGCGGTCGTACACGGTCTGCTGGGCGCCGTGGCGTGGAGCCTGATCGGCACGACCGCGTTCCTGGCCATGGTGGTCGTCCTCGCCCTCATCGTGCTGCTGTTGATGACGTACGACCGTGTGGAGAGTGCCGGCGCCGGGGCGGACGCCGACGGCGGCGCGGACGATTCCGGTCCCGGTTCGGCGGGCGGTGACCCGGAACCGGAACCCAGGAAGGACGCGCCGGTCGCCGGGCCGGTCACTCCGCCGGCGCCCACAACTCCGTGATGCCGATGCCCAGCTCCGCGAGCAGCCGGCGGACCAGGGGCAGGCTGATCCCGATCACGTTGCCGTGGTCGCCCTCGATGCCGTCGATGAACGGCGCGCTGCGGCCGTCCAGGGTGAACGCGCCCGCCACGTAGAGGGGTTCGCCGGAGGCGACGTACGCGGCGACCTCCGTGTCGGTGGGCTCGCCGAACCGGACGACGGTGGACGCGGTCGCCGACACGTGCCGGTTGCCCGCCGTGTCCCAGACGCAGTGCCCGGTCTGGAGGGTGCCGGCCCGGCCGCGCATCGACTTCCAGCGGGCGGTCGCCTCCTCGGCGTCCGCCGGCTTGCCGAGTGCCTGGCCGTCGAGGTCCAGCACCGAGTCGCAGCCGATCACGATCGCGCCCTGTACGTCGGGGCGGGCGGCGACGACGGAAGCCTTGGCCTCCGCGAGGGCGAGGGCCAGCTCGGCCGGGGTGGGGGCGGTGACGGCGTCCTCGTCGACGCCGCTGACGATCACCTCGGGGGCGAGACCCGCCTGGCGCAGGAGGTTCAGCCGGGCGGGGGACTGGGAGGCGAGGACGAGTCTGCGCATGGCGCCAGCGTATCGGTGGGCGCCGGCCGGTGGCTCATCTCACGCCGAGAACGATCATCAGCAGGATCATGACCAGGGCCAGGAGGATGCCGAGCCGCCGGAGGGCTTTCTGCACGTCTTGCAGGTCCTTCGGCGGCTCGTCGTCAGGGTCCGACCACAGCATGGCACCAGCGTGCGGCTCGGCCGGGTTGGGGCGCCTGAGTAGCCGTACTCAAATCGGCGCCGTGCGTGTCCCTTGGGTGCGCGGTTCCCCGCGCCCCTGGCCGTCTGGCCCTAGCTCGGCCAGTACGTGCGGGTCCATGCCGTCGGGCTCGGGGTGGGGACGTGGTGCTGGGCGATGCGGGACGGGTCGGACCAGGCGGCCCTTGCCGTCGGGGTGCCGGACGGGGCGGCTGCCATGGCCGCCGCTCTCGCCCTCATCACCGCCAGTGCGGCGGCCAGTTCCTCCGGGGTCGGGTTGCCCCGTATGACCTTGATCGTCACAGCGGCTCCTTACAGGGGGATGTTGCCGTGCTTCTTCGGCGGCAGGGACTCGCGCTTGGTACGGAGCTGGCGCAGGCCTCGGACGACATGCCGGCGGGTGTCCGAGGGCATGATCACCGCGTCGATGTAGCCGCGTTCGGCGGCGGTGTAGGGGTTGAGGAGGTGGTCCTCGTACTCCTGGATCAGGCGGGCGCGGACGGCCTCGACGTCCGCGCCGCCGGCCTCCGCCTCGGCGATCGTGCGGCGGTGCAGGATGTTGACGGCTCCCTGGGCGCCCATGACGGCGATCTGGGCGGTCGGCCAGGCGAGGTTGAGGTCGGCACCCAGGTGCTTGGAGCCCATGACGTCGTAGGCGCCGCCGAAGGCCTTGCGGGTGATGACGGTGATCAGGGGGACCGTCGCCTCGGCGTAGGCGTAGATCAGCTTGGCGCCGCGGCGGATGATGCCGTCGTGCTCCTGGTCGACGCCGGGCAGGAAGCCCGGGACGTCGACGAAGGTGAGGACCGGGACGTTGAAGGCGTCGCAGGTGCGGACGAAGCGGGCCGCCTTCTCGCTCGCCTTGATGTCCAGACAGCCGGCGAACTGCATCGGCTGGTTGGCGACGATGCCGACCGGGTGGCCCTCGACCCGGCCGAAGCCGGTGACGATGTTCGGCGCGAACAGGGCCTGCGTCTCGAAGAACTCGCCGTCGTCCAGGACGTGTTCGAGCACCGTGTGGATGTCGTACGGCTGGTTCGCGCTGTCCGGGACCAGGGTGTCCAGCTCGCGGTCCTCGTCGGTGACGGCCAGGTCGGCCTCCTCCGGGAAGACCGGGGCCTCGGAGAGGTTGTTGGACGGCAGGTACGACAGCAGCTGCTTGATGTACTCGATGGCGTCCTTCTCGTCGCCGGCCATGTGGTGGGCCACGCCGGAGACCGAGTTGTGGGTGCGGGCGCCGCCCAGCTCCTCGAAGCCGACGTCCTCGCCGGTGACCGTCTTGATGACGTCCGGGCCGGTGATGAACATGTGGGACGTCTGGTCGACCATGACCGTGAAGTCGGTGATGGCCGGGGAGTACACGGCGCCACCTGCGCAGGGCCCGACGACCAGGCTGATCTGCGGGATCACCCCGCTCGCGTGCGTGTTGCGGCGGAAGATCTCGCCGTAGGCGCCGAGGGAGGCGACCCCCTCCTGGATCCGCGCGCCGCCGGAGTCGTTGATGCCGATGACCGGGCAGCCGGTCTTCAGGGCGAAGTCCATCACCTTGACGATCTTCTGGCCGTAGACCTCGCCGAGAGCGCCGCCGAAGACGGTGAAGTCCTGGGAGAAGACGGCGATCGGGCGGCCGTCCACCGTGCCGTACCCGGTGACGACGCCGTCGCCGTACGGGCGGTTGTGCTCCAGGCCGAAGTCGGTGGAGCGGTGGCGGGTGAACTCGTCCAGTTCGACGAAGGAGCCCTCGTCGAGGAGCAGCTCGATCCGCTCACGGGCCGTCAACTTGCCCTTGGCGTGCTGCTTTTCGACCGCGCGCTCCGAACCGGCGTGTGTCGCTTCGTGGACACGGCGCTGGAGATCCGCGAGCTTCCCCACGGTCGTGTGAATGTCGATCTCTTCCGGCTCGGACATCGGGATGCGGCTCCCTGCCTGCTCAAAAGGGGGGACGGTTACTCATCCGTAGCGTAGTGGGGCACCTACCAAACGGCAGTGCGGCGTACACCACATCTAGGGTGGCTTGCATGACGCCGCGAGATGCAGCAGACGAGAACAACAATCGCTGGTCCGACCTGGACCGTCCACCGCTCGGGGCGGCGGGACTGCGCAGGGCGCTGGTGCGGGACGGCGGTCATGGCGGCCTCTACTGCGACATCGAGGTCGTGCAGCGCACCGGCTCCACCAATGCGGACCTGGTGGCGCGGGCCCTCGCGGGGGGCGCGGACGAGGGTGCCGTGCTCGTCGCCGAGGAGCAGACGGCCGGGCGGGGCCGCCTGGACCGCCAGTGGACGGCGCCGGCCCGCTCGGGCCTGTTCTTCTCGGTGCTGCTGAAGCCGGCCGAGGTGCCGGTGGCCCGCTGGGGCTGGCTGCCGCTGCTCACCGGGGTGGCGATGGCGACGGGGCTGGCGCGGGTGGCCGGTGTCGATACGGCACTGAAGTGGCCGAACGACCTGCTGGTCACCGTCGGTGACGAGGAGCGCAAGGCCGGCGGCATCCTGGCGGAGCGGGCCGGCGAGGACGGTGTCGTGGTCGGCGTCGGCATCAACGTCACGCTCCGTGCGGAGGAGCTGCCGGTGCCGCAGGCCGGGTCGCTGGCGCTGGCCGGCGCGGTGACCACGGACCGCGATCCGCTGCTGCGGGCGGTGCTGCGGTCCCTGGAGGACTGGTACGGGCGCTGGCGCGCTGCTGAGGGCGATCCGGCGCTCAGTGGGCTCCAGGAGGCGTATGCGGCGGGGTGCGCGACGTTGGGGCGGACGGTCCGGGCCGAACTGCCGGGAGACCGGTCGCTGGTGGGGGAGGCGGTGGCCGTGGACGGGGACGGACGACTGGTGATCGCCACGGAGGCGGGCGTGCAGGAGCCGGTGGGAGCGGGCGACATCGTGCACCTGCGACCGGCGTGAGGGCGGGTGCGGGGGCGGTGTGAGCCGGTGGGGGCGTGTCGGGGCCGGGGCGGGGTGTCGGTTACCGGCGCCGGCAGGATGCCTCCCCCATCGCCCCGGCGGCACGACGGCCCGCAGCCACGACGTGCCCCGTAAGGGGCGGGGCTCTGGTCGATTTGCGGCTACCGCCGCGTGGGCGCGATCGGCCCCCACCGGCCGCCGGGGTGGGATCCGGGCCGTCCGTCCCCTGGCGCAGGAGTCCGGGGCGCAGCCCCCGGAGAACGTCGGCCGGGGGGTACCCGACATCGGCCCACCTCACGAAGTGAGCTACCGCACAGCTGCCGTAGAGTTGAGGCCGGTCAGTATGCGACCGCGGCAGATCGGAAGGGCAGCAGGCGTGACCGTCGACGACACGGGCTCCGGCGAGGGCGCGGACGCCGCCGACTCCGGCGAGGACCCGCTCGCGCTGCGCCTCGAAGGCCTGATCCTCGGTGCCGAGCGCCGCTACACCCCGTTCCAGGCGGCCCGCAGCGCCGGCGTCTCCATGGAACTGGCGTCGAGGTTCTGGCGGGCCATGGGCTTCGCGGACATCGGGCAGGCCAAGGCGCTCACCGAGGCCGACGTGCTGGCCCTGCGCCGGCTCGCCGGTCTCGTCGAGGCGGGCCTGCTCAGCGAGGCCATGGCCGTGCAGGTGGCCCGGTCGACCGGGCAGACCACCGCCCGTCTGGCCGAATGGCAGATGGATTCCTTCCTGGAGGGCCTGACCGAGCCCCCCGAGCCGGGCATGACCCGCACCGAGGTCACGTACCCGATCGTCGAGCTGCTCCTGCCGGAACTGGAGGAGTTCCTGGTCTACGTCTGGCGCCGCCAGCTCGCCGCCTCGGCCGGCCGGGTCGTGCAGTCGGCCGACGACGAGGAGATGGTCGACCGGCGGCTGGCCGTCGGCTTCGCCGACCTCGTCGGGTTCACCCGGCTGACCCGCCGGATGGAGGAGGAGGAACTCGGCGAGCTGGTCGAGGCCTTCGAGACCACCGCCGCCGACCTGGTGGCGGCCCGCGGCGGCCGGCTCATCAAGACGCTCGGCGACGAGGTCCTGTACGCCGCCGACGACGCCGGCACGGCCGCCGACATCGCCCTGCGCCTGGTCGAGACCATGGCGCACGACGAGACGATGCCGGAGCTGCGGGTCGGCATGGCCTTCGGCACCGTGACCACCCGCATGGGCGATGTCTTCGGTACGACCGTGAACCTGGCCTCCCGGCTGACCTCCATAGCCCCCCGGGACGCCGTGCTCGTCGACTCGGCGTTCGCCGAGGAACTGATCCGCTCCGGCGAGGCCCCCGCCTCGGAGGCGGAGGCCGCCGAGGCCGCGGCCACCGCCGAGAAGGAGGGCGAGGAGCCCCCGACGTACCGCTTCGCCCTCCAGCCGATGTGGCAGCGCCCGGTACGTGGCCTGGGCGTCGTGGAGCCGTGGCTGCTCACGCGCCGGGAGGCTCCCCCGGCCGCTCCGTGACGTCCGCGTGGTCGTGCGGGTGAGGGAGGGGCGAGGGCTAGCCGACGGGCGTTCCCGGCAGGTCGACGCACAGGCCGATGAGCGGGGCGCAGAGGCCGGGGTGGGCGGGGGTGGACGGCTGGGGCGTGGCGGGGGGTGCGGTTCGGGGTGGTGGCGAGGTCGGCCGTGGGGTGGTCGAGGGGGCCGGTGTGTTGGGGGACTCGGGGATGGTGGTCGTACCCGGGGTGGCTGGTGCGGTGGACGGGGGCGTGACCGGCAGGGGTACGCGGGTGGAGACCGTCGTCGGTGTCGTGCTCACCCCACCCGCCACCGAGGTCGACGAGGGGCTCACCAGGGGAACGGTGGCGGCGGTGGCGACCGTCACGGCGGCGGGGGCCGACCGGCCCGTCCCGGTGCCCGGATCCAGCCGGGGTTCGGCCTCGGCGGCGCTGGGGCCGCCCGCGCCCGGACCGACGCTCACGCGGACGAGACTCAGGGCCCCGGCGGCCAGCGCGATACCGCCTGCGACGAGGAGCCCCCTGCGGGGGCGGGGGCGGCGGTGCCGGCCTCGGGGGTGAGGGGTGAAGCGGCGCGGGCCGGCCGGGTCGGTGTGCGCCGGGGGCCGGGCCGCCGTGGGCGCCGGTCCGGTCCGTGCCGTCGGCTGCTGCCCGGTGCGCGTGGCCGACGTCGGCTGTGGCGGCGGTGTCGGCTGTGTCGGCTCTTCGGCCGTGAGGTCGGTGTCTGGCGTCGGCTGCGTCGACGTCTCGGTCATCACGATCCCTCCCCGATGCGCTCGCGCCCCCGATGCGCCGTGGCGTGCGCACGGTATGCGCTCCCCTGGGGGGTCCGGGGGGACTTGGGCGGGATGTCACTCGAACGGGTTGCCGGGGCGTCGGTGCGGGAACCGGACGGCTGCCCTTTCCCGTTCACGACTCGACTGCGATGATCGGGTCCAGGCTGTTAACCCACGTTAACCGGAGGGCGTGTCGTGAGCGAGGAGCGGTTCGGGGAGTTCGTGCTGGTACGACGGCACGGCCAGGTCGCGGAGCTGGTACTGGACCGGCCCAAGGCCATGAACGCGGTGTCGGCGGAGATGGCGCGTTCGATCGTGGCCGCGTGCGCCGCGCTGGGCGCCGACCGGGAGGCCCGGGTGGTGGTGCTGACCTCCTCGCACGAACGGGCGTTCTGTGTCGGCGCCGACCTCAAGGAGCGCAACTCCATGAGCGACGCGGAGCTGGTCCGGGCGCGGCCGCTGTCGCGCGGGGCGTACACCGGCGTACTGGAGCTGCCGATGCCGACGATCGCCGCCGTGCACGGCTACGCGCTCGGCGGGGGCTTCGAGCTGGCGCTGTCCTGCGATGTGATCGTGGCCGACGGCACGGCCGTGGTGGGGTTGCCGGAGGTGTCGGTGGGGGTGATTCCGGGCGGCGGCGGTACGCAGCTGCTGCCCCGCCGGGTCGGGGCGGCCCGCGCGGCCGAGCTGATCTTCACCGCGCGCCGGGTGGAGGCGGCGGAGGCGCATGAGCTGGGCCTCGTCGACCAGCTGGTGGAGACGGGGCAGGACCGGGACGCGGCGCTGGCGCTGGCGGCGCGGATGGCGGGGAACTCGCCGGTGGGGCTGCGGGCGGCGAAGCGGGCGCTGCGGCTCGGACACGGGCTGGACCTGCGGGCGGGGCTGGAGGTCGAGGACGCGGCATGGCGGACGGTGGCCTTCTCGGGAGACCGTGCGGAGGGGGTCGCGGCCTTCAACGAGAAGCGGAAGCCGGAGTGGCCGGGGGAGTGAGGTGCGGGTGGCCGGCCCGCGGCGAAACAGGTCGTCACAACACCTGTTCGCCGCACTCATGTCCCGAATGCGCCCAATCCTCCCTAATCTGGAGTAATGGGTGAGGACAACCGGCTCGCCGCCGTCGTGACGCTGGCGCAGGGCATGGCCGCGGCCCACACACCGCACGAGTGCTGGCACGCCGCCGCGGTCGGCGCCTGCCGTGCCCTGGACGGCAGCTTCGGCGCGCTCTCCGTCTGGGAGCGCGACCTCGGCCGGCTGCGGGTCCTCGTGAACGTCGGGGAGCGCGCACCGGACGAGGAGGAGTTCCCGGAGGCCGAGGCCTACCCGGTGCACCAGTTCCCGGAGATCACCGAGTTCCTGCACGAACGCTGGGCGGGCGGCGGCGGCCCCAACGCCTGGGTGGAGACGGCGGAGGGTCCCGCGGCCGGCCGACCCGGCTACTCGCACCAGCGGGTCGACGCCCTGCGCCGCAGGGGCCGCGGCTGCTGTCTGGTGGCACCGATCCTGCTGCACGGCAGGGCCTGGGGCGAGCTGTATGTCGCCCGCGCCGTCCATGCCCCCGTCTTCGGCCGCGGCGACGCCGACTTCGCCACCGTCCTGGCCTCCGTCGTCGCCGCCGGGATAGCCCAGACCGAGCGGCTCGAGGAGGCCCGCCGACTGGCGTACACCGACGCGCTCACCGGGCTCGCCAACCGCCGTGCCGTCGACGTACGCCTGGACGAGGCGATCGACCTGCACCGCGCGGACGACGCCGTGGTCAGCCTCGTCGTCTGCGACCTCAACGGGCTCAAGCGGGTCAACGACAGCCAGGGGCATGCCGTCGGCGACCGTCTCCTCGAACGTTTCGGCTCGGTCCTCTCCCTGTGCGGGGCGATGCTCCCGGGCGCCCTGGCCGCGCGGCTCGGCGGGGACGAGTTCTGCCTGCTCGCGGTCGGGCCGCCGGCCGACGACGTGGTCAAGGCCGCCGAGGAACTCTGCCGCCGGGCCGGGGAGTTGGAGCTGGGGGAGGGGGTCGCGTGCGGGGTGGCCTCGACCGCGGACCCGATCGGGCCGGTGCGCTCGGCCCGCCGACTGTTCCGGCTCGCCGACGCGGCGCAGTACCGTGCCAAGGCGCTGCGCGCGGACCGGCCGGTGGTGGCCGGGCGGGAGGGGCCGGACGATCCCGTCGTACGTCTGGCCGACGCGCCCCCGCCGGAGCGGGCCGAGCGGCGCAGTTTCCGGGGCCGGCGGTCATGACCGTACGGCTGTGACGCAGAACCTACGGAGAAGTAAGGGGCAACCCGGTACCCCACTAGTGACAGCAGCCGCATTCACTGCGTACGCTCCTGAATATGGATATGCACACTGTGGTGGTGGGGACGTCCGGTGTCACCGCGTCCGACGTCCTCGCCGTGGCGCGCGGCGGCGCCCGCGTCGAACTGTCGGCGGAGGCGGTCGCGGCGCTCGCGGCGGCCCGGGAGATCGTGGACGCGCTGGCGGCCAAGCCGGAGCCGGTCTACGGCGTCAGCACCGGATTCGGCGCCCTCGCGACCCGGCACATCAGCCCGGAACTGCGGGCCCAGTTGCAGCGCAACATCGTGCGCTCGCACGCGGCCGGCATGGGGCCCCGGGTGGAGCGCGAGGTCGTACGGGCCCTGATGTTCCTGCGGCTGAAGACCGTCTGCTCCGGACACACCGGTGTGCGTCCCGAGGTCGCCCAGACCATGGCCGACGTGCTGAACGCCGGTATCACCCCGGTCGTGCACGAGTACGGCTCCCTCGGCTGCTCCGGCGACCTGGCCCCGCTCTCCCACTGTGCCCTCACGCTGATGGGCGAGGGGGACGCGGAGGGCCCGGACGGCGTCGTCCGCCCCGCCGGTGAGCTGCTCGCCGAGCACGGGATCGCGCCCGTCGAACTCCGCGAGAAGGAGGGGCTCGCGCTTCTCAACGGCACCGACGGCATGCTCGGCATGCTGGTGATGGCCCTCGCCGACCTGGACATGCTCTACAAGTCCGCCGATGTCACGGCCGCGTTGAGCCTGGAGGCGCTGCTCGGTACGGACAGGGTGCTGGCGCCCGAGCTGCACGCGATCCGCCCGCATCCCGGGCAGGGCGACAGCGCCGCCAACATGCTCGCCGTGCTCAAGGGCTCCCAGCTCACCGGGCACCACCAGGACGACGCGCCGCGCGTCCAGGACGCGTACTCGGTGCGGTGTGCTCCGCAGGTCGCCGGGGCCGGGCGGGACACGCTCGCGCACGCGCGCCTGGTCGCCGAGCGGGAGCTGGCGTCGGCCGTCGACAACCCGGTCGTCCTGCCCGACGGACGGGTGGAGTCCAACGGCAACTTCCATGGCGCGCCGGTCGCCTACGTCCTCGACTTCCTCGCCATCGCGGTCGCCGACCTCGGGTCCATCGCCGAGCGGCGGACGGACCGGCTGCTGGACAAGAACCGCAGCCACGGGCTGCCGCCGTTCCTGGCGGACGACGCGGGCGTCGACTCGGGCCTGATGATCGCCCAGTACACGCAGGCGGCGCTGGTCAGTGAGCTGAAGCGGCTCGCCGTCCCGGCGTCGGCCGACTCCATCCCGTCCTCGGCGATGCAGGAGGACCATGTGTCCATGGGGTGGTCGGCGGCGCGCAAGTTGCGGACGGCCGTGGGGAATCTGGCGCGGATCATCGCCGTCGAGCTGTACGCGGCGACCCGGGCGATCGAGCTGCGGGAGGGCCTGACGGCGGCGCCGGCCTCGCTGGCGGTGATCGAGGCGGCGCGCTCCGCGGGGGTGCGGGGGGTTGGTCCTGACCGGTACCTCGCGCCGGATCTGGCGGCCGCGGAGGAGTTCGTGCGGACCGGCGCGGTTGTGGAGGCCGCGGAGAAGGTGACCGGGGCGCTGCGGTAGGTCGTCGGGTGCGGGTGCGTGGGGGCCGGTCGCGCAGTTCCCCGCGCCCCCAAGACGCGCAGTTCCCCGCGCCCCCGGATGCGGAGTTCTCCGCGCCCCCGGATGCGGAGTTTCCCGCGCCCCCAAGACGTGCAGTTCCCCGCGCCCTCAAAGGGGCGCGGGGAACTGGGTGTTACTTCAGCTTCGTCGACTGGGCCTTGATCACCGGGGTCGGTACCGTGTACGTCTTTCCGGACATCATCGCGCCGATGTTCATCGTGTAGTACGTCGCGAGCGTGTTGCCGTGGCGTACCACCTCCGCGTGCAGCGGGCCCTTGTCGCCGTCCATCTCCGTGACCGCCGTGAACGCCACCGACTCGTCGCCGGTGCCCGAGGGCTTGGTCGCCGTGACCTGCGTGACCTTCTGTTCGTCGCCGGCCGTGCCGCCCGTGAAGCCGCTCGCGCACTCCTTGACCGCCGCCGAGAGGGCCTTCAGCGCCTGCTGTGCGCCGTTCCCGTCGTACGACGACAGGTCGAGGGACGTGACGTTCAGGTTGAGGGAGTCCTTGAGCGCGGCCTCGAACTTTCCGTCGGCCATGTCGTCGAGGGAGGTCGCGTCGTCGGTCGGGTCCTTCTTGTCCTCGCGGACCGTGCGGCCGATCTCCGCGGGCGCGTCGGCCGGTGCGAGGCCGGTGAGGACGTAGGCCAGCGGGCGGCACTTCTCGTCGCTCGTCTTGATCTTGCTCCGGACCGGTGCGGCCGCGCCGATCGCGTTGACCTTGTAGCCGTCCACCTCGCCCTGCGCGAGGATCCGCTGCTTCAACTGCGCGGTGCTCAGCGCCTTGACCGTGGAGGCGGAGTCCGCGGTGGCGGCCGTGTCCTTCGAACCCCCGTCGGAGCAGCCCGTGATGAGGGCGAGGGACAGTGCGCCGCCGGCGGCGAGGGTGCACATCCGCACGCCCGATGATCTCTTCATGAGAGGACTGTGAGTCCTCGGTCAAGGATCGGTCAAGTTGTTTAAAATTCCAGCCGTTCCCGGCGCACCGAATACACCACGAACCCCGCGCCGACGGCGAGGAAGAGGGTGCCGCCGATGACGTACGGCGTGGTGTCCGGGCTGCCGGTGTCGGCGAGTTGGCCGGCGTCCCCGGTCGCCTCGGTGGTGGCCTCGGACAGCGCCCTGGCCTGCTGGGTGACCCGCGTCGCCGTACTCTCCGACGTGCCGGTTCTCGCCGGGGTGTCCTGCGACGCGTGGGCGGACGGGACGAACCACAGCGCACACAGGAGCGTGCCTGCGGCGGTGGCGGTCAGCAGCGGGCGGCGAACGGATGACACGGAATATCGATCCCCTTGTGACGCTGGCGAATTGGCCGTGTGGGGCGATGTTAGTGAAAATCGCGGGTCACGGGAAAGTCACGGGAGGTTTCGGTCGTACGCTCCGGGCATGAGCACTCCAGAGACATCACGTTTTGTGCGGCTTCGGGTGGAGCTGGTCCTCGAAGTCGAGGACGCCGACGAGGTCACCAAGGCCGCGCTGCAGCGGATCGCCGAGGACCCCGAACTGCCCGGCGAGGAGCGTGCGCACGCCGAGACCGCTGTGACGGAAGACACCGCCGAGGCCCTCGCCTACCTGGTCGACCCGTTCGACCTGGTCAGCGAGGTGCCCGGAGTCGAACTCCAGCAGGCCTCCTGGTCCAGCGAGCACGTTTCCTACGATCCGGATTCGCCGGACTGGGACCTCGACGAGGATGATGGCGAGGGCGACGAAGAAGAGGACGACATCGGCTGAACGATCCGGGGAACCAGTGACCCCGGACGGCAACCGCCGTCCGGGGTTTCGTCGTCTCGGACAGCGCACGGACCGACCCCTGCCGCACCGGCCGCCCCGGCGGACGTGGTGTGCCCCACACCTCCCTGGAATGTGGAACGGGACGCAGCGGCCGTAGCGTTGAAGGTTCTTGACGGGGACTCTCGGTTTGTTCGCGGACTCGGCAACGATGGAGAAGCGTGTGATGACGGACAGTAAGCGGCGCAAGGGCCTGGTGGCCGCGTCCGCACTGCTCGGCGGTGTGCTGGTGCTCACGGCGTGTTCCGGAAGCGACGACAAGGCGTCCGGCAGCGGTGAGAGCTCGCAGGCCCAGTCGGACCAGGCGGCGGCGAAGAAGTCGTCCAAGGCCGACATCGCGATCACGCCCAAGGACGGCTCCAGCAACGCGTCCATCAACAACTCCGCCGCCGTCACCGTCAGCAAGGGCACGCTCA
Source organism: Streptomyces sp. NPDC031497 (assembly GCF_055580905.1). Taxonomy (NCBI): domain Bacteria; kingdom Bacillati; phylum Actinomycetota; class Actinomycetes; order Kitasatosporales; family Streptomycetaceae; genus Streptomyces; species Streptomyces sp. NPDC031497. The sequence goes on from NZ_JBVIKO010000006.1 coordinate 244,666, forward strand.
CCAGCGTGACCATGACCACCGCCGACGGCACCGCGGTCACCGGCGCCCTGTCCGCCGACAAGACGACCTGGAAGCCCTCCGCCCAGCTGGAGCGGTCCACCACCTACAAGGTCGCCGCCGAGGCCAAGGACTCCGCCGGCCTGGTCGCCCACGAGAACGCGTCCTTCACCACGGTCTCCCCGACCAACAGCTTCATAGGCACCTTCACGCCGGAGGACGGCTCGACCGTCGGCGTCGGCATGCCCGTGTCGATCAACTTCGACAAGCAGATCACCGACAAGGCCGCCGTCCAGAAGGGCATCACGGTCACCTCCAGCAGCGGGCAGGAGGTCGCCTGCCACTGGTTCTCCACCCAGCGCATGGACTGCCGTCCCGAGGACTACTGGAAGGAGAACTCCACCGTCACGCTGAAGCTGGCGCTCGACGGTGTGCAGGGCGCCTCCGGTGTCTACGGCGTCCAGCAGAAGACGGTCACCTTCCACATCGGCCGCAACCAGGTCTCCTACGTCGACGCCAAGACCAAGGAGATGAAGATCACCCAGGACGGCAAGACCGTCAAGACCATCCCGATCTCGGCGGGTTCGCCCGAGAACAAGACGTACAACGGCATCATGGTGATGTCCGAGAAGTTCAAGGAGACGCGCATGAACGGCGCGACCGTGGGCTTCACCGACAGCGACGGCAAGGGCGAGTACGACATCAAGGACGTGCCGCACGCCATCCGCCTCACCAGCTCCGGCACCTTCCTGCACGGCAACTACTGGGGCGCCAAGTCCATCTTCGGTGCCGTGAACACCAGCCACGGCTGCGTCGGTCTGTCCGACACCAAGGGCGCCAACGACACCAGCACGCCCGCCTACTGGATGTACAGCCACTCCATCGTCGGTGACGTGGTGGTCATCTCCAACACCGGCGACAAGACCGTGGCCCCCGACAACGGCCTCAACGGCTGGAACCTGAACTGGGCCGCCTGGAAGGCCGGTTCGGCCGTCTGACACACAGTCGCCACACAGCTCGCCGATGCCGCCCCCAGGGGCGGCATCGGTATTTCCGGGGCCCGGCACAGCCTTCTCATGCTTCTCTTATTTCGGCCTTATCGAGCCATCACGGTGTGTCCCTACCTTGCGGTCATGTTCTTCACCTACCTGAGGCGCGAACTGCGCCGCCGCAGAAAGGCGGCTCTCGTCGTCGCCTCCGGCCTCGCGCTGGGTATCGCACTGGTCATCGTGGTCAACTCCGTGTCCAACGGCATGGGGAAGGCGCAGGACAAGGTCCTCCAGTCGCTGTACGGCCTGGGTACGGACATGACCGTCACCAAGGCCGCGTCGGCGACCACGAGCGCCTCCCAGCGGCCCCGCTTCAACTTCGACGCGCAGAACAACGGCTCGTCGAGCACGCAGAGCAGTGACCGCGTCATGGTGCAGGGTTTCACCACCCTCGCCTCCACCACCGTCACCAAGGTCGGCGGCCAGAAGGGCGTCGCGACCGCGGTCGGCGGACTGAACCTCAACGTGGTCAAGATCAGCGGCCAGTTCACCCGGGGTCAGTTCCAGCAGGACCAGGGCTCCGGCGGCACCGGAGGCAGCCGCGGCGGGGGCGGCACCGGTCAGCCGCAGGGTGAGGTCCAGGGCGGCGGAGCCAACTTCGACGTCAACTCGTACTCGGTCTACGGCACCGACGTCACCCAGACCGGGATCGGCCCGCTGACCTCGTCGAAGATCACCAGCGGCCGTACCTTCAAGACGACCGAGACGAACGCCAAGGTGCTGGTCGCCGACTCGGCGTACGCCAAGGAGAAGAAGTACAAGGTCGGTTCGACCGTCACCATCAACAAGGTCAAGTACACGATCATCGGCATCGCGACGGCCGACAGCGGTGACGCGGCGGCCAACCTGTACATGCCGCTGAAGCAGGCGCAGACGCTCGCCGACGAGAAGAACAAGGTCACCACGATCTACGTCAAGGCGACCGACTCCAAGCAGATCTCGGCCGTCAAGTCGACCATCCAGAAGAACGTCTCGGGTACGACGGTCACCACCTCCGCCGATCTCGCGGACACCGTCTCCGGCTCCCTCTCCACGGCGTCCTCGCTCGCCACCAACGTCGGCAAGTGGCTGTCCATCGCGGTGCTCGTGGCCGCGTTCCTGGTCGCCGGACTGCTGACCTCCTCGGCGGTCTCCCGCCGGGTCCGCGAGTTCGGCACGCTGAAGGCGCTGGGCTGGAAGTCCCGCCGGGTCACCGGGCAGGTCATCGGTGAGGCCATGGTCAACGGCCTGGTCGGCGGCGCGCTCGGCATCGCGCTCGGTCTGGCGGGCGCGTATGTCGTCACCGAGATCAGCCCGACCCTGGACGCCTCCCTCGGCAGCGGTGGCGGTGGCGGCAACGCCGGCGGCGGGGGCGGCTTCGGCGGTGGCGGTGGCGGTGGCTTCGGCGGCGGGCGGCAGGCCGCGAAGACGCTGGAGGTCGCCCTGACGGCACCGGTCAGCGTGACGACGATCGCGGTGGCAGTGGGGCTGGCGGTGGCCGGCGGCCTGATCGCGGGCGCGTTCGGCGGCTGGCGGGCGTCGAGGCTGCGGCCTGCGGACGCGCTGCGGCGCGTGGAGTAGCCGGCGCCGGTTGTGGCTGGGGCGGGGGGTGTCGCTTACCGGCGCTTGCAGGGTGCCTCCCCCAGAGGGGGTACCCCCAGCGCCCACCCTCCCCCACTCTCGGCTTCGCTCGAGCGGGGGGGGGACCCCCATCGCCCAAGCGGCACGACTGCCCGCAGCTGAGTGAGCTGACAGGACGCCCGCAACTGCAGCGCCCCGTAAGGGGCGCGGGGAACTGCGCGATCAGCCCCCACCCACCCGCAGCCGACGACGAAACCGCCCCACCCCGAACCCTCCAGGAGCCACCATGTACGAACTCAGAAGCGTCACCAAGCTCTACTCCCGCGGCAAGGACACCGTCCGTGCCCTCGACGGCATCGACCTCACCATCTCCGACGGCGACCGCCTGGTCATCCAGGGCCCGACCGGCGGTGGCAAGTCCACCCTCCTGCAGATGCTCGGCGGCCTGGACCGGCCGACCTCCGGCGAAATCGTCCTGGACGGCACCGACCTGGCCAAGCTCTCCGAGACCAAGCTGACCCGGGTCCGCAGCGAGAACATCGGTTTCGTCTTCCAGTCCTTCAACCTGATCCCGACGCTCACCGCCCAGGAGAACGTCGAGACCGCCCTCGTCCCGCTCGGCGTCAAGGCCAAGGAGCGGCGGGAACGCGCCGCCGAGGCGCTGACGTCGGTGGGTCTCGGCGAGCGCCTCGGCCACCTGCCCGGCGAGATGTCGGGCGGTCAGCAGCAGCGCGTCGCGATCGCCCGGGCCCTCGTCAAGCAGCCCAAGGTGCTGCTCGCCGACGAGCCCACCGGCAACCTCGACGAGAGCATGCGCGATGAGATCATGGACGTACTGGAGCGCATGTGGAAGGAGCACGGGCTGACCTTCATCATGGTCACCCACGACTCCGCGATCGCGAAGAAGGCCCCCCGGCTGGCGACCATCCGCAAGGGCAAGATCACCGTCAAGGAGAACGCGGGCGCGTGAGGTGCGTCACGGGCTGACGGCGCCTAGCACCGAACTCCCGCGCACAACCGCGCAGTTGGGTAACAGTGTCCGCCCCGGCGCGTAACAGTTCTCCTGCACATCTCTTACCGGTCTCTCATCTCTTGAGACCGCTGATCGCCCCCCGGCATACTCCGTATTCCGGGGGGTTGACGTATATGCGTACGGGACTGCCTCCGGCCGGGTGAATGGGGATTTCGCCCGGTACACCGTCTCCCAGGGGGAGTCTTGCGCAGACAAGTGAAAAGAGCTGCCGCGGCCACGGTGGCCACGGCGGCAGCCGTCGCCCTCGCCGCAGGCATGACCAGCCCGGCGTCGGCGAAGCCGGAGCAGCGCGCCGCCACGGCCGCCGCAGCCGCCTCATCGATCGCCGGCCGGCACCACGTCACCCTGATCACCGGTGACCGGGTCGCCCTCGACGCCAAGGGCCGGGTCGTCGGCCTGGAACGGGCCGAGGGACGCGAGCACATACCCTTCCAGATCCGCAAGGCCGACGGGCACACCCTCGTCGTCCCCGGTGACGCCGTCCAGCTGGTCTCCTCCGGCAAGCTGGACCAACGGCTCTTCGACGTCACCGAGTTGAACAAGGCCGCGACCCGCAAGGCCCAGAAGAACGGCCTGAAGGTCATCGTCGGGTACCAGGGCGCCGCCGGCGCCGCCAAGGCCGACGTCCGCGACGCGGGCACCCTGCGGCACACCCTCAAGACGCTCAACGCCGACGCCGTGCAGACCCCGGTCAAGGACACGCCGGAGCTGTGGGACGCGGTCACCAACGGGGACAAGGCCGCCGCCGGCATCGCGCACGTCTGGCTCGACGGCGTCCGCAAGGCCAGCCTCGACAAGTCCGTGCCGCAGATCGGCGCCCCCAAGGCGTGGGCGGCCGGCTACAACGGCAAGGGCGTCAAGATCGCCGTCCTGGACACCGGTGTGGACACGACCCACCCGGACCTCAAGGACCAGGTGATCGAGTCCAAGAACTTCACCGCGGCCGCCGACGCCTTGGACCACTTCGGCCACGGCACGCACGTCGCGTCCATCGCGGCGGGCACCGGCGCCAAGTCGCACGGCAAGTACACCGGCGTCGCGCCCGGTGCGAAGATCCTCAACGGCAAGGTCCTGGACGACACCGGCTCCGGTGACGACTCCGGCATCCTGGCCGGCATGGAGTGGGCGGCGGCCGAGGGCGCCGATGTCGTCAACCTCAGCCTGGGCGGCTACGACACCCCGGAGATCGACCCGCTCGAAGCCGAGGTGAACAAGCTCTCCAACGAGAAGGGCATCCTGTTCGCGATCGCCGCGGGCAACGAGGGCCCCGAGTCCATCGGTTCGCCGGGCAGCGCGGACGCCGCGCTCACCGTCGGCGCCGTCGACGGCAACGACAAGCTCGCCGACTTCTCCTCCACCGGCCCCAGCGCCGAGGGCACCATCAAGCCGGACGTCACCGCGCCCGGCGTCGACATCACCGCGGCCGCGGCCAAGGGCAGTCTCATCGACCAGGAGGTCGGCGAGAACCCGCCCGGCTACTTGACCATCTCGGGTACGTCGATGGCGACCCCGCATGTCGCCGGCGCCGCCGCGATCCTGAAGCAGGAGCACCCCGACTGGGGCTACCAGCAGCTGAAGGCCGCGCTGACCGGCTCCGCCAAGGGCGGCAAGTACACGCCGTTCGAGCAGGGTTCGGGCCGTATCGCCGTCGACAAGGCCATCAAGCAGACCGTGGTCGCCGACCCGGTGTCGGTCAGTTTCGGTGTGCAGCAGTGGCCGCACACCGACGACACCCCGGTCACCAAGCAGCTCACTTACCGCAACCTCGGCACCAAGGACGTCACCCTCAGCCTCTCGGCGAGCGGCACCGACCCCAAGGGCGCGGCGGCCCCGGCCGGCTTCTTCAAGCTGGGCGCGACCAAGGTGACCGTCCCGGCGGGCGGCACGGCCGCCGTCGACGTCACCGTGAACACCAAGCTGGGCGGCACCCTGGACGGCGCCTACTCGGCGTACGTCACGGCGACCGGCGACGGCCAGACCGTCCGTACGGCGGCCGCGGTGCAGCGTGAGGTGCAGTCGTACAGCGTCACCGTCAAGCACATCGGGCGCGACGGCAATCCGACCGGTGTCTATGACACCGCGCTGCTGGCTTACTCGGGCCTCGGCGACGGTCGCGCCTACACGGTGCCGACCGCGGATTCCGGGACCACCACGATCCGGGTGCCGAAGGGCACGTACCTGCTCGACGCCTGGATCGCGAAGGACTTCACCACCTTCGACGGCGGTCTCGACTGGCTGGTCCAGCCCAAACTGAGCGTCACCCATGACCTCACGGTCACCGTCGACGCCCGCACCACCAAGGCGGCCGACATCACCGTGGCGGACGCGCAGGCGAAGCCGAGCTTCGCGACCATCGACTACATGTACGACCCGGCGGGCATCGGGTTCGGGGTCGGCTTCGACACCTTCGACAAGATCCGGATGGCCCCGCTGGGCGGCGAGGTCGCGAGCGGTCTGACCCAGACCTGGAGCGGCCAGTTCACCAAGGGCGCGAGCGAGGAGTACGACGTCGCCACCAGCGCCCAGGTCAAGAAGATCCAGGGCGACAAGGTCCGGCACTTCAAGACCGGCGAGTTCGCCACGGTCAAGAACAGCCTCGGCGGCTCCGCTCCCGGCAAGACCGGCTCGGTCAGCCCGTGGGGCATCATCGGCGAGGACATGGTGATGGGCGGTGAGGTGGAGCAGAAGCTGCCCAGCTCCCGCACCGTCCACGTCTCCACCGTCGACGGGGCCCTGTGGGGCTTCGACTTCACCCAGTTCAGCGGCCACGACGCCCAGGGCCTGCCGATCGCGGACGCCTTCTACACGAGCGACCCGCAGCCGTACAAGGCAGGCAAGAGCTATCAGAACACCTTCAACAGGGCGATCTTCGGCCCGCATCTGACCAGCGACTTCGGTCTGTACCGCGAGGCCAACCAGATCTCCGGCTTCGTCCCGCTGTTCTCCGACAGCGCCAAGCACGCCGGGTCCTCCGACTTCCTGTCGGTGAACACCACCCTGTACCGCAACGGCACCAAGGTGGGCTCCAACAAGGACCCGCTGTTCGGCGGCGACGCCTTCACCGTGCCGTCCGCCGACGCCGAGTACAAGCTGACCACCTCGGTCATCCGCTCGGTCAAGGTCGCCGCCGCCTCCACGCGGATCGACGCGAGCTGGACCTTCCGCTCGAAGAAGCCGACCGGCGGCGTCCCGGCCAAGCTCCCGGCCTCCACCGTCCACTTCGGCGCCAACACCGGGTCGGACAGCCGCGTCGAGGCGGGCAAGAAGGTCACCTTCCCGGTCACCGTCGAGGGCTCGGCCGCCGGCCGCAACCTGAAGTCCCTCTCGGTCTACGTGTCGTACGACTACGGCAAGACCTGGAAGAAGCTGACGGTCAGCCACGGCAAGATCACCGTCAAGAACCCGGCCAAGGGCAAGGCCATCTCGTTCCACGCCAAGATCGCCGACAAGAAGGGCAACAAGTCGACGATCTCGATCTACAACGCGTACTACGCCAAGTGAGCCGTAGCCGCTGAGTGGATCCACAGCGAGCGGCCCGTCGGAAGCGCGGCTTCCGGCGGGCCGTTCCCCATGCCCGGGGTCAGGTCAGGGGGCGGCGACCCGGGTCGCGTCCGTGCCCCAGCTGGCCAGCAGCCGCAGCGCCTGAGCCGACGCCGAGCCCGGCTCCGCGTGGTACGTGACCAGGGACTGGTCCGGGTCGTCCGGCATCCGGAACGACTCGTAGCTGAGGTACAGCTCGCCCACCAGGGGGTGGTGCAGCCGCTTCACCCCGTGGCTCTTCTCCTTGACGTCGTGCGTCGCCCACAACCGGCGGAACTCCTCGCTCTTCACCGAGAGCTCGCCGACCAGCGCGGACAGCCGGGTGTCGTCGGGAAAGCAGCCCGCGTCCATGCGCAGCAGACAGACGATGTCGATCGCCTTCTGCTCCCACTCGACGAACAGATCGCGGTACTCGGGCCGCAGGAACACCAGCCGCGCCCAGTTGCGCTCCGTGACCGGCAGCTCCGACCAGTCACCGAAGACCGCCGCCGCCATGCCGTTCCACGCCAGGATGTCCGAGCGGCGCCCCCCGACGTACGCGGGCACGCCGTCCATCGCCTCCAGCAGCTGACCCAGCGCCGGACGCACCTGCTGCGGCCGTGACGACGTCTTCTTCTTGTGCTGCTTGCCCTTGGCGAGGTGCATGAGATGCGCGTGCTCGGCATCGGAGAGCCGCAGCGCACGGGCGATCGCGTCCAGCACCTCCGCCGACACGTTCCGCCCGTTGCCCTGTTCGAGGCGGGTGTAGTACGCCACCGACACCCCGGCCAGCTGGGCCAGCTCCTCGCGCCGCAGCCCCGGCACCCTGCGGTGCCGCCCGAAGTCCGGCAGCCCCACGTCGCCGGGGCGCAGCCGGGCCCGCCGGGTGCGCAGGAACTCGCTGAGTTCGGCACGCCGGTCCAGGGGCGAGGAGGGGGAGGTCGGGGGCTGCTCTTCCATACCTCCAGTATTCACGGTCGTACGCACGGAAAGCTGACCCCGCCAGTGGTAGGCACGCCAGACGTACGCAGAGGCGAGGGCTGGGTGGCGGACGTAGCGTGGAGGAGCCTGGACGGGTGCCCGGGAGAAGGCGACCGGGTACGCCTACACCCCTAGGAGAACCCCCCTCATGACCACTGTTGCTGCTTACGCCGCGCCCGCCGCGAAGGCCCCGCTGGAGCGGACCACGATCGAGCGGCGCGCGGTCGGTGAATTCGACGTCCTGATCGACATCGAGTTCGCCGGTATCTGTCACTCCGACATCCACCAGGCCCGCGAGGGCTGGGGTACGGCGATCTTCCCGATGGTGCCCGGTCACGAGATCGCGGGCGTCGTCTCCGAGGTCGGCCCGGGTGTCACGAAGTACGCGGTGGGGGACCGGGTGGGCGTCGGCTGCATGGTCGACTCCTGCCGCGAGTGCGACAACTGCAAGGCCGGTCTCCAGCAGTACTGCACCGGTGGCGGTCCGACCTGGACGTACAACGCCGTCGGCAAGGACGGGCAGCCGACCTACGGCGGCTACTCGCAGAAGATCGTCGTCGACGAGAACTACGTCGTCCGCATCCCCGACGGCCTCTCCCTCGACGTCGCCGCCCCGCTGCTGTGCGCCGGCATCACCACGTACTCCCCGCTGAAGCACTGGAACGCGGGTCCCGGCAAGAAGGTCGCGGTCGTCGGCCTCGGCGGCCTGGGCCACATGGGTGTCAAGATCGCCGCCGCCCTCGGCGCGGAGGTCACCGTCCTGTCCCAGTCGCTCCGCAAGAAGGACGACGGCCTGAAGCTGGGCGCCACGGACTACCGGGCGACCAGCGACCCGAAGACCTTCGATGACCTCAAGGGCACGTTCGACATCATCCTCAACACGGTGTCGGCGCCGCTCGACTTCGACGCGTACCTGTCGCTGCTGCGCACCGACGGCGCGATGGTGAACGTCGGCATCCCGGAGGAGCCGGTGCACATCCTGCTCTCCTCCGTCTTCGGCAACCGTCGCGTCCTGAGCAGCTCCGGCATCGGCGGTATCCAGGAGACCCAGGAGATGCTGGACTTCTGCGCCGAGCACAGCCTGGGCGCCGAGATCGAACTGATCAACGCGGACCAGGTCAACGAGGCCTACGAGCGGGTCGTCAACAGCGACGTCCGCTACCGCTTCGTGATCGACACGGCGACGATCTGACTCCTGCGGATCACTTCCGTCTGCCGAGGAGATAGAGCAGGTAGGGACCGCCGACCAGGGAGGTGAGCGCACCCACCGGGATCTCCAGCGGAGGTACCAGGGTGCGGGCCACCAGGTCGGCGGTCACCAGCACCAGGCCGCCCGTCAACGCCGAGCAGACCAGCGGCAGCTGAGGCGTGCGGGTGAGCCGCCGGGCCAGCTGCGGCGCGGTCAGCGCGACGAACCCGATCGGCCCGGCGGCCCCGGTGGCGGTGGCGGCGAGCACCACGCCGAGGAGCGTGAGGCCGAGGCGGGCCCGGTCGACGGGGAGGCCGAGGGCGGCGGCGGTGTCGGGGTCGAGACCGAGGGGCCGCGCGGCCCGCGCCGCCCACACCAGCCCCGGCAGGGCGAGGACGAGTACGACGGCGAGTGGGCCGGCCTGTTCCCAGCCGCGGCCGTTCAGACTGCCGGTCAGCCAGAGCTTGACCTGCTCGGCCGCGTCCAGCTCGCTGTCGGTGAGATACAGCTGGACGACGGCGGACAGCGCGACGCCGATACCGACCCCGGTGAGCACGAAGCGGCTGGGCTGCATGCCGTGCCGCCAGGCGAGGGCGTACACGAGAGCGGCGGCGGCCAGTCCGCCGCCGACGGCCACGAGCGGCATCGCGCCGGGCGCGGCGACGGCTCCGGTGGCCAGCGCGAGCACGGTCGCGGCGGCGGCGCCGTGCCCGACGCCGATGACGTCGGGGCTGGCGAGCGGGTTCCGGGTGACGGTCTGTACGAGCGCCCCGGCGAGCCCGAGGCAGACACCGACGAGGGCGCCGAGCACGATCCGGGGCACCCGCAGCTCGTTGACGACCAGGTCGTAGGGGGTCTGGTCACCGCGGAGGGTGTGCCAGACGTCGGCCGGGGGGATGTAGGTCCGGCCCAGGGAGGCGGAGGCGGCCATGGCGAGGAGGAGGCCGAGGAGCAGCGCGAGGGCGACGGTCATCGACCGTCGGTGGAGGAGGAGGGAGAAACGGGGGTGGGGGCGCAGCACGAACGTCCCTGCGGGCCGGTGGGGGCGCAGCACGAGTACCCCTGCGGGCCGGTGGGGGCTGGTCGCGCCCCGCGGCGGAGCCGCAGATCGGTACAGCCCCGCGCCCCTGAAGGGGCGCTGCCCAGCCGCCTCCTCTTCAGCCACCCAGCTGCGGGCAGGTGTGCCGCAGGGCGGCACGGGTGGGCGCGGCGGCACCCGGCCGGCGCCGGTGGGCGTCCCCACCCCCTCGCCCCCACCCCGGGTACGCCTCACGCCACGGCTCCTTTCCTCCGTACCAGCCCCACCAGCACCGGCACCCCCACCAGCGCCGTCATCACCCCGGCCGGCACCTCCGCCGGAGCCCGTACCACCCGGCCCAGTACATCCGCGGCGAGCAACAGCCCCGCCCCCAGCAGCGCCGACAGCGGCAGCACGCGCGCATACCCCCCGCCCCGCACCACCCGCCGCGCCAGATGCGGCACCACCAGCCCCACGAACGCGATCGGCCCGGCCGCCGCCACCGCGGAAGCGGTCAGCAGCGTGGCCCCCAGCGCCGCGCATCCCCGTACGACATGCACCCGATGCCCCAGCGCCCGAGCCGTCTCGTCGCCCAGTGCCAACGCGTCGAGCCCCCTGGCACAGGCCAGCACCAGCCCCGCCCCCACCGCCAGAAACGGCAGCATCCGCACGACCGACCCGGGGTCCCGCCCGCTGAGCGCCCCCACCTGCCAGAACCGGAACTCGTCCAGCGTGGCGGAGCTGGAGGTGAGGACGACCGTCGTCGCCCCCGCGGTCATCGCGGACAGGGCCGTACCGGCCAGCGCCAGCTTCACCGGCGACGCCCCGCCCCGCCCGCGCGAGGCGATCCCGTACACCAGGCAGGCGGCGAGAACGGCGCCGGTGAAGGCGTACCAGACGTAGGCCCCGAAGCCGTACGCGGAGCCGCCGAGGACGATGGCGAGCACGACCCCCGCCGCCGCGCCCTGGCTCAGCCCGAGGATCCCGGGGTCGGCGAGCGGGTTGCGGGTGACCGCCTGGAGCGCGGCACCGGCCAGCCCGAGCGCGGCGCCCGCGGTGAGGCCGATCTCGGTGCGGGGCAGCCGCAGGGAGCGCACCACGAGCGCGTCGGGTGAGTTCCCGCCGTGCAGCAGGGCGTCGAACACCGTCGCCGGCGGTACGGCTCGGGTGCCGACGGCGAGGCTGAGTACGGCGACGACGGCCACCACGAGGGCGGCCGTCGGCCAGACGAGGGCGCGGCGCACTTACCGGAGGCGCTCGGCGAGCTGTCGTACGACCAGACGCGCGGCCGTGGGACCGGCGTTGAGGTACCAGGGGTCGTCGTCGACCTGCACGGTGTGACCGGCCTTGACCGCCTTCATGGACTTCCACAGCGGCCCGGCCAGGGTGCTCGCCGCGTCGGTCTTGGCGGCGTCGCCCTGCACGGAGTAGAAGATCCAGTCACCGTCGGCGACATCGACCTTCTCGGCGCTGATGTCCTGCGAAATGGCGTTGAACTGCTGGGACTTGGGGCGGGAGAGCCCCATGTCGACGGCTATCGAGCCGGTGAAGGAGGAGACGCCGAACATCCGGGTGCGGTCGGGCGTGAAGCGGACCATGGACACGGTGGTGGACGGGTCGAGGGCGGTGCCGCTCTTCTTCGCGTTGTCGACGATGTCGTCGAGGAGTTCCTGCGCCTCCTGTCCCTTGCCGACGGCGTCCCCGACCAGCAGCAGGTCGCGCTTCCAGTTGATGCCCTGGCCGGCGGTGACCACGGTGGGCGCGATCTTCGACAGCTGGGGGTAGAAGTCGCCGAGCGAGTCGTTGATCAGGATCAGGTCGGGCTTGGCGGCCGCCAGCGACTCCAGGTTGGGCGCGTTGCGGGTGCCCACGTCGGTCATCGCGGCGAGCTTCTTCTTGTCCTGCGGGAAGGCGTCGGCCAGGTAGTCGGGGACGAGCCCGGCGTTCTCGGCGCGGGTGCCGGCGGTCGGGACGATGCCGAGGGTGAGCAGGTCGTCGAGCTGCCCGGTGGAGAGCACCGCGATCCGCTTCGGCTGCGCCTTGATGGTGGTCCTGCCCTCGAAGTGGGTGACCGTGCGCGGGAAGAGGCCGTCGGTCTCGGTGTCCGAGCCCATGCCGTCGGCGACGGCGCTCGGCGCGGCGGAGGGGCCTTCGGAGGCGCCGGCGACCTTGTTGACGGTCCCGTCGGCATGCGACGCACCGGCATCGTCGTCAGCGGCGGAGGAACCGCAGCCGGCCAGCAGGCCGCCCACCACGGACACGGCGGACACGGCCAGGACGGCCTTCATTCTCGACGCACGCACAACCAGGTCTCCCGATCAATGGCTAAGGCAAGCCTTACCTTAACCGGTGCCGGGAGTACGTTGGACAGGAGGAGGTCCCACGATGACCGTGAACCTGAACCACACCATCGTCGCCGCGCACGACAAGCACGCGTCGGCGAGGTTCCTGGCCGACATCCTCGGTCTCGAAGTCAGCCCGGAATACGGCCCGTTCGTCCCGGTCGCCCTGCCGAACGGCGTCACCCTCGACTACATGGAGAGCCCCGGGAACATTCCGCCGCAGCACTACGCCTTCCTGGTCTCCGAGGACGAATTCGACGAGATCTTCACCCGCGTCCGGGACACCGGCCTCACCTACTGGGCCGACCCGCACCACAGCCGCCCCGGCGAGATCAACACCAACGACGGCGGCCGCGGCACCTACTTCGACGACCCCAACGGCCACCGCCTGGAAATCCTCACCCGGCCCTACGGCAGCGGCGGCTGACCCAGCGACACGGACTCCCCGGGCGCGTACGACCGTACGACCGCACCCGCTCCGTCACCACCGGACGGCCGTACGACATGCACGCGCCCACGCCCGCCGACCAGGCCCCGCTCGTCCGCCACCGTCAGCACGGTGTTCTCGTCGATCGCGACGCCGTACGGCACCCAGCCGCGTGACACGGCCGCGACCAGCCGGCCCAGCGTGCCCCACTGCGCCGCGTGCACCTCCACCGCGAAGGGCACCAGGCCGAGGCCCGGCCGGACCTCGACCTCGTCCAGGTCCTCCGCGGTGTCCGGCGGACAGACCGGCGCGCCGTCCACCAGCCAGCCGCCGACCACGGCCCGCCGGGCGGCGAGAACGGCACCGGCGGAGAACCCGGCGTAGGGGATGCCGTGCTCGGCGAGCACCTCGGGCAGCAGCTCCAGACAGCCCGCGAACGCGTCCTGATAAGCGGGCGTGAGCCCACCGCACACCAGCACCCCGTCCAGCCCGTCCTTCAACGACCCGGGCTCGAACCGCCCTCCGACCGGCACGAGCAGCGGCACCGGAACGCACTGCCCGGCGGCCCGCAACGCCCCCGCATACCGCGCGAACTGCTCCGCCCCGTCCCCCTCGTCGACGATCAGGCATCCGATACGACGGCTGCCCCCACCCGCGGCCCGCAGCAGCGGCTCGTACACCTCGGGCGCGTCCCAGCCTCCCCCGACGAGAAAGACCCCGCTGGTCAGGGTCCGGGGTTCGCCGTGGCGGCGGTGCGGCGCGGTCACCCGCGCAGGCCCTTCAGCCCGTCCTGCGCGGCCATGACCAGCTCGATGGCCCGGTTGTCGGCCGCCGGTTCACGCATCTGGTTCGTCACGTAGGCGATCGCCATCCGCTCGTCCGGGTCGACCCAGACCAGCGCGCCGCCCCAGCCGCCCCAGCCGAGGGCGCTCCCGAAGAGGCCGTAGCCCAGGCCGTACCGGGAGGGCATGCCCAGGACCCGGTCGTCACCGTCGAACTGCACCTCCCGGGCCCGTTCGCACCCCGCCGGCGACAGCACCCGCACCCCGCCGACGGTTCCGCCGCAGGCGAGCAGGGACTGCACGAGGGCGATGGCCCGGGCGTTGCCGAAGCCGCTGGCCGCGGGGATCTGGGCGCGCCGCCAGGCGATGCTGTTGCCGTCCCGGACGCGCAGGGTGGCGACGCCGGCGCGTTTCGTGTCGCTGTCCCGTGCGGCGGCCGCGTAGTCCTCGTCCTTGCCCGGCGGCGGCACGGTGAGCGCCACCCGCCGGTCGTGCTCGGCACCCAGCCCGATGTGGAAGTCGGCGCCCAGCGGCCCGGCCACCTCGGCGGCGAAGAACTCGCCCAGGCTCCGACCGGTGATCCGGCGCACCACCTCACCCACGAGGAACCCCTGGGTGAGCGAGTGATACCCGGCCGCCGTCCCCGGCTCCCACTGCGGAGCCTGCCCGGCGAGCCGGGCCGTGGCCGACGTCCAGTCGTACAACTCCTCCGTCGGCCCCTCCCAGTCGGGCAGCCCGGCGGTGTGCGAGAGCAGATGCCGCACCAGCACGCCCTCCTTCCCCGCCGCGGCGAACTCGGGCCAGTACCGGGCGACCGGCGCGTCGGGATCCAGCTCACCCCGGTCGATCAGGACGAGCGCGCACAGCGCGGTCATCGTCTTGGTCACGGAGAACACGTTGACGATCGTGTCCCGCTCCCACGGCACACTCCGGCCCGCGTCGGCGAACCCGCCCCACACGTCGACCACGGCCTTCCCGTCCACGAAGACGGCGACGGCACCTCCCACATCCCCCTCGTCCAGCAGTCCGGAGAGCATGGTGGGCACAGCGGCGAACAGCTCGTCGTAGGAGCCGTGAATGTCGGCCATACGGGCCATTCAGCCCGCCGGCAGACGGCGACGCAACCCAATTCCCGGCGCGGATCCCAGGCGACCTCGACCGCCCCGGTGCCGTCGGAGAGCGGAACCGGCTCCCGGCGGCGTCCACGCGGCGCGGACCGTCCGGCCGGGACCGTTGCGGAGGTCGCCGACGTCGATGCCCGTACTGGCGAGTCGACGAGCCGGTCGGCCGGACGCGCCACTTCCGCCGCCACGTGGGCGGGGATGCCGCCTGCCACAGGGGCGTGGTGCGTTACCCGGACGGAGGCCGTGAGGTCGGTCGGGCGGGTGCGGAATCGCTCGGGGTCCTCGCGCGTTGTGCGAGTGGGCGCGGGACGCCGGTGATGTGCGAGCCGAACAGCCCGAGTGACCGAGCTACAGAAATTGGAGGGTCCGTAATGGCTGCGCAGACGCAGAGGGCCGTGCTGGCGGGCGGATGCTTCTGGGGGATGCAGGACCTGATCCGCCGGCTCCCGGGCGTGACGGGGACCCGGGTCGGATACACCGGGGGTGACGTGCCGAACGCGACATACCGCAACCACGGCACGCACGCGGAGGCCATAGAGATCCTCTTCGACCCCGAGAAGACCGATTACCGCGCGATCCTGGAGTTCTTCTTCCAGATCCACGACCCGAGCACCAAGAACCGCCAGGGCAACGACATCGGCCTCAGCTACCGCTCCGCGATCTACTACGTGGACGACGAGCAGAAGCGGATCGCCGAGGACACCATCGCGGACGTGGACGCCTCCGGACTCTGGCCCGGCAAGGTCGTCACCGAGGTGGAGCCGGTCGGCCCCTTCTGGGAGGCCGAGCCCGAGCACCAGGATTACCTGGAGCGCTACCCGGACGGCTACACCTGCCACTTCCCGCGCCCGGGCTGGCGACTCCCGGCCCGCGCGGAGGGCTGACCAAGAGACGGCACGCCGCCCTTCGGGGCGAAGGCGCCTGGCCCAGGCAGGTCGCTTCGAGGCGGAGGTGCGCGGCTCAGGCACGTCGCTTCGGGGCGGAGGTGCGCGGCTCAGGCACGTCGCTTCGGGGCGG
Source organism: Streptomyces sp. NPDC031497 (assembly GCF_055580905.1). Taxonomy (NCBI): domain Bacteria; kingdom Bacillati; phylum Actinomycetota; class Actinomycetes; order Kitasatosporales; family Streptomycetaceae; genus Streptomyces; species Streptomyces sp. NPDC031497. The sequence continues at coordinate 260,704 of NZ_JBVIKO010000006.1, forward strand.
AGGTGCGCGGCTAAAGCAGGTCGGTTCGGGGCGGAGGTGCCCGGCCCAGCGTGGCCGCTAGGCCGGATGCCGTGTCCGGGATGCGTGACGGGGCCATCCCGCCACAGGATCCTGGTCATGCGGACATCTACTGTCATACGGTCCTGTCCTCCGCCGGCGCGGCGCGGCGGCGCGCGTCACGCCATATCCGCGGCTCTTGCCTGCGGTGTCCTGCTGGCCGGCACCGCGGCGTGCGCCGGAGCCGACGAGCACAGCAGCCGAGTCGGTGCCCCGGGCGTCAACAACCCGGCTGCGCCCGGCTCCCCCGGCCCGGAAGCGGGCCCACGCGTTCCGGGTGTCGGAAGCCGTATGTGGCAGCGCGTACCGGCCGACGCCCGCCAGGCCGTGGTCGTCTACGGCGACGGCCCGGACTCCGCCGAGAGCACCGTCGTGCTCTACGAGAGGCAGGGCACCGCCTGGAAGAGCAAGGGCAGTTGGCCCGCGCACAACGGCAGGCTGGGCTGGACGACCGACCATCGCATGGACGACGAGCGCAGTCCCGTCGGCGCGTTCTCCCTGACGGACGCGGGAGGGTCTCTCGAGGACCCGGGCAGCCGCTTGCGCTACTGGTACGACGACAACGCCTTCGCGTCCATGATCGAGGACGGCGAAGACCACGCCCATGACTTCGACTACGTCATCGCCATCGACTACAACCGGCTCAGGGGTGCCCCGCCGTTCGACTGGAACCGTCCCCAGGGAGTGGAGAGGGGCGGCGGCATATGGCTGCACCTGGACCACGGCGACGGCACGTCTGCCTGTGTCACCGTCCCCGAGTCCGGCATGAAGACCCTGCTGCACACCCTCGATCCCCGCCTTCACCCCGTCGTGGTGATGGGGGACCGGGAGCGGCTGAGAGCCTGACGACCGGCCTGCACCCCGGGTCCGCGTGAGCCGTCCGGCGTCATCGCCGGGCCCCGCCCGGGCCCCAGGGACGCAGGCCCACCGGCACCCGGTGACCGTCTTCGCGTCGTCCGGCGAAGATCCACGTCGGCGGCAGTCCGCGAGGGCCGTTTCCCTGGGGCGTGGAAGCGGGGCCGCATGACGTGGGTCATCAAGCCGCGTTGACAGACCCTTGCCCGTCGCCGTCGCCGTCGCCGTCGCCGTCGCCGTCGCCGTCGACGAGGACCGGAGGCGTGCGGACGGGCCCTGCCATGCTGCCCGGTAGCTGCCTCCGACCGTGCGTTAGCCTCTCGATCCATGTCTGACCTGCCGGATCACACCAGTGCGACCATCGACGCGATAGTCGATCACGTCGGCCGCTCGACGATTCCCTTCCAGCGAGCTCACCGGGAGGAACAACACGCGACGGCCTTCTGGTTCAACGAACTCGTGGAGACGACCTCCGAAGGCGAGGTCATCCGGCAGTACCTCGTGACCGCGAGTGAGCCGGCACGAGTCGAGTTGGCCGAGTTCACCCTGCGCCCTGCACTGTGCGCACCCGTGATGAGTGCCGAGAAGCTGATGATGCTCGATTTCGCCGAGGGGTGGACTCATCTCGGCGACCTGGGGGTGGCGGTCATGCCCTCCACCGGGCTGCACGCGCACGGCGCCCGCAAGGGCTGGCACTGGACGACCGACGAGATCACCGACGGCATCGCGGCCACCGAGCAGGACATCGCCGGCCTCGGTGAGTCGCCGGTCCCGGCCTATCTGCTGGGACACGTCAACGACGGGGACGGTTCCCGGGAGCAGGCTGTCGTGATCGGCCGGATCACCCGCTCAGGCGACGGCGGCATCCGGTGGATCGGAGACCTGCCACAAGGGTGCGCGGGCGCACCGGTGTTCATGGGCGCGCCCCTCGGCGAGGACAGTTTCAAGCTGGTCTGCGTCGGAGTAGCACTCCCCGCCGACGACCATCACACCATTGCCCCCTTCGACCGTATCCGCGCCGCTTTGAGGTCCTTCTCGCCGGGCGGCACGTCAGCCCCTGATGGGGCCGGAACCGGTCCACGGACAGCCGGGCAGAAGCAGCGCTGGTGGCGGCGACGCGGCTGACGCCGCACAGCACGCCGGGCCACGACCAGCCTGAACACCGACGGAGGGAAAGGGTTGTGAACACGGCTTGATCTGGGTCGTCAAGCAGCGTTCACAGCCGACAAGAACCTGTGCCTACGCGCTGGACCGGGGTCGCCTTCGGGGCCGGCCTTTCGAGGCGAGGATCATGGTCCCGTGATGAAGTGGACGAAGGAGACGCCCCCGGAAGGGCGGTCCGAGCATGAGCCCGAACTCTCGCCGTACCAGAGGGCGATGCGGAACCGGCTTCTCGCGGCCCCGGTGATGCCCGCACCCGAACCCTGGCGGCCCGTCTTCGAGTACGAGTACGGCGTCCCCGTCGGCGGACTGCTCGGGATCGGCTTCGCGACGGACCCCGACACCAGCCGCGATCTGGTGATGGTCGTCTCCTCCGGCGGGCACGGTCTCTTCGACGCCGTGACCGGCGAGAAGATCGCAAGGGACCGCGACCCCGCTCCCGAGGACAGCACCCCCGACGCCGTCGCCGACCTGTCCTGCCCGGGGCTGGGACCGATCACCGGAAGCCGCGTACGCATCGCCGGGCTCTTCGGCGGCGGCCTGCACACCACCACCGAAGACGGCTGGACCCTGGAAGTCGTCACCCCGGCCTGGCCGAACGAACGGGTTCTGCTGTCCGGCGACGGCGGGCTCCCCCACGCGGGTCCGCACGGAGAGGAGTGGTGGCACATCTTCCACTCGCACTACTCCACATTCCGTGCAGCCGGCTTTTCCCCCTCCGGCCGAACGATCGCCGTAGCGACGAGCAGCGACCTCTCCCTGTGGACCCGCGGTACGGACGACCGTCATACCGGCGGCTGAGACATGCCCGAGTCGGGGTGGAAGAGCAGAAGGAGGCGGAGTTGAGCGTCACAGGTGTGTGGATCGTCGGCGCGGTCCCCGAACAGGAGGTACGGAACGTGCTGAGCGCTTCGGTTCAGAACTCGGGGCAGGCACCGGTGCACTGTGACGTGTCCGGGGAGCTGGCGTGGTGGCGAAGCAAGGCGCAGGCGTCCATGTTCACTCCGTCGACGAGCTCTCCCGGCGATGGAAGCGCCCACGAGGACGCCCTCCGGCTGAGCGCGTTCTTCGACGCCTGCAACGTCAGCTGAAGCGCGCGCCCACTCGGCTGCAGTGGGACCCCGAGCGGGACCTGCGCTCGTGACTGGGGCTCCGCGACCCGGCTGCTGCCCCAGGAACGCCCTTGTCCCGCTGACGACGCGTCGCTCGCCCACCTCCTGGCGTGACGGGCCGGCCCACCGGACGGTGAACCACGGCCGATCGGCCCCGTCCGCCAGGGGCAACGCCGATCGGGCCGGAGATGGCGGTACCGCCGAGCCGGCGCTGCCATGTGGCCCGTCGGCCCGGTACGCGGATGGAGGGCAGCCCGGAGCGGAGGACCACCGCTGCTGACGTGGGGCGGGCGTGGAGTCCGTGTCAGAGCCGGCGGTACTTGTCGATGTCCTCCGCGAACTCCCGGATGGCCTGTGCGGTGAGCGTCGGCCGCGTGTCGGTGATGGCGGTCATGTAGTCCTCGGTCGTGGCCGGTCGGCCTTGACGATGGGTGACTTCGCGCTCGAATGCCGCCTGTGCGCCCTTGCGGGCGGCGAATTCGATGTCGGCCGGGGTGAACAGCTCGCTCGCCCGGACGAGTTGGGCGACATCCACCGAGTCGGCGGAGGCCCTGAGATAACGGCTCCAGATCGCCGCGCGGGCGGTTGCGTCCGGCGGGCCGATGGGGATGACGTAGTCGAAGCGGCCCGGCCGCAGGAACGCCGCGTCGAGAGAGCGAACCGAGTTGGTGGCACAGGCCAGCAGCCGCGCGTCGTGCTCGCGGAAGATGGGGATGAGCTTGAGCAGCTCGTTCGTCACGCCGTGCCCGGGATCGACCGCCTTTCCGGAGCGCGCACCGGCGATCTCCTCGACCTCGTCGATGAAGAGGAGGACCGAGTCCAGTTCCGCCAGGTCCGCGAAGACCTCCCGCAGTGCCACGGCCAGACCCTCGCTCGTGTCGGCCGCGAGACGTGAGGGGAAGAGTTCCACGAACGGCCAGCCGAGCCGTGAGGCGACCGCTTTGGCGAAACTGGTCTTTCCGGTACCCGGCGGGCCGAACAGGATGATCGCCTTGGGCGGGACGACGCCGTAACGGTCCGCCAGCGCCGGTTCGGTCAGCGGGAGCACGACCCGGCGTTCGACGACCTGTTTCTCCTGCTCCATGCCGGCCATGGCGTTCCAGAGACCCTCGGGCAGCATGCGCCCGCCCAGCGCTGCCAGGACCTCCGCGTTGGCGGTCTCGACTGGTTCGAGTTTCTCGTAGAAGGTGAGCCCGTCGCGGGATCGGTAACCGGAGTTCTCCAGAGCCTTCGTCCCTGCCGCGTCGGCGGGCAGCAGCGCGCTGATGTGGCGCACGCCCAGTGCCCGCAGGCGCCGCTCGAGATCGGAGAGCAGGGCGCTCCCGATCCCGCGTTCGCGCCAGCGGGAGGCGAGCGCCACCAGGAGGATCCACCCCCGCTTTTCGTACGCCTGTGCTACGGCCATGCCGACCAGTTCATCGCCGACGACGGCGACGACCGCCGGCTGCCCGGCCTTGGCCGCCGTCATGACCTCGGAAACCGCGAACACCTGGTCCTCGTCGGCCCGGCGGCTCTGATCCCAGATGTCGATGGCCTGGTCAAGATCGTCTTCGTGATATTCGCGCAGGTGCCAAGCAGGCATCACCATCACCTCACACGGCGCGGGGGTCCCATTGTTCTCTCCGCAGCGCCGCGTGACGAACCCAGGCGGGCCCCAGGCAGACCGTGGGATCCCCAGGGGCGGGCATGGGTGTGACAGGAACGAGGGCCGGGAAGAGCGCTGTCGCTGTCGCCTGACCTCGCCCGGCGATCGGCCGGGCTTCCCGAGGGGCCCGACGCCCGCGGTGCGTCCTCCGGACGGCAGCCGGAACGGCACCCTCCCTCGCCGCGCCGGTCCGCCGCCCTCGTCGTGAGCGACGCGATTCCCGGTGGCGAGACGGCCTACCTGTCCCCACCCACCGGAGCGGGCGCGACACCGCTCGGGCAGGACACCCCGGTCCCGCCGAGTCCGCAGTACCCGCCCGGGTTCCTGTCGAGGTACTGCTGGTGCCATGGACTCCTGAGCAAGGTCTGCTCCTTGACGAGAATTCGTGGAACGGGCTCCGGCCGGAGTTCCGCGACGCCCCGCTTCGCCCACCCGCAGCAGATGCGCGGTTCGGATGACCCATGCGCGTATCCGGGCGTCTTCCAGGCGTGCCGCGAAGGGGAGACATCCGCTGCGGGGTATGCCGTTGCGAGCAAGGTGGCCTTGGGATACGCGAGGAGATCAGCCATGTACGCAGTGGTTCGGCGGTACGAAGGGGTGACGGATCCTGCCGAGGCGGGACGCCGGGTGGACGAGGGATTCGTCCCCCTCCTCCGTCAGGTCCCCGGCTTCGTGGCCTACTACTGGATTGACGCCGGGGGTGGAGTGATGGTCTCTACCAGCATCTATGAAGACCAGGCCGGGGCCGACGAGTCGGTCAGGAGGGCAGCGGACTTCGTACGGGACAGCCTCGCGTCGCTGCTTCCCCACCCTCCTCAGGTCACGGCCGGCCAGGTCGTGGCAGCTGGGTAGCGAACCCTGCTAGTGGGGCTGGATCCCACGTATCCCCGCGCTGGTAGGTCACGTACGACTGGTAGGTGCCGTCCAGGCAGTAGGCGCCCGACGGCGCTGGATGTCGTTGAGCAACGCCGGAAGGTTGAGTGGCGCAGGTGCGTCACTCGAATGGGGGTTCGTCACGCCTCGGTGACCTTCGCGACGCCGACCGGGCAGGACACCCCGGTCCCGCCCAACCCGCAGTACCCGCCCGGGTTCTTGTCGAGGTACTGCTGGTGATATGCCTCGGCCGGGTAGAAGGGGCGGCCTTCGGCGGGGAGGATCTCTGTGGTGATCGTGCGGTAGCCGGAGCGGGTGAGGACCTTCTGGTAGGCCTCGCGGCTCGCCTCGGCCGTCGCCGCCTGCTCGGGCGTGTGGGGGTAGATCGCCGAGCGGTACTGCGTGCCGACGTCGTTGCCCTGGCGGAAGCCCTGCGTGGGGTCGTGGGACTCCCAGAAGGTCTTCAGCAGGCGGTCGTACGAGATCAGCTCCGGGTCGTAGACCACACGCACCGCCTCGGTGTGGCCGGTGAGGCCCGAGCAGACCTCCTCGTACACGGGGTTCTCGGTGTGGCCGCCCTGATAGCCGACGAGCGTGGTCCACACGCCCGCCGGGAGCTGCCAGAACCTGCGCTCGGCGCCCCAGAAGCAGCCGAGCCCGAAGTCGGCGACCTCCAAGCCTTCGGGGTAGGGGCCGAGGAGAGGGTTGCCCAGGACGGTGTGGCGGTCGGGGACCAGGAACTCGGGCGTGGGCCGGCCCTTGAGCGCCTGTTCGGCGGTGGGCAGCTGCGGAGTGCGGCCGAAGAACATGGGATCTCCCTGTGGTCTGGGGGACGGGGCCGTCGGTCCCGGGGGTCCGGGCGGTCCCGGCGGTTCCGTCCGTCCCGTCGGTCCGGGGCCGTATTGTCCACGCGTCCGCCCCGCGACGGCACCCCTCACAACATGCCGGGGTGCCGTCCGGATTCCGCTCACGCCGGCGTCGCGGCCGCCTCCGCCACCAGCTTCGCCGTCGTGTTCCGGACCCGGCAGTAGTACGCCGCCGGGTCGCCCCGATAGCGCCACGGCAACGCGTTCACATATCCGTCGACCAGCCTGAACTGCTCAAGCGCCGCCTCGTCCCGGTCCTGGAGGTGGAGGTAGAAGGCGAGGAGATGGCGCAGCTCCGGCAGGCGCGGGTGCGCCGGGTCGGCCGCCGCCGCGTCGGCGAGGCCCGCGTCCACCCTCGCCACCATCTCCGGGGTGTTGTCGGCCGCGGTGTCCTCGGACTCGTCGTGCTCGAAGTGGGCTATCAGCGGCAGGGCCGTCAGCAGGCTGCCCAACGGTGCCCCGGCCGCCGCCCGCTCGGCGAAGCCGGCGGCCAGCCGCTGCGAGCCACGCCACTTCGCGCACCAGAACTGCAGCGCCGAGAAGTGCGCCTCGAAGTGGTACGGCGCCCGCGCGGTGATCTCCGTCCATAGCTTGTCCATCTCGGAGTGCGGGTAGCCCAGGCCGAGCGCGACCCATATCTCGGTGATGTACGGCGTCGGGTCGTCGGGGTTGAGGGCAGCGGCGCGCGCGATCTCCTCACGAGCCGACCGCAGCGTGCGGTGGAACGCCTCGAACTGTTCCTCCGTCGTGTGCCGCGCCCGCTTCGCACCCCGCAACTCCCAGGCGAGGATCACCGTGCTGCGCGCCCGCACCACCGCCGCGTCCGGGTCCTCGGGGCGCTCCTTCTCCCAGGCCAGCAGCCAGTCGTCGGCCTCGGCGGCGCGCTCGGCCAGCAGGTAGGCGACGGCCGACCGGCGGTCCCAGTCCCGGCCGATGGCCTCCAGCAGGGCGGCGGCGGCCCGCCAGTCACCACCGGGCACCGCCGTCAGCGCCGCCGCCCACTCGGCGGGCAGCGGCCCGGAGAGCTCCGTGTTCTGCCGCTCGGCGGGCAGCAGGCCGGCCTTCTCGGCGGCCTGGGCGGCCAGGCCCTCCTCGCTGTCGGACCCGGTATCGGACCCGGAATCGGACGGGCTCGGGGAGAAGAACTCCTTGAGGAACACTCCGGCCAGCCACAGCACGAAGAGCAGCGTCGGGACGGCGAGGATGCCCAGGATCCACAGCAGAACGGTCATGGCAGGTCGCTTTCGGGGTCAGGCCGGCTGGGGAGCCGGGGGGAGCAGGGCACGCAGCGGGGCGGTGTCGGGGTGGTCGGCCAGCGCGGCGTCCACGGCGGCGGCCAGCGCGGCGTCCGTGCCCGCCTCCCCGTCGAGGTCGGACGCCGAACCGGGCAGCCGCACCGACGCAGGCCGCGACCAGGAGAACTCCCAGTGCAGCAGCGACCTCGCGCTGAACTCCGCCAGCACCATGCTCTGCAACGAGTCCCGCAGCACCGGCCGTACGAACTCCCGGAACGCCCGGCCCTTCGCGGCTGCCGCCTGCTCGGACAGCGGCAGCCGCTGGGCCAGCTGCCACAGCTGACCGTCGTCGATCACCGTGAGCAGCGCGGGCAGCGTCGGCCGGTCCTTGGTGTAGAAGGCGAGCGCCCGGTGCAGCGGGGTGTCGAGCGAGGCCAGCCCCGCGGCCATCGAGGAGCCCAGCAGCTGTTCCCACTCCCCGGCGCGCTCGAACTGCCGTACCTCGTCGGTCAGTACCGCGTCCTCCAGCGCGGCCAGGGTCCGGGCCGGGTCGGCGAGCAGCGCGAGCGCCGGGCCGCCGTCCTCGCCGCCGCGCCCGTCGGCGGGCAGCTCCTCGATCCGCAGCACCCGGTCGGCGATCGGCGGATGCGAGTCGTACGGAGACGCCGGCTCCGTCGGCAGCTTCTCCCGCAGCCTCGTCAGTTCCGCCTCGCGCGCCGTCAGCATCCGGCCGAAGCCGCCGAAGAACTGGCCGTGCGGCGGCAGTCGGCGGGCCGTGACGCCGAGCGTGGCGTACGACTCCAGGTAGAAGTCGTGCGCCGCGGCCAGGACCGGGATCTCGCGCAGCGCCGATGCGGTCGCGTCCCGGCCGGCGATCCGCGCGGCGGCCAGGTCGGCGGCGTACTCCTGCGCGCGGGCCGTCGACAACGTGGCCCGCATGTAGAGCTTCGCGTACGCCGTGTAGATCGCCGCCATCAGCCGGTAGGTGACCCCGGCGCCGGCGGTGTCGATCTCCTTGGCCTTCTTGCCCTTCGCGGTCCGTTCGGCGGCGGCCCGCTGCTGCCGGGCGCGCTCGGCGGCCTCCTTGCCGTCGGCCTTCGCGTGGAAGTGCCCGACGGTCCGCCCGATCTGTACCCGGCCGCGTACCACGAGGGCCGACAGCCGGGTGTCGCCGCCGGTGAAGTGGCCGTACTCATGGGCGAGTACGGCCTTGAGCTGGGCCTCGGTCAGCCCGGTCAGCAGCGGTAGGCCCAGGTAGAGGCTGCGCGGTCCGGGGCGCAGGCCGAGCAGCCGGGGGTCCTCGCTGACCGCCGCGTTGACGTCACCGGTGAGTACGAGGGTGTCCGGCGCGCGCGTGCCCGTCGCCGCCGCGAGCTCCCTCACCAGTGCCCACAGCCGGGGTTCGGCGGCCTCCGTGACCGTGAGGCCGACCGGGCCGTCCCCCTTGGGCGTGCGGAGCATGAACATGCCGCGGACGACCGGGATCGCCAGCACCACCGAGACCAGCACGATCTTTCCGGCGACGGGCCCGTGCGCCCAGGTGACCGCGGCCACGTCGAGCGCGGCCAGCGCCGCCAGCAGAACGAGGCCCAGCAGATAGAAACCGCAGAGCAGGACAAGGGCGCGCAGCGCCCGCAGAGTTGCGCCCATCGGGCAGATCCCCCCACAGGACCCCAGAAAAGGGAACCGACAACGACATGAAAAACGAACGGGACCGCACAGAAGCGGACGGAACTGGCTAGCTGCTTCGTGCGGGTGGTGCGGGCGTGGGGGGATGCCGGAGTATGCCGTACCGCAGGTCAGGACGGCAATTCAAGCGCCCCGGAAGGGGCGGTGAGCCCCGTCCGGCTGCGGCTCGCCGCCTGGGCACCCCCAGCCCGCACTCGCCCACAGCCGGAAACACGACGTGTCTCTCGGCCGGTGCCCTCAGCTGAGCAGGGACGCCGGGCTGCCGCCGTTCGCCTCGTAGCCCGCCACCGCCAGCGCGCGGTAGAGGGCGAACTCGGCGGCCGGGTTCGCGGACAGCGTCCACGGCAGAGCCCCCACATGCCCGTCGACGCGTATCAGCTCACCCATGGCCTCCGCCCAGCGCTCGGAGCGGACCAGGAAGAAGACCAGCAGGTGCCGGACGTGCGCGAGCATCGGGTCGTCCTGGCGGGCCGAGTGCACCGCGTGCAGGGCGCCGTGGACCGCCTTGGTGACGACCTCGCTCTGGTAGAAGCTCGCCACCAGGTTCACCTCGGGGAGGTGCTCGAAGACCGCGAACAGCGGCATCGCGGCCAGCAGCGAGCCCTGCGGGGCGCGTGCGGCGGCGGCCTCGGCGAAGGAGTACGCCAGCTCGCGCGAGCCGTGCCACTTCTCGCACCAGTAGTGCAGGGCCGCGAGATGCGCCCCCATGTGCGTGGGCGCCCGGTCCAGGATCTTCAGCCACAGCTTCTCGAACTCCGGCTGCGAGTAGTTCAGCCCGCGCGCCACCGACAGCTCGACGATGTACGGCACCGGGTCCCCCGGGGACAGCAGCGCCGCCTGTCCGCAGGCGTCCCTGGCCTCCTCCATGATGATCCGGAAGTCGTCCGTGCCCGGCGTCGACGTCCGCCACGCCTGCTGGACCAGGAACTCGGCGTGCACGGCCGCGCCGCCCGCGTCCTTGGGCTGCTCGGCGCGCCACACCCGCAGCCACTGCCCGCCCGGCGTCTCGCTGACCCCGCCCGGCCGCTGCTGGAGCTCCAGCGCCGCCGCGCCGGCGAAGGCCTGCACACGCTGCCAGCGCGTCTCGCCCGTGATCTCCGTGCCCGCGAGCAGCTGCGAGGCCGCGCGGTAGTCCTGGGTGCGCTGCACGACGTCGAGGACGTCGAGCAGGTCCTCGTCGGGACCGGGCATCCGGATGTCCAGGTCCTCCTCGCGCACGAAGCCGTAGTCCGCCGGGTCGGCGGCGTCCGGGTGGCCCGGGTGCACCTGCTCGATCATGCCGCGCCGCCGCCGCAGGACGGGGAGCAGCACGAAGCTCAGCAGGAGCAGCGCCATCAGGGCCCAGAGAATCGCCATGCGTCAAGCGAACCAGACGGCGCCGACAATTGGCCAACCGGTGGTCGCGGCCTGTGGACAACTCGGGGCCGGAGCGCGGCTGCGGGCCGGTGGGGGCCTGTCGCGCCCATGCGACGGAGCCACACACCGGCCCCGCGCCCATGCGGCGGAGCCACACACCGGCCCCGCGCCCCTTGGGGCGCGTGGGCGGGCACGTGAGCACTAGGCTCATGACCCATGAGCGACAGGCACATCAGTCAGCACTTCGAGACGCTCGCCATCCACGCGGGCAACACGGCGGACCCCCTCACCGGTGCGGTCGTACCGCCGATCTACCAGGTCTCGACCTACAAGCAGGACGGCGTCGGAGGCCTGCGCGGCGGCTACGAGTACAGCCGTAGCGCCAACCCGACCAGGACCGCCCTGGAAGAGAACCTCGCCGCGCTGGAGGGCGGGCGCCGCGGGCTCGCGTTCGCGTCCGGGCTGGCGGCCGAGGACGCCCTGCTGCGCACCCTGCTCAGCCCCGGCGACCACGTGGTCATCCCGAACGACGCCTACGGCGGCACGTTCCGGCTGTTCGCGAAGGTCGTCTCCCGGTGGGGAGTGGAGTGGTCCGTCGCCGACACCAGCGACCCGTCGGCCGTGCGTGCCGCGATCACCCCGAAGACCAAGGCGGTCTGGGTGGAGACCCCCTCCAACCCGCTGCTCGGCATCACCGACATCGCGGCCCTCGCGCAGGTCGCCCACGAGGCGGGCGCCCGGCTCGTCGTCGACAACACCTTCGCCACGCCGTACCTCCAGCAGCCGCTCTCGCTCGGCGCGGACGTCGTCGTGCACTCGCTGACGAAGTACATGGGCGGTCACTCGGACGTGGTCGGCGGCGCGCTGATCGTGTCGGACCAGGCCCTGGGCGAGGAGCTCGCGTACCACCAGAACGCGATGGGCGCGGTCGCCGGGCCGTTCGACTCGTGGCTGGTGCTGCGCGGCACCAAGACGCTCGCGGTGCGCATGGACCGGCACAGCGAGAACGCCACCAGGGTCGCCGACATGCTGAGCCGTCACGCGCGCGTCACGCGGGTCCTCTACCCGGGCCTGCCCGAGCACCCCGGGCACGAGACCGCCGCCAAGCAGATGAAGGCCTTCGGCGGCATGGTCTCCTTCCAGGTCACGGGCGGCGAGGAGGCCGCGGTGGAGGTCTGCAACCGCGCCAAGGTGTTCACTCTCGGCGAGTCCCTGGGCGGTGTCGAGTCGCTGATCGAGCACCCGGGCCGGATGACCCACGCCTCGGCGGCCGGTTCCGCGCTGGAGGTGCCCGCCGACCTGGTGCGCCTGTCCGTGGGCATCGAGAACGTCGACGACCTGCTGGAGGACCTCCAGCAGGCGCTCGGTTAGGTCCGGCTCACCAGCCGACGATGGGCGGGGTCGTCGTGGACGGCGGCTGCGCCCATGGCCGGACCAGTGCCGCCCAGACGGTGAAGGCCACCGCCGCGGCGCACAGCAGCAGCCACAGCAGGCGGCGGGCCGCGCGTCTGCGGCGCAGCAGGCGGCCGCCCCGGCGCAGCACGTCGCCGTAGAGGTCGGGCGGTACCCGTGGCAGCCCCTGCTCCATGAGCCGCCGGGCGGCGGCCTCGCCTTCGGTGCGGTTCACGACGGTGCCACCTTCGCCCCCATCACCGTGGGCGACGCCTTCGGCGCCGGGTGCAGCAGGGTGGTGGTCGCCCGGTCGCAGATGATGCGCACACGCTCCGGGGACAGGCCGAGCAGCGCCGCGGTCTGCTCCTCGGCGACCCCCTCGTACAGCCGCAGCACCAGGATCAGGCGTTCCTGGGGGGTCAGGACGGCGAGGACGCTGTGCGGGTGCGGGCGGGTGCGGCTCAGCGGGCCGCCGTACTGGTGCCAGGCGGAGTTCGCGAAGCGCAGGGCGAGGTGCTGGCGGGCGCGGTCGTACGGGTCCTCGCCGCGCAACCGGCCCCAGCACGCGTACGTGTGCGCGAGCGCGAGGGTCAGCAGGCGCCGCGCGCGCGGGTTGGCGTCCGGGACCTCGGCGGTCAGCAAGGTCGCGGCATGCAGCAGCCGGCCTGCCGCGCCCGCGACGAACGCCTCGAACTCCCGGGCCCGGCGGGCGTCTTGGAACGCCTGCCGATCGCGCACCGTGCCTCCCCGTCTGCGGGGCCCCACCGCGTCCGGACCCGGACGCGGATACGACGGGGCCCGGTCTCATATGAGGCCAGGGGTGCCCCCACGGTCAAGAGCCGGGCGGCACGCACGCGTGCCGGATGTTCCACGGGCCGGTGTCGGCCGGGCGTTCAGCACGCCGGAGGGTGCCGACCGGAGGCTCGGGAACGCCGGTGGTGGCGACCGGAGGCACAGGACGGCGGTGCGGGCCGGCCGGCAGTCAATGGACGCCGGCGGGTGCCGGTCGTCAGTTCACGGACATCGGTGGATGCCGACCGGGGGCAGGACGCCGGTGTGTGCCGACCGGGGTCAGGACGTCGGTGATGTGTCCGAGCCCGGCTGGACGGTCATCCGCGCGGACAGGGCGCTGTTGAATCGCGTGAGCAGCGCGCAGAACGTCTCACGCTCCTCCGGCTCCCAGTCCTGGGTCAGCTCCGCCATCAACTGCCGCCGCGACGAACGCACTTCGTCCAGCCGTGACAGCCCGCGCGGGGACAGCTGGAGCACCACGGCCCGCCCGTCCTCGGGGTGCGAGGTGCGCTTGACGAGACCGGTGTCGACCAGCGGAGCCACCTGCCGGGTGACCGTCGAGGAGTCGATCCCCATGCTCGCGGCGAGCGCCTTGACCCCCATGGGACCTTCCTTGTCGAGGCGGTTGAGCAGCAGATACGCGGCGCGGTCCATGGAGTTGCGCACCTGCCCGACGCCGCCGAGCCGGGTCTGTTCGGCACGGCGGGCGAACACCGCCACCTCGTGCTGCAGCGTGTCGAGGAGACCGGTGTCACCGAGGGTCGTCATGTCCATCGACATTTCAGGTGTTGTGGGCATGGCCGGGGGCTCACTTCATGAAGAGTGCTGGTGTGGGGGACAGAGTACGCGGACGGGGGGCGAGCCGTACCGGCGCTGCGCAAACCGGTCTCGGAGCTTGGTCACACCCGAGCCTTTGGCCTGTGAACTGCGAGACTTGAGTCATGAGCTACAGCACGGCTGACTCCTTGCGCCCTGTCACCCTCGACGACGTACGCGGCGCTCAGAAGATGCTCACGGGCGTGGCGCGGGTGACCGCGATGGAGGGCAGCAGGCACCTGTCCCAGCTGGCCGGCGCGCCGGTGCACCTCAAGTGCGAGAACCTCCAGCGGACCGGTTCGTTCAAGCTGCGCGGCGCCTATGTGCGGATCGCCGGGCTGCTGCCCGAGGAGCGCGCCGCCGGAGTCGTGGCGGCCAGCGCCGGGAACCACGCCCAGGGCGTGGCCCTGGCCTCGGCGCTGCTCGGTGTGCACGCCACGGTGTTCATGCCCAAGGGCGCCCCGCTGCCCAAGATCAGCGCGACCCGCGAGTACGGCGCGGAGGTACGGCTGCACGGCCAGGTGGTCGACGAGACGCTGGCCGCCGCCCAGGAGTACGCGGCCGAGACCGGCGCGGTGTTCATCCACCCCTTCGACCACCCCGACATCATCGCCGGTCAGGGCACGGTCGGCCTGGAGATCCTGGACCAGTGCCCGGAGGTCGGCACGATCCTCGTCGGTGTCGGCGGCGGCGGGCTCGCGGCCGGGATCGCGGTCGCGGTGAAGGCGATCAGGCCGGACGTGCGGATCGTCGGCGTCCAGGCGGAGGGCGCGGCCGCGTATCCGCCCTCGCTGGCGGCCGGGCGCCCGGTCTCCGTGCGGAACCCGGTGACGATGGCCGACGGCATCAAGGTCGGACGGCCCGGCGACGTGCCGTTCGCGCTGATCGAGGAGTTGGTCGACGAGGTCCGCACGGTCGGCGAGGACCAGCTCTCCGCCGCCCTGCTGCTCTGCCTGGAGCGGGCCAAGCTGGTGGTGGAACCGGCCGGCGCCGCCCCGGTCGCCGCCCTGCTCGCGGAGCCCGGCGCCTTCGCCGGGCCGGTGGTCGCCGTGCTGTCCGGCGGCAACGTCGATCCGGTGCTGATGCAGCGGGTGCTGCGGCACGGCATGTCCGCGCAGGGCCGCTACCTGGCCGTACGGCTGCGGCTGACCGACCGGCCGGGCGCCCTCGCGACGCTCCTCGGGGTGCTGTCGGCGGCCGACGCCAACGTCCTGGACGTGAGCCACGTCAGGACCGACCCCCGGCTCGGATTGTCGGAGGCGGAGGTCGAACTGCACCTGGAGACCAAGGGGCCGGTGCACTGCACCGAGGTCGAGCAGGCGCTGCGCGAGGCCGGTTACACGGTCATCGACTGAGCGGGGCGGCCGCTCCCGGCGGGAAACGGCCAGGTCAGGAACGATTCATTCACTCGTTCGGGAAAATCTGTCGACGAACGCGATACATCGCGTTATGGTGTGTCGCGTGGCCATGCCGCGCCCGCCTGCCGTCGCGCCGGCGAAAACCATAGGCGGATCGAAGCGCGCATCCCTAGCCTTTTTCGAAGAATCCTCGATGACGTGGAGACTCATATGCCAGGCGCCATCTATGCCGAAGGCCTGGTGAAGACCTTCGGTGACGTAAGAGCCTTGGACGGCGTCGACCTCGATGTCCCCGAAGGCACGGTCCTCGGACTGCTCGGGCCGAACGGCGCGGGCAAGACGACGACCGTCCGCTGCCTGACGACCCTGCTCCGCCCCGACAGCGGCAAGGCGGTCGTCGCGGGCCTGGACGTGACCAGGCAACCGGACGCCGTACGCCGCTCCATCGGCCTGTCCGGACAGTTCGCGGCGGTCGACGAATACCTCACCGGCCGCGAGAACCTGCAGATGGTCGGCCGTCTCTACCAGATGCGGGCGAAGCAGGCGAAGGCCCGCGCGGTCGAGCTGCTGGAGCAGTTCAACCTCACCGACGCCGCCGACCGCCCCACCAAGACCTACTCCGGAGGCATGCGCCGCCGCCTCGACCTCGCGGCCGCCCTGGTCGTCTCGCCGCCCGTGATGTTCATGGACGAACCGACGACCGGCCTCGACCCCCGCAACCGCCAGCAGCTGTGGGAGGTCATCAAGCAGCTCGTCTCCGGCGGTACGACGCTGCTGCTCACCACCCAGTACCTGGAGGAGGCCGACCACCTCGCCCATGACATCGCCGTCGTCGACCAGGGCCGGGTCATCGCCCAGGGCACCTCCGACCAGCTCAAGGCCCGCACCGGCGGCGAGCGCGTCGAGGTCGTGGTGCACGAACGCGACCACATACGGACCGCCGCCGAGGTGCTGCACGGCTTCGGCAAGGGCGAGACCACCGTCGAGGAACACACCCGCAAGCTCACCGTCCCCGTGACCGGCGGCGCCAAGCTGCTCGCCGAGGTCATCCGTGAGCTGGACACCCGTGGCATCGAGATCGACGACATCGCGCTGCGCCGCCCCACCCTCGACGACGTCTTCCTGTCCCTGACCGGACACACGGCCGAGGAGAAGACCGAGGACAGCGGCGAACAGGACCAGAAGGACACCGGCAAGGACACCGGCAAGGACAGCCGCAAGGAGACCGTGAAGTGAGTGCCGCCACCGACACCGTGCGGGTAGCCGCTCCCGGCAACGCCGTCAGCCAGTCCTTCCGCGACTCGATGGTGATCGCCAGACGCAACCTGATCCGGATGTCCCGGATCCCCGAGATGCTGATCTTCGGGCTCATCCAGCCCATCATGTTCGTGGTGCTGTTCACCTACGTGTTCGGCGGCTCGATCCAGGTCGGCTCGTCCACCTCCACCCAGGCCTACCGCGAGTTCCTGATGGCCGGCATCTTCGCGCAGACGGTGACCTTCGCCACCGCGGGTGCGGGTGCGGGCATCGCCGACGACATGCACAAGGGCCTCATCGACCGCTTCCGGTCGTTGCCCATGGCGCGCGGTGCGGTGCTGACCGGCCGGACCATCGCCGACCTCGTGCAGACCGCGCTCACCCTGGTCGTGCTGGCGGTCGTCGCCCTGATAGTCGGCTGGCGTACCCACGAGAACCTCGGCAAGGTGCTCGCCGGCTTCGGCCTGCTCCTGCTGCTCGGGTACGCGTTCTCATGGATCGGCGCGCTGATCGGCCTGTCCGTACGCACCCCCGAGGCGGCGACCTCGGGCGGTCTGATCTGGCTGTTCCCGCTGACCTTCATCTCGAACGCGTTCGTGGACGCGAACCACCTCCCGACGTTCCTGCGTCACATCGCGGAGTGGAACCCGTTCAGCGCCACCGTCCAGGCCGCCCGCGAGCTGTTCGGCAACCTGCCGCCGGGCTTCAACGCGTCCGACGCCTGGCCCATGCAGCACCCGGTCTGGGCCTCGCTGATCTGGTCGGTCGTCATCATCCTGGCCTTCCGGACGCTCGCGGTCCGCAAGTACCGCTCGGCCACGGCGTGACACGGACCATGACCGCGTGACGCGGACCACGACAAGGCCCCCGGTGTCCCACGGACGCCGGGGGCAGGTGTCTGTTCTCGTCAGCCGGAGTAGGGCTCGGCCTTGAGGATCTTCACCGAGGCCTTCTTGCCGTTCGGCAGCTCGTACTCCGCGTCCTCGCCCACCTTGTGTCCGATGACACCGGTGCCGAGCGGGGACTGCGGCGAGTAGGTCTCGACGTCGGAGCTGGCGTATTCGCGCGAGGCGAGGAGGAACGTCATGGTGTCGTCCTCGTCACCGTCGAAGGCGATGGTCACCACCATGCCGGGCGCGACGGCGCCGTCCGCGGAGGTCGGAGCCTCGCCGACCTTGGCGTTCTCCAGAAGCTGGGTCAGCTGGCGCACACGGAGCTCCTGCTTGCCCTGCTCCTCCTTGGCCGCGTGGTACCCGCCGTTCTCGCGCAGGTCGCCCTCCTCGCGCGCGGCCGCGATCTTGGCGGCGATCTCCGTGCGCGCAGGACCAGACAGGTACTCCAGCTCGGCCTTGAGCTGGTTGTACGCCTCCTGGGTCAGCCAGGTGACGTTCTCGCTGGTCTGGGTCACAGGTGCTCCTCGTAGGTACTGGGAATACAAAGCATCGCCCTACCCAGAAGCATGTTCCTCCATGGAAGGGCGAAACCACGAGCCTAACAATTCAACGGCGGAAGGGGGAGGACATAAGCCATTAGAATCATGACAACGCAGGTGAGGGCCTACGTATACGTGGCTGCGTCAGTCGGCGTGGCAGCCGAGCAGCTCCGCCGTGGTGCCCCGGGCCGTCGTACGGAGCGTGACCACCCGGTCGATCTCGGTGGCGGAACCGGTGAAGCGGAAGTCCGCCCGGCCCACCTCGGAGCCGTTCGCCGCCTGGGAACGCAGTGTGCAGTAGCCGGAGGCGCCGGAGTCCTTGTGGACCTCCAGATGCACCTGGACCGCGCTGTCCGAGGCGTCGAAGGCGACGACCTGTGCGCTGATCTCGCTCTTCACGACATAGTGGTAGGCGAAATAGCCGACCAGGGCGAGCAGCAGGGCACCGAGGACGGCACCGGTGATCTTGAGCCTGCGGTCGGCGACCTCGTCCGAGGAGCGGCCGTAGCGGCCCTCGGGCAGCCGCGTGGTCGCGGTACTCATGATCGTCCTCCCGGCAAGAACCACTCCGGACCCGGCCAGAGCCGGACCCCGGAATTATTCGTCCCCTGATTCGGTCACTATAGAAGCGCCGATCGCACCCGAAGACACCGGGGCGCCGACTTACTGAGGATTGAGTCTTGACTGACCAGCTGCGACTGATGGCCGTCCACGCCCACCCCGACGACGAGTCGAGCAAGGGCGCGGCCACCATGGCGAAGTACGTGTCCGAGGGGGTGGACGTGCTGGTCGTGACCTGCACGGGCGGGGAGCGCGGCTCCATCCTCAACCCCAAGCTGCAGGGCGACAAGTACATCGAGGAGCACATCCACGAGGTACGCAAGAAGGAGATGGACGAGGCCCGCGAGATCCTCGGCGTCAAGCAGGAGTGGCTGGGCTTCGTCGACTCCGGCCTGCCCGAGGGCGACCCGCTGCCGCCGCTCCCCGAGGGCTGCTTCGCCCTGGAGGACGTCGACAAGGCGGCCGGCGAGCTCGTCCGCAAGATCCGCGCGTTCCGCCCGCAGGTGATCACCACCTACGACGAGAACGGCGGGTACCCGCACCCCGACCACATCATGACCCACAAGATCTCGATGGTGGCCTTCGAGGGCGCGGCCGACCCCGAGAAGTACCCCGAGAGCGAGTTCGGCCCCGTCCACCAGGCGCGGAAGCTCTACTACAACCAGGGCTTCAACCGTCCCCGCACCGAGGCGCTGCACAAGGCGCTGCTGGAGCGCGGCATGGAGTCGCCGTACGGGGACTGGCTGAAGCGGTGGAACGAGTTCGAGCGCGTCGAGCGCACCCTGACCACGCACATCCCGTGCGCGGACTTCTTCGAGATCCGCGACAAGGCACTGATCGCCCACGCCACGCAGATCGACCCGGACGGCGGCTGGTTCAAGGTCCCGATGGACCTCCAGAAGGAGGTCTGGCCGACCGAGGAGTACGAGCTCGCGAAGTCGCTCGTCGATACTTCCCTCCCCGAGGACGATCTCTTTGCGGGCATCCGCGACAATGCCTGACATGAGCGCAAGCGCAAGTCTGGCACTGACGCACCTCGTCCCCCTCGCCAAGGAGGTCGACGAGAACAAGGTCACCCCCGGCGTCCTCGGTTTCATCGTCTTCGCGGTGATGGCCGTGGCCGTCTGGGGCCTGATGAAGTCCATGAACAAGCACATGCAGAAGGTCGACTTCAAGGAGTCCCCGAACGCCAAGGCGGACCCGGGGACTCCCACGGCCGACCCCAAGGGCTGACCGGCGTCACGCCTCGGCCGGTACCGGCACCCCCATCACCTCACGGGCGTGCCGGCTGGGCACCATGCCCAGCCGCCAGGCCTGCCAGCCGGATTCCAGGGTCACCCCGCGGTCCAGCAGCAGGCCGTACGCCGTGAGGTACTCGGTCAGCTTCTCGTCGCGCAGCGGGTGAGCCGCCCGGGAGAGCTGGGCCAGGTCCTCCTGGGCGACCGCCGTACCCACCTCCACGCCGCCCGGTGCGGCGTAGGGGAGCAGGGTGCAGCGCAGGAAACGCGCCCAGTCCTCGCCGCGGTGGTCGCCGTACGACGAGAAC
Source organism: Streptomyces sp. NPDC031497 (assembly GCF_055580905.1). Classification (NCBI taxonomy): domain Bacteria; kingdom Bacillati; phylum Actinomycetota; class Actinomycetes; order Kitasatosporales; family Streptomycetaceae; genus Streptomyces; species Streptomyces sp. NPDC031497. The sequence goes on from NZ_JBVIKO010000006.1 coordinate 280,707, forward strand.
AGGGTGACCGCCTCGTCGCACAGGGCCAGGGCCTGCTGGGTGCGGTTGTTGCCGGCGTCCACGACGGCCAGCTCCAGACAGGTCCAGGCCTCGCCGTGGACGACACCGATGCGCTGGAAATCGGCGCGGGCGTCGACCAGGAGCTGACGGGCGAACCCCGAGTTGCGCAGTGAGCCGGTCTGGGCCGCCCGCTGGTCGCGGGTCACCCGGGCCGAGTGGTGGCGGGCGCAGGCCAGGCCGTAGACGTCCCGCATCCGGGAGAACATCGTCCGCGAGCGCTCCAGCTCACGGACCGCCAGGTCCAGCGTGCCGGTCTCCTCCAGGGCCTGGCCCAGGTAGTAGACGGTCCAGGCCTCGCCGCGCGCGTCCTCGTTCTCCCGGTGCCGGACGGCCGCCTGGCGCAGTGCGTCGACCGCCGGGGACGCGTCACCGTCCACCAGCCGGGCCCGCGCCAGCTGGGTCAGCGCCCACGCCTCGCCACGGGCGTCGCGGGTACGGCCGTAACGCTCCAGCGCCGCGCCCAACTCCCGCTCCGCACGCGGTACGTCACCCATCCGCAGCGCCAGCTGGCCGAGCTGGAAATGCGCCCAGGCCTCGCCGTGCACCGAACCGCCCTCCCGGTGCAGCACGAGCGAGCGGGTGAGCAGGTCCAACGCCTCCGGCAGCCGGGCGCGGTCGCGCTGCACCGCCGCCAGCGCATGCATCGTCCAGGCCCGGTCGGTCGCCAGCTGGGGGGCCGCCTGGAGATCCAGCGCCTCCTGGAGCTTGGCCGCCGCCTCGGTGAGTTGGCCCTGGTGGTGCAGGGTGATCCCGAGGGAACACAGGGCACGGGCCGCACCGGCGTCGTGATGCGCCTCCATGTAGAGGTCCACGACGGAGGTGAGGGTGGTGCGCGCCTTGTCCAGCTCGCCCAGCTGGCGGGCCGCGATACCGGTACGCCACTGCACCGAACGCACCAGCAGACCCTGGTCCACCGCCTGTGCCAACTCACTGATCTCACCGAGCCGGTACAGGTCGCCGCGCAGCAGGCAGTAGTCGCACAGGGCGCCCAGCAGATTCTGCACGGCCGCCTGGTCGACGCCCTCCGCATGCCGCAGCGCCGCCGTGATGAAGCTCGACTCGTCGTCCAGCCAGCGCAGCGCCTCGTCCAGGGAGGTGAAACCGTGCGGACTGAACCGGTCCGAGCGGGTCGACATGTTGCCGTCCACCAGCCGCAGCACCGAGTCGGCCAGCTCCCCGTAGTTGACGATCAGCCGCTCCTGCGCCGCCGCGCGGTCGGCCGGCTCCTCCTCGTCGGCGAGACGGGCCTGCGCGAAGGCACGGACCAGGTCGTGCAGCCGGTAGCGGCTGCCCCGGACATGGTCGAGCAGACCGGCCTGCGCGAGCGCGACCAGATGACGGGTCGCCTCCGCCTCGTCGGTGGCCAGCAGGGCGGCCGCGGCCGCCGCGCCGAGCGAGGCCCGGCCCGCCAGCGCCAGCCTTCTCAACAGCCGGCGCCCGGTCTCCGACTGGTCGGTGTAGCGCAGCCACAGCACCCGCTCCACCGGCTCGACCGGCCCGTACGCGCCCAGGTCCGTGGCCAGCTGGAGCGGCGAACGCGAACCCAGCGACGAACCCGCCACCCGCAGCGCCAGCGGCAGCCCGCCGCACAACTCCCGGATCCGCTCCGCGGACTGCGCGTCGTACGGCCCCGACGCATCCTGCGCCGCCGCGTCCAGCAGCTCCTCCGCGCCCGCCGCGTCCAGCGCCGTCACCGGCAGCTGGTGCACCCAGGCCGGCAGGTCCGCGGGCAGGTCGAGCTGCTCCCGGGCGGTGACCAGGACCAGGCTGTCGGACCGCTCCGGGACCAGCGTGCGCACCTGCTCGGCATCCGAGGCGTCGTCCAGCACGATCGTCACCGCAAGGCCCGTCAGATGCTGGTGGTACAGCTCGCTGAGCCGTTTGACCTGCTGGTCTGCCGAGGAACGCTCACGGAACAGCAACTGTTCGCGGGGCGCACCCAGCCGGTTCAGCAGATGCAGCAGCGCGTCCCGGGTGGGCAACGGCGGCTCGCCCCGGCTGTCGCCGCGCAGATCCACCACGACCGCGCCCCGGAAGAAGTCCTTCAGCTCGTGGGCGGCCCGGATCGCGAGCGTCGTACGCCCGGAGCCGGGCTCCCCGTGCAGGACGACGACCGTCGGACGGGTCTCCGTGGTCGCCCGCGCCGCCTGCGCCCACTGCCGGATCCGCGCCAGCTCCTGATGACGGCCGGCGAACGGCCCGTCCGGGTCGGGGAGCTGGCCGAACGACTGCTGAAGCACCATACGTCTGCGGGCCGCCGCGCTCTTGTCCGCGCCGCGCAGCCCCGGGCCCTGCTTCTTCGGTCCCGTGGAGGCGCTGAGAACCCGCTGCTGATCGAGGAACGGCCGGATGCCGCGTACCTCCAGCGCGGTCAGCCACTGCAGGCGCAGCTGCTCCGGGCCGCCGGGCTGACCGGCCGCGCCGGCCCGGTGATGAGCGGCGGGGAGATGGGTACCGGCGACCTTGACGACCGTGGCGGCCGCGCCGATCACTCCGGCGGCCACGCCCGCGCCGAGCGCCGTACCGGCGCCGGTGCCCAGGGAGAGGTCGGCGACGGTGGCGGCGACCGCGGCGACGGCCGCTACCAGCAGGGGGGTTCCGGCGCCCTCTCTGGCATACCGCTGGCCGAAGCTCTGCCGGCCGGCCTCCGTCTCGTCGAGGGCGTGGGCGTAAGTGTCGTACTCCTCGGCGGCGCTCTGCGCCATCGCCTCCAGGCCGCCCCGGGCCCGGGACAGCAGCAGCTGTCCGTCGACGCGGCCGCCGGAGCGGCGGACCTCCTCCTCCACGGCCTGGACCAGCAGCCGGTCGGCTTCCGCCCGATGGGCGTCCCGCATGTCCCGTCCCCCTCCAGCGGTAACTCCTTTGCTTATGAGTGTCCTTGGGAGAAGGCGAAGTTGCGAGAGGGCCGGATCATCGAAGAGCGGGGGCTAGCGCGGCACGGGCTCGCTCTGCCGTCCCTTCGACAGCGCCAGGAAGACGCACGCCGCGGCCAGTCCCGCCTCCGCCACGGCGCTGCCGAGCGCCTCCAGCAGTTCCGTGCCGACCGCCGACGTCGTTATGTCGAACCACGCGTCCAGGATCGCGACCGATGCCGTCGCCGAAGCCGTCAGACGGGCCCGGGCGTCGCCCCGCAACCCCAGCACCGCCGTCGCCGCGCAGCCCGCCGCCATCAGGACGTCCAGCCCGATCCAGGCCAGCGACCAGTTGTGCACCTCGGTCCTGGTGGGCAGCGTCAGCGCCAGCACCACCGTCCACGGCACGAGCAGCACGGAGGACGACCCGAGAAGGATCAGTGCCCACCGCTTCAACCGCCTTGTCCGCTTCATCCTCCGCGCCTTCGTCGCCGTTGACCGCTCCAACACCTCGACCCCCTCGCCTTGTTCCAGCCCCGCGGAACCTGTGGATCCTGTGGATCCCACGGGTCCTCCGGCATGCCCCCACGCTAGACCGCAGAGAAAATTCTGCAAAGGAAAATCGGCAGACATCAGGGACGGCTCAGGGTTCTCCGGGTTACGGTGATCGCATGACCGACGGCACGCCCAGGACGGCCGCGGCGCCCGACCCCGCCGCAGGCGCCGAGCTGACCAGCCTCGAACGCACCGCCCTCTACAAGTCCCTGGGCAACCCCCTGCGCCGCCGGATTCTCGACTACCTCGGCCGGCACGGCGAGGCCAACTCCACCGTGCTCGCCCGCGAACTCGGCGAGAGCTCCGGCACCACCAGCTACCACCTGCGCAAACTCGCCGAGCAGAAGCTCATCGAGGAGATCCCGGAGAAGTCCGGCGGCCGGGAACGCTGGTGGCGGAGCCTCCCCTTCAGCCACACCACACCCGACCCGGCCACGATGACGAGCGAGGAGTACACGGCGGCCGAGCACCTCGCCCTCCTCAAGATCGAGGTCGACACCAGGCTGTTCCGCCGCGCCCACGAGGAGTGCCGGGGCCCGCAGGGCTGGGCCCAGGTGCAGCGCACCGGCACCTGGATGACCAAGGACGACCTGCACGCCTTCGTCCACGCCTACCGGGAACTCCTCGACCGCTACAGCCACCCGGACGACGCGGTCCCCGAGGGGGCGCGCCGGGTCAACCTGCGCTTCTACGCTGCTCCGGACAGCGTGGGAGAGTGGGAGGGTGAACCGACTGGCCCATGAGACGTCCCCGTACCTCCTCCAGCACGCCGACAACCCCGTCGACTGGTGGCCCTGGTCGGCCGAGGCCTTCGACCGGGCCCGCGAGACCGGCAGACCCGTCCTGCTGAGCGTCGGATACAGCTCGTGCCACTGGTGCCATGTGATGGCTCACGAGTCCTTCGAGGACCAGGCCACCGCCGACTACCTCAACGAGCACTTCGTCTCCGTCAAGGTCGACCGTGAGGAGCGGCCCGACGTCGATGCCGTCTACATGGAGGCCGTGCAGGCCGCCACCGGGCAGGGTGGCTGGCCCATGACCGTGTTTCTCACGCCCGACGCCGAGCCCTTCTACTTCGGTACGTACTTCCCGCCCACCCCCCGCCACGGCATGCCCTCCTTCCGGCAGGTCCTGGAGGGTGTCCGGGCCGCCTGGACCGACCGGCGGGACGAGGTCGCCGAGGTCGCCGGGAAGATCGTCCATGATCTCGCCGAGCGGGAGATCGGCCACCAGGGCGCCCAGCCGCCCGGTGAACAGGAACTCGCCCAGGCCCTGCTCGGGCTCACCCGCGAATACGACGCGCAGCGCGGCGGGTTCGGCGGTGCTCCCAAGTTCCCGCCGTCCATGGTCATCGAGTTCCTGCTGCGCCACCACGCCCGGACCGGTGCCGAAGGCGCCCTGCAGATGGCCGCCGACACCTGTGAGCGGATGGCCCGCGGCGGCCTCTACGACCAGCTCGGCGGCGGCTTCGCCCGGTACTCCGTCGACCGTGACTGGACCGTGCCGCACTTCGAGAAGATGCTGTACGACAACGCCCTGCTCTGCCGGGCGTACGCCCACCTGTGGCGGGCCACGGGGTCGGAGCTGGCCCGCCGGGTCGCCCTGGAGACCGCCGACTTCATGGTCCGCGAACTGCGCACCGAGGAGGGCGGGTTCGCCTCCGCCCTGGACGCCGACAGCGACGACGGGACCGGCAAGCACGTCGAGGGCGCGTACTACGTGTGGACGCCCGCGCAGCTCGGCGAGGTCCTCGGCGCGGACGCGGATCTCGCCGCCCAGTACTTCGGGGTCACCGAGGCCGGCACCTTCGAGCACGGCCAGTCCGTCCTGCAACTCCCGCAGCAGGAGGGAGTGTTCGATGCCGAGAAGGTCGAGTCCGTCAAGCGGCGGCTGCTCGCGAAGCGTGCGGAACGCCCCGCGCCCGGCCGGGACGACAAGGTCGTCGCCGCCTGGAACGGGCTCGCCGTCGCCGCGCTCGCCGAGACCGGCGCCTACTTCGACCGGCCCGACCTGGTCGAGGCCGCCGTCGGCGCCGCCGATCTCCTCGTACGGCTGCATCTCGACGACCACGCACGTCTCGCCCGCACCAGCCGGGACGGCAGGGCCGGCGCCAACGCGGGTGTCCTGGAGGACTACGGCGACGTCGCCGAGGGCTTCCTGGCGCTCGCGTCCGTGACCGGCGAGGGTGTCTGGCTGGAGTTCGCCGGGCTGCTGCTCGACCATGTCCTGGTCCGCTTCGCCGACCCGGAGACGGGCGCCCTCTACGACACCGCCTCCGATGCGGAGCGGCTGATCCGCCGGCCGCAGGACCCGACCGACAACGCCACGCCCTCGGGCTGGACCGCGGCCGCGGGTGCGCTGCTCGGTTATGCGGCCCACACCGGGTCGGAGCCTCATCGCACCGCGGCGGAACGGGCGTTGGGCGTCGTCAGGACGCTCGGGCCGCGGGTGCCGCGCTTCGTCGGGTGGGGGCTCGCCGTCGCCGAGGCGCTCCTCGACGGTCCGCGCGAGGTCGCGATCGTGGGGCCTGACCAACGGGACAGCCGCACGGCCGTCCTGCACCGCACCGCGCTTCTGGGCGTCGCCCCCGGCGCAGTCGTGGCCATGGGGACTCCGGAGAGTGACGAGTTCCCGTTGCTCGTGGGGCGGCCGCTCGTCGGCGGGGAGGCGGCCGCGTACGTGTGCCGTAACTTCACGTGCGACGCCCCGACCACCGACCCGGAGCGGCTGAAAACGGCGCTTGGAGGCTGAAGTTCGGGGAAAGGCCTGCCCATCCGGGAGAACAAGTGGCCGGATTTGTGCGTCTGTTCGGATAGATACCGCTTACGGCCTCGCCGTTCCGAAACATGCTATTTATCGGAATGGCTACCTGGCTTCACAGATCCCCCCTAGGCTCTGCACAGACACGCGACGGTTGTGACTCAACGTCGCGTACAGGGGGCTTTGGGATCTGGGGGGATCTTCTCTTGCTGACGTCTGTCTTCATCGCGGTCGTCTCGCTCGCCTTGTTCTGGATGGCTGCCTTCACCCTGTGGTGGCAGATGCACGCGTGGCGTACGCCCGAGGTGCTCGCGTCCACCCGGTTCGGCAGACCTGACGGGGGCGAACACGTGTCGTTCTCGCTGTTGCTGCCCGCGCGGCACGAACAGGCCGTGCTCGACCACACCATCCAGCGGCTGCTGGAGTCCACGCACACCGACTTCGAGATCATCGTGATCGTCGGACACGACGATCCGGAGACCACCGCCGTCGCCCGCGCGGCGGCCGAGAAGGACCGGCGCGTCCGGGTCGTCGTCGACACCCACGAGAAGAAGAACAAGCCGAAGGCCATGAACACGGCGCTGCCGCACTGCCGCGGCGATGTCGTCGGGGTCTTCGACGCCGAGGACCAGGTGCATCCGGAGCTGCTCGCCCACGTCGACCACGCCTTCCGCACCACGGAGGCGGACGTCGTCCAGGGCGGCGTCCAGCTCATCAACTTCCACTCCAGCTGGTACAGCCTGCGCAACTGCCTGGAGTACTTCTTCTGGTTCCGGTCCCGGCTCCATCTGCACGCGCAGAAGGGGTTCATCCCGCTCGGCGGCAACACCGTCTTCGTGCGGACGGCCGTGCTCCGGGAGGCCGACGGCTGGGACCCCGACTGCCTGGCCGAGGACTGCGACCTGGGCGTGCGTCTGTCGTCCGTCGGCAAGAAGGTCGTCGTCGCCTACGACTCCGACATGGTGACCCGCGAGGAGACCCCGGGCTCGCTCATGTCGCTGCTCAAGCAGCGCACCCGCTGGAACCAGGGCTTCCTGCAGGTCTACCGGAAGCAGGACTGGAAGCAACTCCCGGGCTTCGGGCAGCGGTTGCTGGCCCGCTACACCCTGATGACGCCGTTCCTGCAGGCGTTCTCCGGCGTGATCATCCCGCTGAACGCGGCGGTCGCGCTCTTCCTCGACGTCCCCGTCGGCGTCGCCTTCCTCACCTTCCTGCCGCTCGTCACCGCCGCCGTCACCTTCGTCTTCGAGGTGGTCGGGCTGCACGACTTCGGCAAGCAGTACGGGCTCCGCGTCCGCTTCATCCACTACGTGAAGCTCGTCGTCGGCGGCCCCTTCTACCAGGTCCTCCTCGCCGGAGCAGCGATCCGCGCAGTGTGGCGCGAGCAACGCGGCCGGAACGACTGGGAGTTGACCACTCACGTCGGCGCGCATCTCACCGCGGCCGAGACGATCCGAGAGGACGTTCCTGCGTGACCTCCACTCTTCCCGCGGTGACCACTCCGAAGGTCCCCGCGCAGCGCAGAGCTGTGCCAAAAACAGGTTCGACCGGTCGGACAGCGCCCCCGCTCCGGCTCCGCTCGTCCCGTCGTGACCTGATCCTGTGCGGTGTGCTGCTGCTCGCGATCCTCGCGGTCCAGGGCTGGAACATCGCCGACTACCCGACCCTCAGCGACGACGAGGGCACCTACCTCGCCCAGGCCTGGGCCGTCCAGGAGGGCCGGGGCCTGGCCCACTACACCTACTGGTACGACCATCCGCCGCTGGGCTGGATCCAGATAGCCCTGCTCACCTGGATACCCTCCGCCATCGACCCCGGCCTGATGACCGTCGGCTCGATGCGCGTGGCGATGCTGCTGGTCAGCGGCGTCAGCGCGGTCCTCGTCTATGTTCTCGCCCGACGCCTCTCGCTGCCCCGCTGGGCGGCCGGCCTCGGCATGGCCCTGTTCGGGCTCTCGCCGCTCTCCGTCGTCCTCCAGCGCGAGATCTTCCTCGACAACATCGCCGTGATGTGGCTGCTGCTGGCCTTCTGCCTCGCCGCCTCGCCCAGCCGTCACCTCTGGCACCACTTCGGCGCCGGCCTCGCCGCCGCCGCGGGCGTCCTCACCAAGGAGACGATGCTCGTCGTCCTGCCCGCCCTCCTCGTCACCATGTGGCGGCACGGCCACCCCGACACCCGCAAGTTCGCCCTCACCGGCGCCGTCACCGCATGCACGCTCGCCGGACTGTCGTACCCGCTGTTCGCCCTCCTCAAGGGCGAGCTGCTGCCCGGCGCCGGCCATGTCTCGCTCTGGGACGGCGTCAAGTACCAGATGGCCAGGCCGGGTTCGGGCTTCATCCTGGACACCTCGTCCGGCTCCTACGGCGTGCTGCACTCCTGGCTGTACTACGACCGGGTGCTGCCCGTCGGCGGCCTCGCCGCGGCCCTGCTGCTCCTGGCCGCCCACCGCTGGTCGGTGACCGCCCGCGCGCTCGCCGGACCGGCCCTGACCGTGGTGATCCTGGCCGCCGTCGCCCTGCGCCCCAACGGCTATCTGCCCGCCATGTACATCATCGGCGCGCTTCCGTTCCTCGCCCTGGTCCTCGCCGGGGCCGCCGCCTCCGTCACGCACGCCGCGCTCCGCAGGTGGCGCACGGAGGGCGAGAAGCGGGCCGTGACCTACGGCCGGTACGCGCTGGCCGCCGTACTCGCCCTCGCCGCCGGCGCGTACACCGTGCCGAAGTGGTACGACGGCGACCGCACCGCCGTCACCGCCGACGCCAACGCCTCCTACCGGAAGGCCTCGCACTGGCTCGGCACGCAGGTCGCCGACCCCGCCCGCGCCCGCGTCCTCGTCGACGACGCCCTCTGGCTCGACCTGGTCCACCAGGGCTACCGGCCCGGTCTCGGCGCCATCTGGTTCTACAAGGCCGACCTCGACCCGGCCGTCACCAAGACCATGCCGCACGGCTGGCGCGACCTCGACTACGTGGTCGCCTCGCCGACGGTACGGCGGGACGCCCGCGACCTGCCCAACGTCCGGGCCGCGCTCCGGCACTCCGCCCCCGTCGCCACCTTCGGCACTGGCGACGACCGCATCGAGATCCGGCAGATCGCAGGGGGTACCCGTTGAGCAGCCACGAGTACACCGTCCCCGCGGCGGGGCTGGAAGCGGCGGAAGTCCCCGAGCCGGGCGCCGTCACCATCGTCGTACCGACCTTCAACGAGTCGGGGAACGTACGGCAGTTGCTGCACCAGATCACCGAGTCGGTGCCCGTGCGGCTGCCCTGTGAGGTCGTCTTCGTCGACGACTCCACCGACGACACCCCCGAGGTCATCCGGCAGGCCGCGCAGGACTGCCCGTTCCCGGTGGCGGTGCTGCACCGCGAGGAGCCGGTGGGCGGGCTCGGCGGGGCCGTCGTCGAGGGGCTGAAGGCGGCCACCTCCGAGTGGATCGTCGTCATGGACGGCGACTGCCAGCATCCGCCGTCCCTGGTACCGGAGCTGGTGGCCACCGGGGAGCGGGCGAACGCCGGGCTCGTCGTCGCCTCCCGGTACATCAAGGGCGGCAGCCGGGCCGGGCTCGCCGGCAGCTACCGGATCGCCGTCTCGCGCGGGGCGACCTGGCTCACCAAGTCCCTGTTCCCGCGCCGCCTGCACGGCATCAGCGACCCGATGAGCGGCTTCTTCGCGATCCGGCGGAGCGCGGTCACCGCCGATGTGCTGAGGCCCCTCGGTTACAAGATCCTCCTGGAGATGGCCGTGCGGAGCCGCCCGCGCGAGGTCGCCGAGGTCCCGTTCGTCTTCCAGGACCGGTTCGCCGGCGAGTCCAAGTCGACCGCGCAGGAGGGCCTGCGCTTCCTGCGCCACCTGGCCGGCCTGCGCACCGCCTCGCCCGTCGCCCGGATGGTCGGCTTCGGGCTGATCGGGCTGAGCGGCTTCGTGCCGAACCTCGTCGGGCTGTGGGCGCTGACCGCGTTCGGCCTGCACTACGTCCCCGCCGAGATCCTCGCGAACCAGCTCGGCGTCGCCTGGAACTTCGTCCTCATCGAACACCTGCTGTTCCGCGACCGGCGGGCCCATCGCCGCTGGTGGGACCGGGCCGGCCGGTTCGCGCTGCTCGCCAACGCCGACCTGGTGCTCCGCATCCCGCTGATCGCCCTGTTCGTCGGCCGGTTCGGGATGGGCGCGCTGGCTGCCACCGCGCTCGCCCTGGTGACGACGTTCGTCCTGCGCTTCGCCGGGACCGAGGCGCTGGTGTATCTCCCGCGCCGCAAGAAAGATGCAAGGAGAGCCGCGTGACCATGAAGCACAGAAGGACGGCGCTGGTCGGGGTGGGCGCCCTGACCGCCGGACTGCTGCTCACCGCACCCCAGCCCGCCGAGGCGGCCAACCTCGTCAAGAACCCGGGCTTCGAGACCGCCGGCACCGACGGCATGCCGTACTGCTGGGAGAAGTCCGGCTGGGGGGACAACGACTTCGCCTTCGCGACGACGACGGACGCCCACTCCGGCTCCCAGGCCATGAAAGTGACACTGACCCGGCGGGTCGACGGCGACCGCAAGGCGCTGATCACCGAATCCACCGACTGCGCGCCCGTCGTCACGGCGGGCAAGCAGTACGACCTCTCGCTCTGGTACAGGTCGACCACCCCGGACACGTCGGTCACCCTGTTCCGGCACGACACCACGGCGGGCTGGCAGTACTGGACCGACCTGAAGACCCTCGACATGGCGACCGCGTACACCCGGGCGACCGTCCGCACCCCCGAGGTCCCCGCCGGTACCGACCGCATCACCTGGGGAGTCTCGGTCTACGGCACCGGCTCGGTGACGACCGACGACTACACGATGGAGCAGGTCGCCGACGCCGTGCCGCCCGCCCAGTGCACGGGCACGAACGCCCAGTGCGCGGACGGCAGCTGGTCGGTCCTGCCGACCCAGAACCCGGTCCGCTCCATGCACTCCGTCGTCCTCAACAACGGCAAGGTGCTGCTGATCGCCGGCTCCGGCAACAGCGAGGAGAACTTCAACGCCGGCACCTTCACCAGCGCGGTGTACGACCCGGCCAACGGCACCTACAAGGTGATCCCGACGCCGAAGGACATGTTCTGCTCGGGGCATGTGCAGTTGCAGGACGGCCGAGTGCTCGTGATGAGCGGCAACAAGGCCTATCCGGTCGCGGGCGGACACGGCTACGAGGGATACAAGGACTCGTACGTCTTCGACCCGGCCACCGAGACCTACAGCAAGACCAACGACCTCAACGACGGCCACTGGTACCCCTCGGCGACCGAGCTTGGCAACGGTGACGTCATCTCCTTCGGGGGGCTCCGGGAGGACTCGTCGGGGTCGGTGACGGCGGAGTACTGGTCGGACGCCCAGCAGAAGTGGCTGGGTCTCGGGGACGTCCACCAGACCTGGTCGTACTGGGGGCTGTACCCGTCGATGATCCTCATGCAGGACGGGCGGCTCTTCTACTCCGGCAGCCATGTCTTCGGCAACAACATCCCGGGTACCGGCTCCGCGGTCTACGACTACGGCGCCAACACCGTCACCCAGATCCCGGGGCTCCGGAACAAGGACGAGCGCGACCAGTCGGCGAGCGTGCTGCTGCCTCCGGCACAGGACCAGAAGGTCCTCACGCTGGGCGGCGGCAACATCGAGTCCAACCCGGACGCGAACCGGCTGACGGACCTGATCGACCTGAAGGACCCGAACCCGTCGTACGTCGCCGGGCCGCCCCTTCCGCAGGGCACGGTCGATCTCGGCAACGGGCCGGTGGCCGAGACCGGCAACCAGGGCAAGATGTACGTCTCCGCCGTGCTGCTCCCCGACGGCAAGGTCCTGGAGACGGGCGGCGCGCTGCACAACCGCGCCAACCCGGTGTACGAGTCGTCGATCTACGACCCGGACACCAACGCGTTCGACTCCGTGGCCGCGGATCCCGAGGCCCGGGGCTACCACTCGTCGGCGTTCCTGCTGCCCGACGGGCGGGTCATGGCCACCGGTGACAACCCGGGCAACGGCACCTGGAACCACAACGTGTCGATCTACACGCCGCCCTACCTGTACAAGGGCACCCGGCCGGCCATCACCTCGGTGATCAACCAGGAGTGGAAGTACGGCGACACCCAGCGGATCACCGTCGACCGGCCCGTCGCCAAGGCGGAGCTGATCCGGCCGGCCGCGGTCACCCACTCCTCCGACCCGAACCAGCGGTTCGTGGATCTGCCGCTGTCCGTCGACGGCAACAACGTCGACCTCAACGTCACCAGCAATCCCGATCTGGCTCCGCCCGGCTGGTACATGCTGTTCGCGGTCGACGCGAACGGGGTGCCGTCGGTCGCCAAGTGGGTGCATCTGCAGGGGCCGGCCGCGCTGGGGGACGCCTCGCCGCATATCCACTCCTTCGCCGACTCCCTTACGGGGAAGACCTCGGGGGCGGGGAAGAAGCGGGCCTCGCAGCCGGTCAGTACGACGGTCTCCGGGTGCGACCGGCACTACGGGTCGGTCAACGTGTGCGTGCCGACCGCCTTCCCGGCGGGGGTCAAGAAGACGGCGGCGGCTCGCTGCGCTTGGCTCAAGCTGAATCAGTACGGGCGGCTGACGGTCAACGGCAAGGATGATCCGCTGGGGCTTGACCGGGATCGGGACGGGGTTGCCTGTGGGCGGGGGGATGTAGGCCGGTAGTTGTCTGCGGGTGTGCGGGGGCTGGCCGCGCCCACGCGGCGGTAGCCGCACATCGACTACAGCCCGGCGCCCCTGACGGGGCGCTCCAGCGCAGGGCGTTGAAGAGGCGGGGCGTGTGCCACGGTGGTCGTGGCGCGCGCCCCTTCTCGTGCGCGTGTTCGAACGGATCGCGCTTTCTGCTCGTTGCGTCGAAACATGTCATTTATCGGATGAGTTCATGCTCTTCACATCACCCCCATACAATCCCGATCGTGCCGTGACGCGTGTGACGCGTTGTCATGGTCGGGGAGGGAATGGGGAACTGGGGGTCTCGCGCACTGGCCGTCCGGCGGTTCGTCGCGTCCGCGGCGAGTGGTGTGTGAAGATTTTGTAAGTGAAGTTTGCGCTTTGTGTGACCCCTGTTCACCCAAGATCTCCTAGCATCGCTGAAGCAGTGCCCGGTTCTGTCGCTTTTCGGACCGAGGCAGCCGTGTTATGTGGGGGGAGAACGCAACATTGTCCGAGTTCTTCGACCAGGTCTGGTCGTGGATCGTCGAGGCTGTGGGGGAAACTTCGTGGCGAGAGCTGATGCCGCTGGGGCTTGCCGGACTCTTCGTCTGGGCGCTCTGGCTGTACCGAGCGGTGCTCTCCCGGTTCGCCAGACCAGTCGTCAACAACTTCCGCACCAGTGTCTCCGTGGTGGTCCCGGCGTACCGGGAGGACCCCGACATCCTGCTGGAATGCCTGGAGACCTGGCTCGCCCAGGATCCGGCTGAGATCATCATCGTCCCCGACGTGGAGGACCACGAGGTACTGCACCGGCTGTCGCTGGTCGAGGACCCCCGGGTCCGGGTGCTCGCGTTCGAACACAGGGGGAAACGTTCCGCCTTGGGTGTCGGCATACGCGCGGCCACCGGGGAGCTCCTCGTCCTGGTGGACTCCGACACCCGCTGGGAGCCGGGGCTGCTGGACGCCGTACAGATGCCCTTCGCGGACCCCACGGTCGGCGGGGTGGGCACCCAGCAGAACGTTTACCAGCGCACCACCAGTGTCTGGCGCCGCATAGCCGACTGGCTGGTCAACCTCCGCTACTACGACTACGTCCCGGCCATGGGCCGGGCCGGTGCCGTGGCCTGTCTGTCGGGCCGTACGGCCGCCTACCGACGGGCCGCGGTCCTGCCGGTCCTGGAGAACCTGGAGAACGAGTTCTTCCTCGGCCGCCGCTGCGTGGCCGGTGACGACGGCAGGCTGACCTGGCTGGTGCTCGCCTCCGGCTACAAGACGGTGCACCAGTCCTCCGCACGGGCCATCTCCATGTTCCCGTCGTCCTTCCGGGCCTTCGTCAAGCAGCGCGTCCGGTGGAGCCGCAACTCCTACCGGTGCTACCTGACCGCGCTGTACAAGGGCTGGCTGTGGCGGGCCCCGCTGGTCACCAAGATCACCGTGCTGCAGATCCTGCTCACCCCGGTGACCATGGGCATGGCCCTCGGCTATCTGCTGCTGAGCCGGCTCGACTTCAGCGGGCGCGGCATCGTCCTCACCCTGGTCTGGCTGATGCTGGGCCGTGCGGTCCGTGGCTACTCGCATCTGCGCAGGCATCCGCAGGAGATCCTGCTGCTGCCGCTGACGGCTCTCGTGGTCATCATGATCTCGCTGCCGATCAAGCTGTACGCCTTCGTCACCATGAACAAGCAGGGCTGGCTCACCCGCAGCTCCACCAGCATCGGAGGCGAGGGGCAGAGCGCGGCCACTCTCTCCGGCGGCGGTCAGAACCACTCCGCTCTCCAGCCGGAGGTGATCTGACGTCATGTCAGCGCAACTCATCACTGTCAGACCGGGCCCCGGCACCGGGCTGCGCCGGGCCGGTGCCAGAACGGCGGCGCTGCTGGGCGCCTTCGCGGTGGCGGCGACGCTGCTGCTGGGCACGTCCACCGCGGCGCACGCCGACGGGGACGGCGACCAGAAGAAACTCGCCGCCGAGGACGCGGAGACCCAGGCCGCGCTGGTCGCCGACGAGGACCACCGGCTCAACCAGGTACGGGCCTTCACCTCGGTGGCGCCCCTGCAGAGCACCAAGTGGACCGTGCCGTACCGGCTGGACACCGACAACGGATACACCCTGGTGCTCACCCAGCGCAGCAACGCCTACACCATCGCCGACCTGCTGAAACTCGCCCCGCAGACCTTTCTGCGGCGCAAGGACGGCTCGTATCTGCTGACCGAGAACATCTACCTCAACGTCGGCGCCAAGCTGAAGCTGTCCAACCCGGGCGGCCTCACCCTGCGGATGGCCAGCAACCGCACCGGCTTCGTCTCCATCGTCTCCTTCGGCGGCGAACTGGCGCTCCAGGGCACCGCCCAGGCGCCGTTGACGATCACCAGCTGGGACCCGCAGGCCAACAAGGCCGACGCCGACGTCCGGGACGGCCGCGCCTATATCCGCACCATCGGCGGCCAGTTCGAGATGACGCACACGAAACTCTCGAACCTGGGGTTCTGGAGCGGCCGTACCGGCGGGCTCAGCCTGACCGGAACCGACCGGCCGAACACCGGATCGCTGGAGGACACCGGCCAGATCCACGGCAAGACCGCGCGCGAGCGGGCCGAGGAGCAGGGGAACGCGCAGGACGACGGGAACTCCAGCAGCGGTGATGTCACCGCCATGCCGTCCGGCGAACTGACCACTCCCGACGCCCGTTTCTCCACCGGCGGCCTCTCCTACGTCTCCGGGTCGATCACCCACTCGACCATCACCGGCAACGCCTTCGGGATCTTCATCTCCAGTGCCACGGGGATCGAGATCAGCGACACGACCGTGGAGAACAGCCTGGAGGACGGTGTGGTGCTGCACCGCTTCGTCTCCAGCTCGCTCGTGCAGCGCACGGTCGCGAAGGACAACGGCGGCGACGGCTTCATCCTCTCCCGGGCCACCCAGCAGGTGCGGATCAGCGGCTCCACCGCCCAGGGCAACGGCGGCAACGGCTACACCCTCAGCGGCAAGCCGCTCGCCGACGGCCCGTCCGCCTCCGGCCAGGCCGTCGACAGCTACGGCTCCAACTCGGTCGCCAACAGCGTGGCCAAGGACAACGGCCGCTACGGTGTCGAGGTGCTCGGCGGGTTCGACGTCGGGGTGCAGAACAACCGCATCGAGGGCGGTGACATGGGGATCGTGGCCCGCCTGGAGGCGGACAAGGTGTCCATCACCGGCAACCGCCTGACCGGCCAGAACCGGCAGGGCATCTCGGTACGGGACGGCGTCACCGACGCCACGGTCACCGGCAACATCATCGACGGCCCGGAGACCGGCGTGTACGTCCGCGACTCGGCCGCCGAGATACGCGGCAACACCGTCCAGGACGCGACCAACCACGGTGTCAGCCTGGTCGGTGGCGTGGACGGTACGACGGTCTCCTTCAACGTGATCGGCGGGGTCGGCCCCAGCGCACTGGACTCCAGCCGCTCCCACGGCGGCGCCTCCATCAAGGAGAACCAGACCTTCGCCTGGTACGACACCAGTTCCTTCTGGGTCAAGGTCAAGCACTACGCGAGCCCGATGACCCTGCTGTGGACCGGCATCCTGCTGCTGATCCTGTTCTCGGCCGTCATGGGCCGGCGCAGGCGGCGCGGTCACGGGCGGATCGCCCGGATCATCCATCCCTACTCCGACAAGGCACCGCTGCCCGCCCCGCCCCCGGACGAGATCGAGGTGGCAGGCCGCCGCAGGACGCCGGTGATGAGCGAATGAGCGACGACACACCGGACGAAACACCGGACGGGACAGGTGCCGGCACAGCGGCCGGCACCCCGGGGACGTCACCCACTCCGGTGGAGCGGCTGCGCCGGATCTGGCTGTCCGGCGGCCTGCCGCTGTGGGTGGCCTCGGCCGCCCTGCTGATCTCGGTGGTGGCGCTGATCGTGGCGGCCTCCACCGGAGACGGCCCGCCCGTGGTGTACGGGGCGGGCCCCGACGCGGGTCCCACCATCGCGGTGGCCACCCCCACGGACGACACCGACGACTCCGGTGCGGCCTCCTCCGCTCCGGAACCGAGCGGTACGGCCTCCGACGAGCCGACGGCCGCGCCCACCCCGTCCAGCTCCGCCGCGGCCGCCGCGTCCGGAGGGACGAAGTGCCCGGCCGCCACGGTGACCGTGGGGGACGCCAAGTCCCTTGCGGAGGCCCTGGACCAGGCACAGCCCGGCGATGTCATCAAGATGCGGGACGGGGTGTACGACGACAAGTTCACCGCCGCCAACCCCGGCACCGGGAGCCGGCCGATCTTCCTGTGCGGCGGCCCCGGCGCGGTGATCGACGCCGGTGACGTCGACGGCGGTTACGCCTTCCACCTGGACGGCGCCAGCCACTGGCGGCTGATCGGCTTCACGGTCCGCAACGGCCAGAAAGGGGTCATGGCCGATCATGTCCGGAGCACCATCATCCAGGGCCTGACCGTCGAGAACATCGGCGACGAGGGCATCCACCTGCGCGACTTCAGCTCCGGCAACGTGGTCGAGAACAACACCGTCCGCGCCACGGGCAAGCGCAAGGAGCAGTTCGGCGAGGGCATCTACGTCGGCTCGGCCGAGTCCAACTGGTGCACGGTCACCGACTGCAAGCCCGACAAGAGCGACGACAACGTCATCCGCGGCAACCATGTCAGCGCCACCACCGCCGAGTCCGTCGACATCAAGGAGGGCACCACCGGCGGCTCCCTCATCGACAACACCTTCGACGGCGTGGGGCTCAGCGGGGGACACAACGACTCCTGGGTCGACGTCAAGGGAAACAACTGGCTGATCAGGGGCAACGTCGGCCGTCACTCCCGTGAGGACGGCTTCCAGACCCATCAGATCCTCGACGGCTGGGGCACCGGAAACGTGTTCCAGGGCAACACCGCGCAGGTGGACGGCCCCGGCTACGGCTTCCATCTCGCGCCCGTCGAGAACAACAAGGTCGCCTGCGACAACAAGGTCAGCGACGCGGCGAAGGGCCTAGCCAACACCGCCTGCTCCTCCTGACGGCGAGGGGCCCGGTGCGCACCGGGCCCCGCACGCCGACGCAGTCCCCTCTCCTTCCCCCACGTTCACCCACGCGCGTCCTCGGCATGCGCGCTTTCTGCTCGGGAACCCCTCTCGGAGGCATCATGGACACTCTTCTCGACGGCACCGCCGCCCCCCGTCTCACGGTCATCGGCACCGGCTACCTGGGCGCCACGCACGCCGTGTGCATGGCGGCGCTCGGCTACGAAGTACTGGGCGTCGACGTGGACCCCGCCAAGATCGAGCTGCTGAGAGCCGGGGAGGTGCCGTTCTTCGAGCCAGGACTGCCCGAACTCCTGGTCAAGGCCCAGGAATCCGGCCGGCTGCACTTCACCACCAGCCTCGCGGAGGCCGCGGAGTTCGGCGACATCCACTTCGTCTGCGTGGGCACCCCGCAGCAGCCCGGCTCCTACGCGGCGGACCTGCGCTACGTGGAGGGCGCGGTCACCGAACTGGCCCGGCATCTGAACCGGCGGGCCCTGGTGGTCGGCAAGTCCACGGTGCCGGTGGGCACCGCGGCCCGGCTGGCGGAGCTGGTCCGCGCGACCGCGCCGGCCGGGGACGAGGTCGAACTCGCCTGGAACCCGGAGTTCCTGCGGGAGGGCTTCGCCGTGGAGGACACCCTGCACCCCGACCGGCTGGTGTTCGGCACCGAGTCCGCGTGGGCGGAGGAGCAGCTGCGCGCGGCGTTCGCCCCGGTCATCGCCCAGGGCACCCCGGTGGTGGTGGCCGACCTGCCGACCGCCGAACTGGTCAAGGTCGCCGCCAACTCCTTCCTGGCCACGAAGATCTCGTACATCAACGCCATGGCGGAGGTCTGCGAGGCCACCGGCGCCGATGTGCACCGGCTGGCGGAGGCGCTGGCCTACGACGACCGGATCGGCGGCCGGTTCCTCAAGCCGGGCCTGGGCTTCGGCGGCGGCTGCCTGCCCAAGGACATCAGGGCCTTCATCCACCGTGCCGAGGAGCTGGACGTCGCCCAGGCGGTGGCGTTCCTGCGCGAGGTGGACGGGATCAACCAGCGCCGCCGGGCCCGCACCGTGGACCTGGTCCGTGAGCTGGTCGGCGGGGAACTCGCCGGGACGAAGGTGGTCGCGCTGGGGGCGGCCTTCAAGCCCAACTCCGACGACATCCGGGACGCCCCGGCGCTGGACGTCGCCGCCACGCTGCACCGGGCCGGTGCCCGGGTGACCGTCTACGACCCGGTGGCGATGGACAACGCCCGCCGTGTCCACCCGGAGCTGGAGTACGGCACCGACGTACTGCAGGCCGCCGCGGACGCCGATGTCGTGGTGCTGCTGACCGAGTGGGCGCAGTTCCGGGAGATCGACCCGGAGGTCATGGGTTCCGTGGTGAACCGGCGCCGGGTCGTGGACGGCCGGCACGCCCTGGACCCCGCCCAGTGGCGGGCGGCCGGCTGGGAGTACCGGGCGCTGGGCCGCAGCTGACCCCGGGCCCGGCTCAGGCGAACTCGGCGAGGGCGCGCTCCACGATGGCCTCCAGCTGCTGGTGGTGCGCGCCCTTCCAGTAGGCGCGGCCGCACTCCGTGCACTGGGCGAAGACGTCGTACGACTTCTGCGTCCCGCCCTTGAGCTGGTCCGCCACCTCCTCCTTCGTCGCATTCCTCAGCAGGCCGTTGCAGGCCGTGCAGCGGGTCCAGGGGTGCAGTTCGGGGGCGAAGCGGTCGAGGATGTCGTGGAGTTGCTCGTCGGGGCTGGTGCTGTAGACGTAGGCGCCGGCCCACAGTTCGCGGCGGCGCAGCAGGCCCCGGTCGCGGCTGAGCAGCACGCGCCTCTCGGCCGCCGAGCGGGCGGAGAGGGCGGGGTCGCCGATGTCCGTCGACTCGTAGGCGGTGTCCACGCCGAGCAGGCGCAGCCGGCGGGCGAGGGTGCCGAGGTGGACGTCGAGGAGGAAGCGGAGCGGGGCGCCCGGGACCTCCTGCGGGCGCCGGACCGCGCGCACGGCCACCGACTCGCCGTCGGCCGGGATGTGGGCGGCCGGCACCTCCCGGCCGTCCACGACCAGCGCGCCGACCTCGGTGAGCGGGACGCCCAGGGACTCGATCACATGGCCGAGCGTCGAGACCGCGTCGACGGCCAGCGGGTGCGTGCCGGTGCGGCGGGCGTGCGGGACGAACAGGGCCAGCTCGGGGGCGACTTCGACACGGATCTCGGCAGCGTTCACCTGGTCAGGATGGCACGGGAGGCGGCCGGGACCTCAGGGTTTTTCCGGCGGCAGACCGTTTTCGATGACGTTCAGGGCGCGGTCCACGAGGGACTGGAAGTCGGGCTCGTGGTCCTGCTCCTCGACCAGCGCGTACATCGCCTCGCGGGTCTTGATCTTCTTCCGTCGGCAGGCCGGACAGCACGAACATCACGAGCGTCGCGGCGAGGGTGCTGAGCAGGAAGCCGCGGGGGGCGAGGAGGGTCATGTCGAGCGTGGGGCGCTCGACCCGGCGTTCGCGCAGCACCAGGCCGGTGATGAGGGCGACGGAGCCCGCCGGCAGGGCCAGGACCAGCGGGTCGCCCCAGCCGCGGTCGGGGGCCTCGATGATCGGGTGGATCAGGGCGCCGAGGCCGGTCACGGTGAGCGCGGTGGACAGGACGTCGCCCCTGGGGGAGGCGGGGTCGCTGGTCTCGGGGAGCAGGAAGCCGCCGGTGATTGGGCCCAGCGGCAGGCCGGGCGCCGAGGTGGCCGAGACGATGCCGACGGCCCGGGTGCGCTCCTTCGGCCCGAACAGTGAGGGCGGCACGGGCATGGCGAGCGGCATCAAGGAGATGAGAGTGGCTGTCAAAATCTATTGCCTGTCAATGGGGAGATCCCGTCGAGACATGAAAAAAGTGGCCACGGCTCGGGAGCCGTGGCCACTCGGAGCGGCGTGGTGGGCCTACGCGTGCTGGTAGGCCACCAGGGAGATCCCCACGTAGTGGACGACGAACGCGGCCAGCGTGAGGGAGTGGAAGACCTCGTGGAAACCGAAGTAGCGGGGTGACGGGTTCGGGCGCTTGATGCCGTAGATCACGCCACCCGCGCTGTAGAGCAGACCGCCGACGATCACCAGGACCAGCACGGCGATACCGCCGGTACGCATGAAGTCGGGCAGGTAGAAGACCGCCGCCCAGCCCATCGCTATGTAGCAGGGCGTGTACAGCCAGCGAGGGGCGCCGACCCAGAAGACCCGGAAGATGATCCCGGCCGCCGCCGCGGCCCAGACGCCCCACAGCAGCCACTGCCCCTTGGCGGCGGGCAGGAGCAGCAGGGTCAGCGGGGTGTAGGTGCCCGCGATGATCAGGAAGATGTTGGCGTGATCGAGTCTGCGCAGGATGCCGTCCATGCGCGGGCTCCAGTTGCCCCGGTGGTACAGCGCGCTCACGCCGAACAGCAGGCACGCCGTCAGGACGTAGATCCCGCAGGCGACGCGACCGCGCGGTGAGTCGGCGAGGGCGGTGAGAACCAGGCCCGAGATGAGTACGGCCGGAAACATGCCCAGATGCAGCCAGCCACGCAACTTGGGCTTGACCTGGTGCGACAGGGAGGAGAGCGCGCTGGAGCCGCGGCCGGCGGCCGGCGAATCCGAGGGCGCGTCGGGGACGGGCGCAGTCATGCACCGCATCGTACCTACGGAACCGTAAGTCACGGATCAGTCTCGCCCGATGACCGTCCAGGAGTGGCCATCGTCTCACGGTCACCCGGCGGGCTCGCATCGCCGGGCAAAAAGACCTTGAGGCGAACTCAATGTGGATGCAAAGAAACGCAGGTGGGCATGGCGACCGTGGCCTTCCTCACGTCGCTCATCTGTGACTCCCTCTGGACAGATGGGTGATCGAGTCGGAGGATCAAATGAGTGCGGTCGGCACCGGATGAGCGCCAGACAGTCGTGCACTGTGAAGCATCCGGGTCGCAGCCCCCACGGGGCGACAAGGTCCTCAGCGGACCAAAAAGATCAAAAAACCCCTCATTTAGGAGCAATCGTGGCGCGCGACATCGCGGCTCCCACCGTCATTCCCACCAAACATCAGGAACTGGTCTCGTGGGTCAACGAGATCGCCGAACTGACGCAGCCGGACAGTGTGGTCTGGTGTGACGGATCCGAGGCCGAGTACGAGCGACTGTGCGAAGAGCTCGTGGCGAAGGGCACCTTCAAGAAGCTCGACCCGATCAAGCGCCCCCACTCCTACTACGCGGCCTCCGACCCGACCGATGTCGCCCGGGTCGAGGACCGCACCTTCATCTGCTCCGAGCAGGAGCAGGACGCCGGCCCGACCAACCACTGGAAGGACCCCGCGGAGATGCGGGCCATCTTCACCGGTGAGCAGGGGCTGTTCCGCGGCGCGATGAAGGGCCGGACGATGTACGTCGTCCCGTTCTGCATGGGCCCCCTCGGCTCCCCGCTCTCCGCGCTCGGGGTGGAGATCACGGACTCCGCGTACGTCGCCGCCTCCATGCGCACGATGACGCGCATGGGCCAGGCCGTCCTCGACGAACTCGGTGACGAGGGCTTCTTCGTGAAGGCCGTGCACACCCTCGGCGCCCCGCTGGAGCCCGGCCAGGCGGACGTCCCCTGGCCCTGCAACCGGACCAAGTACATCTCGCACTTCCCCGAGTCCCGCGAGATCTGGTCCTACGGCTCCGGCTACGGCGGCAACGCCCTGCTCGGCAAGAAGTGCTACGCCCTGCGCATCGCCTCCGTGATGGCGCGCGACGAGGGCTGGCTCGCCGAGCACATGCTGATCCTCAAGCTCACTCCTCCGCAGGGCGAGTCCAAGTACGTTGCCGCCGCCTTCCCGAGCGCCTGCGGCAAGACCAACCTCGCCATGCTGGAGCCCACCGTCTCCGGCTGGACCGTCGAGACCATCGGCGACGACATCGCCTGGATGCGGTTCGGCGAGGACGGCCGCCTCTACGCGATCAACCCCGAGGCCGGCTTCTTCGGCGTCGCGCCCGGCACCGGTGAGCACACCAACGCCAACGCGATGAAGACGCTGTGGGGCAACGCGGTCTTCACCAACGTG
Organism: Streptomyces sp. NPDC031497; assembly: GCF_055580905.1. Taxonomy (NCBI): domain Bacteria; kingdom Bacillati; phylum Actinomycetota; class Actinomycetes; order Kitasatosporales; family Streptomycetaceae; genus Streptomyces; species Streptomyces sp. NPDC031497. The sequence continues at coordinate 303,633 of NZ_JBVIKO010000006.1, forward strand.
GCGCTCACCGACGACAACGACATCTGGTGGGAGGGCATGACGGAGGAGCTTCCGGCCCACCTCACGGACTGGAAGGGCAACGAGTGGACGCCGGCGTCCGAGACTCCGGCCGCCCACCCCAACGCCCGCTTCACCGTGCCCGCCGCGCAGTGCCCGATCATCGCGCCGGAGTGGGAGGACCCGAAGGGCGTGCCGATCTCGGCGATCCTCTTCGGCGGCCGCCGCGCCACCGCCGTACCGCTGGTGACCGAGTCCTTCGACTGGAACCACGGCGTGTTCCTGGGCGCCAACGTGGCCTCCGAGAAGACCGCCGCCGCCGAGGGCAAGGTCGGCGAGCTGCGCCGCGACCCGTTCGCGATGCTGCCGTTCTGCGGCTACAACATGGGCGACTACATGGCGCACTGGGTCAACGTGGCCAAGGACAAGGACCAGTCCAAGCTGCCGAAGATCTACTACGTCAACTGGTTCCGCAAGAACGACGCGGGCAAGTTCGTCTGGCCCGGCTTCGGCGAGAACTCCCGGGTCCTGAAGTGGATCGTGGAGCGGCTGGACGGCAAGGCGGCGGGCGTGGAGACGCCGATCGGTGTGCTGCCGACGCGTGAGGCCCTCGACACCAAGGGGCTCGACCTGGCCGACGGCGACCTCGACTTCCTGCTGACCGTCGACAAGGAGATCTGGCGCGAGGAGGCCGCGCTGGTCCCCGACCACCTCAACACCTTCGGCGACCACACGCCGAAGGAGCTGTGGGACGAGTACCGGGCGCTGGTGCAGCGGCTGGGCTGAGCCCCGCGTGAAGACTCCGCGGCCGGTACGGGAATGCCCTGACCAGCGATCGTCACGACCGGCCGCGGATTGAACCGGCGAGGCCGCGCACAACGGCGTGTGCGGCCCCTGGGCCTGCCGTCACCGACCCGTCCACCCCGACGGGACCGGTGACGGCAGGCCTTCGCCCGTCGACGGGCCGCGGCCCCGGCGGTGGCCGCTCACCCGCCGGGGTGATTTCCTGCGGCCGGTGAGGGCAAGACGGCTCGTGGCGAGCCGACCCGGGAACCGGTACCGGGACGCTGTCGCCCATGTTCACACCTCATGTTCGGTCGTTCACACCCCGTGTTCGATCGCTCACGGTCCGGGCCGCCACCGTGACAGCCACCCTCCTGGCGCTCGTGGTGGCCCTGCCCGGTACCGCGTTCGCCGCCCCCGGCGACCTGGACACCGCCTTGGGCGGCACCGGCGCGGTCCTCACCGACTTCGGCGGGGAGGACCACGCCAACGACGTGGCCGTGCAGCCGGACGGCAAGATCGTCTCCGTCGGTGCCTTCGTCGACGAATCGGCCCTGGAGAGCGACTTCGCGCTGACCCGCCAGAACCCCGACGGCACCCCGGACACCGGCTTCGGCGGCGACGGCCGGGTCACCACCCCCATCAACAACCTCCCTTCGAACGACGGCTTCCAGTGGAGCGAGGCCCACGCCGTGGCGCTCCAGCCCGACGGCAAGATCGTCGTGGCGGGCGGCAGCTGGCGGGGGTACGAGAACTGCTGCTGGTTCGTGGTGGCCCGCTACAACCCGGACGGCACGCTGGACACGGGCTTCGGCGGCGGTGACGGCCGGGTGTTCACCGACTTCGGCAGCCCCGAAGAGGCCAAGGACGTGGCGGTGCAGCCCGACGGCAAGATCGTCGCCGCGGGTTATGTGGGCGGCCGGGCCGCGGTGGCCCGCTACAACCCCGACGGCAGCCCGGACACGAGCTTCAGCGGCGACGGCATGGTGAGCGCCGATCCGGACCCGTCCCCCGAATCGGGCGGTGACGCGCGCGCCCTGGCCCTCCAGCCCGACGGCAAGATCGTGGTCGCGGGCGAGGTCGGCACGACCCGCTTCGACTTCTCGCTCATCCGCTTCAACGCCGACGGCAGCCTCGACTCCGGGTTCGGCAGCGGCGGCGTCCAGCGCACCGACTTCGGTGACTACGACACCGCGGAGGCGCTCGCGGTCCAGTCCGACGGCAGGATCGTCGCGGCCGGCAGCAGCGGCGGCCGGTTCGCACTGGCCCGCTACAACACCAACGGCACCCTGGACACGGGCTTCGACGGCAACGGGCTGGTCGTCACCCCCGGCGGGGGCGCCCAGGACATGAAGCTGCAGAGCGACGGGCGGATCGTCGCCGTCGGCGGCGGGCCCAGCGGTGCCTTCGAGGTCCGGCGCTACAACACCGACGGCAGCCTGGACAGCGGCTTCGGCACCGGCGGTGCGGTCACCACGGACTTCGGCGGCAGCGACGCGGCCCGCGGGGTGGCGATCCAGCCCGACGGCAGGATCGTCGCCGCCGGCCCGGGCGGCCCCGACCGGGACTTCGCGCTCGCCCGCTACCTGGGCGGAGGCGGCAGCACACCCCCGCCGCCCAGCGCCGATCTCTCGGTCACCAAGACCGGCCCGTCCTCCGTCACCCTCGGCGACCGGGCCACGTACACCGTCCGCGTGACCAACGCGGCCGCCTCGACCGCCTCCGCCACCGGCGTCACCCTGAGCGACACGCTCTCCGGCGCCGGCGCGACCCTGGTCTCGGCCACGACCACCCAGGGCGGCTGCACGGCCTCCGCCACCGGCGCCACCTGTGCCCTGAACACGCTGGCCCCGGGCGCGAGCGCCACCGTCACCGTCGTCGCCGAACCCCGCACCACCGGCACGCTCCGGAACTCGGCCGCCGTCACGGCCGACCAGTCCGACCCGGCGACCGGCAACAACACCGCCACGGCGACCGGTACCGTCACCAACTCCCGGGGCTGCACGATCATCGGCACCAGCGGGGCCGACACCCTCAACGGCACGTCCGGCAACAACGTGATCTGCGGCCTGGGCGGCAACGACACCCTCCGCGGCAACGGCGGCGCCGACACCGTCTACGGCGACTACGGCGACGACAACATCGACGGCGGGGACGGCAACGACACCCTGTACGGCGGTCCGGGCAACGACTCGGTGAACGGGGCCTCGGGCAACGACCGGGTGGTCACCACCGACGGCGTCTCCGGCAACGACACGGCCAACGGCGGCCTCGGCTTCGACACCTGCACCACCGACCCGGGCGACCGGCGCATCAGCTGCCCCTGAGGCTCCGCGAGCGGGTCCGCACCACCGGACCGGGCCGGCCTTCCGCACCGGGAGGCCGGCCCTTGGTTCGCCTCAGTTGTTCCGGTCCTCCAGGTACCGGGTGTGGGTCTCCTGGCGCCTGGCCTCCGCGTCCCGGAGGCCGGCCGCCAACTGCTCGGCCTCCTCCTTGAGCAGGGCCAGCTGGCGCTCCAGGTGCCGCTCCGGCGGCTCCTGCCCGGGCGTCAGACGCGTCCACCACCGGGTGCGGACGAAGCTGTCGACCGCCTCCGGGATGTCCTGCCGTACCGTCCGGGACAGCACATGGACGCCCTCCGGGTCCTGGGCCAGCAGCTCGGCCGCCCAGCCCGGGTCCAGCAACGCCGTGAGCAGGCCGGTCAGTTCGCCGAGCCGTGCCTGCGCCGAGGCCGGCAGACCGACCTCCGTCAGATAGGTCTCCAGTTTCCCGAAGTCGGCCCGCACCCCCTCCAGCTGGGCCGACGGCGTCGGGAAGTCCGGCAGCGGCGGCCGCTCCGGCGGTGCGATCAGCGCGCCCGCGCCGTACAGGCCCGCCACCACCACCGGCCAGTACGGGCCCGCCACCCCGGTGAAGGTGAGGACCAGGCCGAGCAGGCCGCCCGCGCTGCCCGTGAGGTTCTTGCGGGACTCCAGGTAGCCGAGCAGCTTATTGGTAGCCACGGATCTCCTCGAAGGCGCCGTCCAGGGAGCCCTGCTGGGCGTCGAAGAGACGGCCGCCGGTCAGGGCCGCGATGTGCTGCAGTTCGGTGCGGGAGGAGTCCCCGAACAGGATCGGGAAGACCGGGATGTTCCGCTGGGTGGTGGACAGGCCCCGGTAGAAGTCGTCGAACTCGCCGGCCTTGGCGCCCGTGGTGTTCTCGCCGTCCGTCATCAGCACGATCGAGGTGAAGGTGTCCCGGTCGGTGCGCAGCTGGTCGTACGCCTTCTCCAGCGAGGTGTAGATGGCGGTGTTGCCGTCGGCCCGCAGGGCGTCGGTGTCCTTGCGGATCGCGTTCAGGCCGGTGTCCGGGTCGGCCGGGTCGACGACGTGCGTGCTGACGTCCTTCACGTCCGAGCCGAACGGCATCAGGGTGACCTCCTCGCGGTCGCGGAAGTCGCCCGTGAGGTCGGTGAGAGCCTTCTTCAGGCGGTCGAGACGGTCGCCCTCCATCGAGCCCGAGGTGTCCAGGACGTAGACCGTGCGGGACGGCCGGCGCAGCTCGTTCTCGTACGCGGAGATCAGCCCGTCGGCCACCGACTTGCTGCCCGGGAAGGGGAGTTCGCGGCGGCGGGAGGTGTCGAGGCCGGCGGCCGGCGGCACCGAGGCGACCACCGGGCGGCGGTGCGTGGTGTCCGTGATGAGCTTCTGCACGGCCGTCGTGCGCAGGTCCTCGGCGACCCTGCGGACGTCCTCGCGGGTGTCGGCGGAAGAGGCGGAGAGCGAGGAGAGCGGGTAGTCCGCGGTGATCACGCCGTCGCTGGGGCGGATCACAGTGAGGCCCTGGATGCCCTTGAGGACCGACTCGTAGTTGAGCAGGGCGTCGACGTCGCCGCGCCGCCGGTACGCGGAGGCCAGCCAGCCGGAGGAGCCGGAGGTCAGGGTCTGGCCCTTGAAGAACTTCTTCAGCCGCGGGGTCGCCTTGGTCACGTCGGCGTCCGTGAGCGCCGACTGGGCGCCGGAGAGCGCGGAGGCCACCGAGACCAGCGTGGAGAAACCGGAGTTGGAGCGGGCCGGGTCGGTCATGCCGTAGGTCAGCCGGCCGGCCTCCACGGCCTGCTCGACCTGCGACCAGGTGACGTCGGCCGGTTTCCAGCCGAGGGACCTGACGGTGGCCGCCTTGACGCCGATCGCGACCGGGCTGGACATGATCGAGGTCTCCGACACGACCTTCTTCGCCGCCTCCGGGCGCAGCCGCAGATAGTCGTCGGAGGACAGCCACAGGGCGTCGTACGCCCCGTCCGCCTTGCCCTGGGCGACCAGGTCGACGGCGTCCAGGGTGCCCATGTAGGTGGGGCGGATCGTCACGCCGGTGTCCTTGCGGACGCGGTCGAAGACGGCCGTCATGTCGCTGAGTTCGGAGGAGGCCAGGACCCGCAGGGTGCCGGGCTTCGGGGCCGTGGCGTCGTCGTCCTGGTGGCTTTCGGAGGTGCACCCGGTCAGCAGGGCGGCGGTGGCGAGCAGGGTCAGCAGCGGGCGTCTGTTCATGCCGGGCCGCCCTCCAGCGCGCCCTTGGCGCGGCTGCGCTCCAGGTAGGCGCCGGCCGACTGGAGTTCGTCCGTGAGGGACTGCACGGTGTTCGCCATCACCTCGGTCGCCTGCACCTTGTAGGTGTCGATGGCGTCCAGGGTGCGGTAGATCTGCTGGAAGGCGGCGCGCAGTGTCTCGGCGCCGACGGCCGGGTCGGCGGCGATGCGCTGGATCTCCCCGCTCTGGCTCGCGAGCATCTCGGCGTTGCCCCGGATGAGGTCCTCGGTCGTCCCGCGCAACGCGTTGACCTGCTCGATGACCTTCTTCTGGTTGTCCAGCGCGGAGGCCAGCATCACCGAGATGCGCAGCGCCGACACGGTGGTGGTGGCGGCGCGTTCGACGCCCTTGATCAGCTCGTCGTTGTTGCGTCGGACGACGTCCATCGCGAGGTAGCCCTGCGCGGACACCGCGAGCTGGGTGAGCAGGTCCTGGTGCTTCTGCCGGACCGGGAAGAGCACGTCGGCGCGGAGCGCGTCGGCCTCCTGGGGGTCCGGATGCCGTCCGATGTGCTGCTCGACGGCGGTGTCCAGGGCCTGGGTGAGGACGACGTACTCCTGGAGCTTGCCCATCGTCTCCCAGAGCCGGACCCGCTCGGTCTGCAACGCGGCGTTGTCCCGGCGGAGTTCGTCCTGGCCGCCGCGCAGCGAGCCCACGATCTTGTTCAACGTGCCCTGGGCGGAGGCGTACTTGGCGACGTGGTCGCGAAGCCTGTTGCCGCCGGGCAGCCGGGAGAGGAACTTGCGGCCCTTGCCCGCGGGCAGGTCGCGCGGGTCCAGGTCCTCGACGACCCGGCGGAGTTCGACGAGCGAGCCGGCGACCTTGCCCTGGGCGTCGCCGCCCTTGTCGGGCAGGCTGCGGACGGCCCGCTCCAGCATCCGGTTGGACTGCGAGGCGGCGCTGCGCATCTCGCCGGCGCCGAGCCCGGTGATCTCGCCGACCTTGCTCGCGAACTCCGGTGACCGCGCGTCCAGGGCGGCGAGGTCCCGGACGTACACGGAGGCCTTGTGCGCCATGTCGGTGCGGACACTGTCGTCGACGGGCACGAGTCCGCCGGCCTTCTCCCGCGGCACCGGCGCGACCGCCTCGGGCGGGGTCAGCGTGAAGACGTCCTCACCGCTCAGCGTGGGCGGGTGCTCGCCGCCGCTCGGCCTCATCTTGTCGAAGTTGCTCACAGGATCCCCCCGTCAGCCGCGCGCCCGGCGGGCCATCTCGTGCAGCACCGCGGAGGTGGGCACGGGCGCCTGCCGGACGCCGGTCAGTGTCTGGTTGAGGTACGCGGCCCGGTCGGCGGTGGCCGTGACGAACTCGGCGGAGTCGCCCTGGGGCCGGAAGCCGTGCTTCACGGCGAGCTTGCGCAGGGTCGGATCGGTGCTGAGGAGGTCGCCGAGCTCCCGGCCGGCGTCGTCCATCGGCACGATCGTGTGGTCGCTGTTGACCGTGGTGTCCGGGTAGAGGACCACCAGGTCGTCGGCGCCGTGCTGTTCGGCGAGCAGCGAGACGACCTGCGACTCGTAGAGGCACACCAGCGGGTTGCCGGCACCGCTGATGAAGTCCCGGAAGACCGAGTCGCTGCTGGGCTGCTGGGCGCCCTGGACGCTGACCAGCTTGCGCAGCAGGGGAGCGGTCTTCGCGACGGCGGCGTCGCCGGCCACGACCTGGCCGCCGTTGGCGACGTAGGAGGCGGCGGCGAGGTAGAGGGCGCCGGAGTTGGAGGTCTCCGGGTCGGTGCTGGTGATGTACAGCGTCCCGGTCAGCTCGCCGTGCGCCTTGGCCCCCTTGAGCTGCTGCCAGGTCCGGTCGTGCCGGGCGGCGTCCAGGTAGGCGGCCATCTTCAGGGTGCCCTTGCCCTTGCCGTCGAGCACGGCGAGGCCGTTCGCCGCCAGCACCTCGGCGGCGCTGCGGTGGGCCACCACCACGAGGGGCGAGTAGAAGGGCCGGGGGAGGGGCTGGCGGGCGTGGTACTTCGCGGCCAGCTGGTCGGCGGGCGCCGAGCTGGACGGGAACGCGAAGTCATAGCCCTTCAGGTCCAGGCCGTCCATGGCCCAGGACCCCGACGCCTCCGTCTTCACGGTGTAGCCCTTGGCGGCGAGGGCCTTCACCACATCGGGATCGGCGAAGAAGTCCGACTTCTCCGAACCGATCACACCACGCACGGTCTTCGTTGCCGTGCCCTTGTCATCCCCTTGCCGGCCTGCGACGACGGCAGCCACCACGCCACCGATCAGCAGCACCGCCAGGATGATTCCCGCGATACGTCTCACGCCGGGGAGCGTGCTCGCGGAACCCCACATTCCAGGGCGCTCAGGGTGAACGGGGCGTGAAGTGGACGTCCCGGATTACAACGGGGGGACGACGGCCGATCAGGAGTGCGGTGGAACCGGGCACCACCGGACCGCCGTCGCTGCGGGCAGAGGGGGCTGTGGGGAGGCGGGGGTTGTGGCAACCCGGTCCGCGCGCGGTTGTGGGGCGCGCGGACCGGGGCCGTTCGGGGGCGCGGCGGATCGGCCGGGTCAGGCGGTCGCGGTGAGTTCCGTGGCCGCCGCGTGGGCGTCCATGCGTTCCGCCGCGAGGATCGCCGCCGCGGTGTCGGCCCTGGACGCCGCGACGACCAGCGCGCGGCCGGCCAGCGCGTGGGCGCGCTCGTGCAGGCTCGCCGGCTGCCGTACCGCCGTCAGCGACGCGCGGACCGGCGTACGTCCGCCCCGCAGCCGGGTCACCTGCTCGGCCAGCCGGGTCGCGGCGGCGTCGAGGTCGGTGGACGGCGTGAGGCCGCGCAGCTCGTCGGTGACGGCGAGCAGCGCCGCGAGATGTCCCGCGAGCTGGATGTCCAGCTCCTCCTCACGCGTGTGGTGGGGGAAGTCGGACGTCGTGCCGGCCATCGTGCTGCGGACGGACCCCTGGTGGGAGGAAGGGGTGCGGATCGGTTCGTACATGGGAGATGGCCTCCTGTGCTGTCAGGAAGCCATCCTAGCTTAGATCTCGTCTAAAGTTGACCCGGTTCACGGACGGTGGGTCGGCCGCTACCTACGGCTGTCCGTAGCCGTCCAGGAACCGGCCGATCCGCGTGATCGCGTCCCGCAGATCACCCACCGACGGCAGGGTCACCACCCGGAAGTGATCCGGCTCCGGCCAGTTGAAGCCGGTGCCCTGGACGACCATGATCTTCTCCTGCCGCAGCAGGTCCAGGACCATCTGCCGGTCGTCCTTGATCTTGAAGACCTGAGGATCGAGGCGCGGGAAGAGATAGAGGGCGCCCTTGGGCCGGACGCAGGTCACGCCCGGGATCTGGGTGAGCAGCTCGTACGCCGTGTCCACCTGCTCCTTCAGGCGTCCGCCCGGCAGCACCAGCTCGTTGATCGACTGGCGCCCGCTGAGCGCGGCGACGACCCCGTGCTGACCGGGCATGTTCGCGCACAGCCGCATGTTCGCGAGGATCGTCAGGCCCTCGATGTAGGAGTCGGCGTGCGCGCGGGGGCCGGAGATGGCCATCCAGCCGACCCGGTAACCGGCCACCCGGTAGGCCTTCGACATGCCGTTGAAGGTGAGCGTGAGCAGGTCCGGGGCGACGGCGGCGGTCGGGGTGTGGGTGGCGTCGTCGTAGAGGATCTTGTCGTAGATCTCGTCCGAGCAGACCAGGAGGTTGTGGCGGCGGGCGATGTCGGTCAGCCCGCGCAGCATCGCCTCGTCGTAGACCGCGCCCGTCGGGTTGTTCGGGTTGATGATGACGATCGCCTTGGTGCGGTCGGTGACCTTGCGCTCGACGTCGGCGAGGTCGGGCATCCAGTCCGACTGCTCGTCGCAGCGGTAGTGCACGGCCGTACCGCCGGAGAGCGAGACCGCCGCGGTCCACAGCGGGTAGTCCGGCGCCGGGACGAGCACCTCGTCGCCGTCGTCCAGCAGGCCCTGCATCGCCATCACGATCAGCTCGGAGACGCCGTTGCCGATGAAGACGTGCTCGACGTCGGTCTCGATGCCGATGGTCTGGTTGTGCATGACGACCGCGCGCCGGGCGGCCAGCAGGCCCTTCGCGTCGCCGTAGCCGTGCGCCGAGGAGACGTTGCGGAGGATGTCCTCCAGGATCTCCGGCGGGCAGTCGAAGCCGAAGGCGGCCGGGTTTCCGGTGTTGAGCTTGAGGATGCGGTGTCCCGCCGCCTCCAGCCGCATCGCCTCCTCGAGTACCGGGCCCCGGATCTCGTAACAGACGTTGGCGAGCTTGGTCGACTGGATCACCTGCATGCCGGTGAGCTTACGGGGCGGTAACGCTCGTCGCGTCGTGTTTCCCACCACGTGAGACACGGAAAGCCCCGGAGGTTTGGCCTGTTATCGCCGGTAGCTGTCTCATCGGCCCCTTCCCTCCTAGAATCCGCGTCCATGCCGAGACCTGCCGAGGAAGAAGACGGACCTCCTTCCAACGTCTACCGCCCCCAGGGCGCCCCGGTCCCCGCGTACGAGGACTTCAGGGATCCGGCGTCCGCACATGGCTGGCTCAACGCCTACGACGAGACGCGCGAGCTGCCCCGGATCGCCCCCGTCGCCCCCGTACAACCGGGGCCGGGCCGGGCGGACCGGCGGCGGGCCGCCCGCGATACGACCGGCCGGCGTGCGAAGCATGTGGCCGTCGCCGTGGGCGCGCTGGGCGCCGCGTCCGTGGCCGCGCTGATCGCCGGCTTCGCCCTCTCCCCGTCTTCTTCCTCCTCGTCGTCGGACGGCACGCAGGACGGCCGGAGCCGTACGCAGCGCACGGCCGGCGAGTCGCCGGCCGGGGAACCGGATGAGGTGAGCCCGAGCAGCGCCTCGGCCGCGCCGGTCGGGGCCGCGTCGTCCGCCCTGGCCGCCTCGCATGTGGGCGACTCGCCGTCCGCCGGTGCGCCCACACCCACGAGCGCCTCGACCAGCCCTGCCGCCTCCCGCAGGGCCGACGTGACGCCCTCGGCGACGTCCACCCCCACTTCGCCGGCCGAGAGCACCTCGTCCTGGCGGCCGGGGCGAGGACATGGCAGAGGCGGCGGTCGGTCCCACTGAGAAGCGGTGTGACGCGGCGTGTACCGGTCTGACGCGGTGGCACGCCTCAGCGTCTCGGCAGGGCGTGCAGGCCGCCGTGCGAATCGCGTCGCCTGCGGACGTCTCGGACACACCTGTGACGGTCAGCCCCGGAAGGCGGAGCGGCAGCCGGCGGTCGTCGTCGGTGACGAGATCGATGGCGTACAGGTGGCCGACCGGAGTCTGGCCAGCTGCGCGCAGTCCGCTGCCGGGGAGTGGAGGGCGCCGAGCTGGGGATGGTCGTACCTTCCCGTGCCGATCAGCAGGGCGCCGCGGTGGCCCTCGGTGAACGCCGGTGCGGTCACGCGGAGTTCGAGTCCTGCGACGACGGCTCGGACGCGGGCCGGCCCGGCTCCCCGTCCGGCTGTCCGGCGCTCGCGAGGAACGCGTCGATGAGGCGTTCCCGTTCGGCGGCCGAGGCGTGACCCAACTCGACGCTGCGGCCGTCGAGTTCGACACGGATGCCGCGCAGGGGCCGGTTCTTGAGCCAGGTGTCCGCGAGGAGCAGGGCCTGGCGCAGGGCGAAGGAGGCGGCCGTGACGACGAGCGTCCCGGTGGCCACGAGTTCCCCGCCCTTGGAACCCGTGGGCGGGTTCTCGGAGGAGTGGGCCGACCCTATTTCGGCCACGTCCAGGTCGGCGAGCGATCGGCGCAACCGGCCAACCAGCCGCAGCAGTTCGTCGTCATCCGTGTCGGGAAGTCCCAACAGCTCCAGTCGTACAGTCCTGCTCATCGCCCCCGTGAACCCCCTTCGTGCGCGGCACACTCTACCGGCGCCGGATTGCGCAGGCGGGGGCCGTCCGGAAACTGCGTCTTGCCCTCACACCCCGTTGTGCTGAAAATGTGCATGACAAAAAGCGGGTGGCCGGAAGATCTCCGGTCACCTCGTCGTATAGAGGGGACCCCCACATGAACAAGCCTCTCGTCGCCGCGCTCGCCTCCCTGGCCATCACCGGGATGGGCGTGGTACCGGCAGTCGCCGCGCCCGCGGCCAAGGCCGACGCGCGGCCGAAGGCGGCCGCCGCGGTGACCGTCAACTTCGCCGGCACCGTCTCGCTCAGCAACTGCTCCGGCTCGGTCATCCGCTTCCCGAACTCCGCGGACACCGACCCGGCGCTGGTCCTCACCAACGGCCACTGCCTGGAGACCGGCTTCCCGGAGCCCGGCGAGGTCATCACCGGACAGTCCTCCAGCCGTACCTTCGGCCTGCTGAACTCCACCGGCACCAAGGTCGCCACGCTCCGCGCCAACCAGGTCGTCTACTCGACGATGACCGACACGGACGTCACGATCTACCGCACCACCACGACGTACGCGGCGATCAAGAGCTCCTACGGCATCAGCCCGCTCACCGTCAGCAGCACGCACCCCGTCGCCGGCACCGCCATCAAGGTCGTCTCCGGCTACTGGAAGACGATCTACAGCTGCAACATCGACGGGTTCGTGTACCGGCTGAAGGAGGGCGACTGGACCTGGAAGGACTCGGTCCGCTACACCTCCGCGTGCAACACGATCGGCGGGACCTCGGGCTCGCCGGTGATCGACACCACCACGGGGCAGGTCGTCGCCGTCAACAACACCGGCAACGAGGACGGGGAGCGGTGCACCGTCGACAACCCGTGCGAGGTGGACGCGAGCGGGAACGTCACGGTGCGGCAGGGGATCAACTACGCGGAGGAGACGTACATCATCCCGGCGTGCTTCACGACGGGGAACGTGCTGAACCTGAGTGCGAGTGGTTGCACCCTGCCCAAGCCGTAGGGGGTGGCGGGCGGCCGTGTGTGTCTGCGGGTGGGTGGGGGCCGGTCGCGCCCACGCGGCGGCAGCCGCAGATCGACACGGCCCCGCGCCCCTAAAGACCTTGCGGTGAACGTCGGACGGCTCGTCCCGCCAGTTCGTCCGTCCTTCGGCCCTCCTCGATCACGAAGCGGCCGTTGACCAGGACGTATGGGATGCCTGTCGGGAGTCGGCGCGGGTTCTCGAAGGTCGAGCCCGCCGCCACCGTCGCCGGGTCGAAGAGGACGACGTCGGCCCGGTAGCCCTCGCGTACGAGTCCGCGGTCCGGCAGGCGCAGCCGGGCCGCGGGGCGGGCAGTGAGGTGGGCGACGCACTCCTCCAGGGAGAGGACTCCCAACTCCCGTACGTAGTGGCCGAGGTAGTGCGGGAACGTGCCGTACGCGCGCGGGTGCGGCTTGGCGCCCTGGAGGATGCCGTCCGAGCCGCCGGTGTGGACGCGGTGGCGCATGATCGTGCGGACGTTCTCCTCGTGGCCGACGTGCTGGAGGATGGAAGGGGCCAGCCGGTCCGCCAGCAGCAGATGGCGGGCCGTCGTCCACGGGGTCTCGCCGCGCAGCCGCGCCGACTCCGCCACCGTACGGCCGACGAACTCCGCCAGCGCCGGGTCGGCCACGCCGGAGATCTCGATCGTGTCCCACTCGATGGGGACGCCGTGGCAGCCGTCGGAGCCGAGGGACTCGACGTGGTGGCGGACGCGCTCGGCCGTCTCGTCGTCCGCGAGCCGGGCCAGGACCGCGTCCGGGCCGCCCTCGTTCGCCCAGCTCGGCAGCATCGCCGCGAGGGTCGTGCTGCCCGGGGTGTAGGGGTAGGTGTCGAGCGTGATGTCGGCGCCGGCCGCCAGGGCCTTGTCCAGCAACGACAGGAGCTCGGGTGCCCGGCCCTTGTTCACGCCGAAGTTCATGGTGGCGTGGGCCAGGTGGAGGGAGCAGTCCGCCTCCCGTGACAGGGCCACCATCTCCTCGTACGCCTCCAGGGCGCCCGCCCCGTACGAACGGTGGTGCGGGCAGTAGTAGCCGCCGTACGACGCCACCACCCGGCACAGCTCGGTCAGTTCGGCGTCCTCGGCGTACATGCCCGGGGTGTAGGTGAGGCCGGAGGACATGCCGACCGCGCCCTGTTCCATGCCCTCCGCCACCAGCCGGCGCATCCGGTCCAGCTCGGCCGGGGTCGCCTCGCGGTCCTCCCAGCCGACGGCCAGCGCCCGGACCGTGCCCTGCGGGATCAGGTAGGCCGCGTTGACGGCGATGCCCCGGTCCAGACGGTCCAGGTACTCGCCGACCGAGCGCCAGTCGAAGTCGATGTCGTCGCCGTGGCCGTTCCAGCCGGCGATGGCCCGGCGGACCTCGGCGAGGGTGCGGTCGTCGACCGGGGCGTAGGACAGCCCGTCCTGGCCCAGGACTTCGAGGGTGACCCCCTGTGCGGCCTTGGCGCTGTGGTCCGGGTCGCGGAGCAGGGCCAGGTCACTGTGGGCGTGCATGTCGATGAAGCCGGGGGAGAGGACCAGGCCCTCGGCGTCCAGCTCGCGCGTCGCGTGGGGGCGCTGGCAGCCCGCCGCCGCGGCCTCCTTGACGACGGCGACGATCCGGCCCCCGTCGACGACCACGTCCGCGCGGTAGGAGGGCGCGCCGCTGCCGTCGACGACATCGGCGTCCCGGATGACCAGATCCTCCATGACCCCTCCTGGAAGCTAGAAGAACGTGCGGACGTAGTCGACGACCGTGCCGTCCGCCTCGGCGACCGGGATCAGCTGCCACTTGTCGAACGACGTGCACGGATGCGAGAGGCCCAGGCCCACCCAGTCCCCGACCTGTAGGTCCGCCTCGGGGGTGGTGGCGAGCCAGGCGTGCTGGTCGGACAGGCCGGTGACCGACACCCCGGTCGCCGGACGCTCCGTGCCCGCCCGGCGGATGACCTGGGCGAACGGGAGGTCCAGGTCGTAGGCCGCGTCCCGCTTGCCCGCGTTGGCGAAGGCCTGCTCGGCGGAGGGGCGGGAGACGATCTGCGCCCAGAGCCGGAAGGCCGGCTCCAGGGCGCCCTCCTCGGGCACCCGGTTGAAGGGGGTGACCTCCCGGTAGCGGCCGTCGTCGTGCGAGACGTAGGCGCCGGACCGCAGCAACTTCAGCACGGGGAGGGAGAGTCCGGGGATGTCGGCGAAGACGTCGGCGACCGCGTCGAACCAGGCGCTGCCGCCCGCGCTGACGACGATCTCGTCGGTGCCGGCGAACCGTCCCGCCTTGTCGAAGTCGGCGGCGAGCGCGACCAGTCGGCGCAGATAGGCGTGCACCCGGTCGGGGTCGGCCCGAGGGACCTCGCCCTCGTACCCGGCGACCCCGACCAGGCGCAGCGTCCCCGCCGCCGCGGCCACCGCGTCCGCGACCGCCGCGCACTCCGCCTCGGTACGGACGCCGGTTCGAGCGCCCTCGCCTGCGGCCAGCTCCACGACGACGTCGACCGGACGGGAACTCCCCTTCAGCGCCGCGTCCATCAGCTCCACCCCGCGCACGGAGTCGACGTAACAGACGAAGCGGAACTCCGCGTCCCGCTCCAGCTCGGCGGCGATCCAGCGCAGCGCCGGGGCGTCCACGAGCTCGTTCGCCAGGAAGATCCGCCGGGTGCCGAAGGCGCGGGCCACCCGTACCTGGTGCGGGACGGCGAGGGTGATGCCCCACGCCCCGTGCTCGACCTGGCGCCGGAAGAGCTGCGGGGCCATGGAGGTCTTGCCGTGCGGGGCGAAGGCGAGGCCGTGCCGTTCGGTGTACGTCTCCATGAGCGCGAGATTGTGCTCCAGGCGCTCGGCGGACAGGGCCAGCACGGGCGTGGCGAAGCCGTCGGAGAACAGGTTGCGGCGCTGGGCGGTCAGCTCGCCGACGGTGAGGCCCTCGGCGTCGGGCGGGAGGCCCTTGAAACGGTGATCCACGCGTTCCTCCGTGAGACGGGCGAGCGCGTCGGTGCCGGTGTCGAAGGACACGGAGCCTCCCTGATCTGACGGGTTGCATTGTGTGCAACGTCCATTGCGTATATCGCTTACCGCTGTCTAACATCCACGCCAACGCCGGGTCAATGGAGCCCGCGGCAACCCGAGACGACGAGGAGCCACGACCATCGTGAAGGCCACGGACGCCGTTGACACCGTCGACGGTGCGGATGTCGTGGACGTCGTGGACGTCGTCGCGCTCGGCGAGTCCATGGTGACGTTCCTGCCCACGCGGCCGGGGCGCCTCGCGGACGTGCCGTCCTTCGACCGTGCGATCGGCGGCGCGGAGTCCAACTTGGCGTGTGCGCTGGCGGCGGCGGGACATTCGGTGCGGTGGGTCAGCCGGGTCGGCGCGGACGGGTTCGGCGACCATCTGGTGGAGACGTTGGCTTCGTACGGCGTCGACGTCGGACGCGTGGACCGCGACCCCGTGCGGCCGACCGGGGTGTACTTCCGTACGGCGGGGGACCGGGCGACGGACGCGCACGAGGTCGCGTACTACCGGGCGGGGTCGGCGGCGTCGGCGATGTCGGTGGCGACCGTGGACCTGGCCGCGGTGCGCGCGGCCCGGATCCTGCACCTGTCGGGCATCACGGCCGCGCTGTCGCCCGGGTGCCAGGACCTGCTGAGCAAGCTGACGGCTCCCGCCGAGGGGCGGCCGGTGGTGTCCTTCGACGTCAACTACCGGCGCGGGCTGTGGGGTTCGGGCGACGGGCCTGATGTCCTGCTGGAACTGGCGCGCCGGGCCGACATCGTGTTCGTGGGGGAGGACGAGGCGGCGGAGGCATGGGGGGTGACGGGCGGGCCGGAGGCGGTTCGGGCGGTGCTGCCGGAGCCGGGGGTGCTGGTGGTGAAGCAGGGGGGAGTGGGGGCCACGGCTTTCGTGTCGGGTGCGGCTTCGTCTTTGGGGGCGGGCGGCACCCTGCCAACGCCGGTAAGTGACCCCACCCCCGCCCCCACCTTCGAACCCGCCCCCGTCGTAGACGTCGTCGCCCCCGTCGGTGCCGGGGACGCCTTCGCCGCCGGGTTTCTCTCCGGGGCCCTGCGGGGACTGCCCCTGCCGCGAACGCTGCGGCTCGGCCACCTCTACGCCGCCGCCGCCCTCACCACCCCCGCCGACCTCGCCGCACCCCCCGCCCGCGACACCGCCGACCGGCTGACCGCCCTCGACGCCGCCGCGTGGGAGAGACTTCGACTCGGCCCCGGCTGGACCCAAGCCGACACGGCCGAAGAGGAGGTACGCACCCCATGAGCCAGACCGTCGACCGAGCGCTCAGCATCCTGCCGCTGCTCGCCGAAGGCCCCGCCGACCTCGGCCAGGTCGCCGAGCGCCTCGGCGTGCACAAGTCGACCGCGCTGCGGCTGCTGCGCACCCTCCACGAACACGGGCTCGTCTACCGCCAGTCCGACCAGCGCTACCGCCTCGGCGCCCGGCTCTTCGCGCTCGCCCAGGAGGCGATGGAGAACCTCGACATCCGCGAGATCGCCCACCCCCACCTGGCCCGGCTCAACGAGGCCTGCGGGCACACCGTGCACCTCGCCGTGTTCGAGGAGGGCGAGGTCCTCTACATCGACAAGGTCGAGAGCCGCTACCCGGTGCGCATGTACTCGCGGATCGGCAAGCCAGTGGCCATCACCGTCGCCGCCGTCGCCAAGCTGCTCCTCGCCGACCTGCCCGAGCCCGAGCGGCGCGCCCTCGCCGACAAGCTCGACTACCCCATGTACACGGCCCGTTCGACACCGAACGCGGAGGCCTTCCGCAAGGAACTGGCCAAGGTACGCGAACAGGGCTGGGCCACCGACCTCGGCGGCCACGAGGAGTCCATCAACTGCGTCGCGGCCCCCGTGCGCGGCGCCGACGGCCGGGTCGTCGCCGCGATGTCGGTCTCCGCGCCCAACGTCGTCGTCACCGCCGACGAACTCCTCACCCTGCTCCCGCAGGTGCGCCGTACGGCGGACGCGATCAGCGGCGAGTACTCAGGAAGAACCCCGATCAAGGAAGCCGGCAACTGATGACCGAGAAGACCGCCCTCACCCCCACGACCCACACCACCCCGCCCGCCAAGTTCTCCCACGGCGTGCGGAAGGGCAACATCCTCCAGGTCGCCGGCCAGGTCGGCTTCCTGCCCGCCGAGGAGGGCAAGCCCCCGACGCCGGCCGGCCCCACGCTCCGCGAGCAGACCCTCCAGACCCTCGCCAACGTCAAGGCGATCCTGGAGGAGGGCGGCGCCTCCTGGGACGACGTCATGATGATCCGCGTCTATCTGACGGACGTGGACCACTTCGCCGAGATGAACGGCATCTACAACACCTACTTCGAGGAGCAGGGCCTCACCGCCCCGCCCGCCGCCCGCACGACCGTCTACGTCGGTCTGCCCGCCGGCCTCCTCATCGAGATCGACGCCCTCGCCGTCCTCGGCTGACGGCCCACCAACTCCCGCACGTCCTGCACGGCACGGCACCCCACCGGGTGCCGTGCCGCGATCCCCCCTGCCCGGCTGTGCCTGTCGGGGGACCCCCAACGCCCCCCCCGGACCGTGTACTTACGAAGAGGCCCCCACATGTCATCCCAACCGCTCGCCGCCTCCACCGCACCAGCCACCCCACCCCACACCGGAGGACTGCTCCTCCTCCTCGACGGCACCGCGGGACTGCTCACCGTCGCCGCCATCGGTATCGCCCTGCTCCTCTTCCTCATCATCAAGGCGCGGCTCCAGCCCTTCGTCGCCCTGCTCGCCGTCTCCATAACCGTCGGCCTGCTGGCCGGTCTCTCCGTCACCGAGCTCTTCGGAACCGTCCAGCGCTCGGACGCCGTCTCCACCATCGAGTCCGGCATGGGCGGCATCCTCGGCCATGTCGCGATCATCATCGGCCTCGGCACCATGCTCGGCGCGATCCTCGAAGTCAGCGGCGGAGCAGAGGTGCTGGCCTCCCGGCTGCTCAACCTCTTCGGGGAGAAGCGGGCCCCGCTCGCCATGGGCCTCACCGGCCTGATCTTCGGCATCCCCGTCTTCTTCGACGTCGGCATCTTCGTCCTCGCCCCCCTCGTCTACGCGGCCGCCAAGCGCGGCGGCAAGTCGATCCTGCTCTACTGCCTTCCGCTGCTCGCCGGTCTCTCCATGACCCACGCCTTCCTGCCCCCGCACCCCGGCCCGGTGGCCGCCGCCGCCCTGCTCCACGTCGACCTCGGCTGGGTCATCCTCATGGGCGTCGTCTGCGGCATCCCGGCGGTGCTGGCCGCGTGGGTGTACTCGGCGTGGATCGGCAAGCGGATCTTCGTCGCCGTACCGCAGGACATGGTCGAGGCGGCGGACGAGGCCAAGCAGGCCGTGCTGGCCGAGCAGCGGGCGGCCGGCGTCGAGCCGCAGGAGAAGCCGGTCCCGCTCGGCACGGTCCTGGCCATCATCGGCACCCCGCTCGTCCTCATCCTCGCCGCGACCTTCTCCTCGATCGCCCTGGACCCCTCCACCGGCCGCTCGGTGATCGAGTTCTTCGGCACGCCGATGGTCGCCCTCACCCTCGCCCTGGTGCTCGCCTACTACCTGCTGGGCATCCGGCGCGGCTGGTCCCGCAAGTCCCTGGAGACGGTGTCGACCGCGTCCCTCAAGCCGGTCGGCAACATCCTGCTGGTGGTCGGCGCGGGCGGGATCTTCGGTGCCGTGCTGAAGGCCAGCGGCGTCGCCCAGGCCCTGTCCGACACCTTCAACGGCGTGGGCCTCCCGGTGATCGTCCTCTCCTACCTGATCTCCGTCGTCCTGCGGGTCGCGCAGGGCTCGGCGACGGTGGCGATCGTGACCACGGCCGGCATCGTCGCCCCGCTGCTGAGCGAGGGCCACCACTCCCAGGCCTTCGTCGCCCTCGTCATCATGGCCATCTCGGCGGGCTCCATCTTCGCCTCACACGTCAACGACGGCGGCTTCTGGATGGTCGCGAAGTACTTCGGCATCAGCGAACGGGACACGTTGAAGACGTGGACCGTGCTGGAGACGGTGTTGTCGGTGGCCGGGTTCGTGGTGGCGGCCGTGCTCAGTGTCTTCGTGTAGGCGTCTGATAACGAAGTCGGGACCGGCTGTCTCCGGCACAGGTTCTTGGACCATACTGCCCGCTGTGGAGCAGCGCATAGGAGCCAACAGCCAGCCCCTGGAAGGCGCCGGATTCGACCCGGCCTTCATCCCCGGGCTCACCTCACCCGCGTCCGCCCAGCCGGAGGACGCGGGGCCGGAGGACACCCGGCCCGAGGAGCCCGCGGGTGCCGAGGCGGCGGTGGAACCGGTGGCCCTGACCAAGGACGCGGCCGCCGCCGACACCACGGTGGACGACGACGCCGAAGACGCCGAGGAGACCGAGGCCGCCCCTGAGGGGCCCGTCTTCGAGGCCTCCGACCGGCGCGCCCGGATAGAGGCCGACCACCAGGGCGTGCGCCTCAGCCTCGACGAGGAGAAGTGCGAGTTCCGCTGGGACGAGATCGGCGCGATCGAGACCGAGGCACCGCGCTTCGGGAAGCGCTTCACGATCACCGTCCACACCCCGGAGCGCCGCTGGTACCCCATCGAGATCGAGGCGACGTCCCGCTCCCGCTTCAAGGCGTGGGAGGACGACCTTGACGCCGTCCTGGACGCGTACTTCGAGGACGGCGTGGAGGAGGACGACGCCCTGGAGACGGACGACAAGGCCGAGGCTGAGACCGGGGCCGAGGCCGACGCCGACGCCGACGCCGAGGACAAGGTCCGCGACGAGAAGTAGCCCGGCGCAGGCGGGCGGCCCCGGTCCCGTGGCCGCCTAGCCGCAGTACTGTGCTTCCTTCCCGATCGACCGGTACATGCAGTCCGCGTTCTCCAGCAGCTGGAACACCGCGTCCCGGTTCCGGGAGGTCTCCCGCTCGATCACCTCGTCGGGCGGGTAGAACCCGCCCCCGGAACTGGACGTCGGGTACATCTCGAAGGTGAAGTCGAAGATCTTCTGCGTACCCCACAGATAGTCGTCGATCGACCCGTCCGTGATGTACAGATCACTGGACTGCTCCGGCGTGTAGCCGTTGCTGGCCGCCATCTTCTGTCCCACGGCCTTGAACGCGGCCGCGTCGTCCGCGGTCATCCCGGTGGCGGTGTCGGCCGTCGTGTACCCGAACGGCCACAGCACCAGCTCGCTGTACGTGTGGAAGTCGATCCCGGCCTTGATCTGCTGCTTCCCGCCGACGACCCGGCTGCGTACGAAGTCGGCGACGACCTTCACCTCGGGCGCCGACTCGGCGGCCGAGCCCCGGTAGGTCTCCGAGGACGTGCTGCCGGAGGACCCGCCGCAGCAGCCCCATCTGTAGTTCCAGTTCCGGTTCAGGTCCGTACCGACGTACGAGGAGCCGGAGTTGGGCTGCCGGTTCTTGCGCCACGACCGGTACGAGCCGGTGGCGATGTCGTACTCGCCGCCGTCCGGGTTGAGATCGGGGACGATCCAGATCTCCCGGCTGTTGACGATGTTCGTGACCCGGGAGTCGGAGCCGTATCCCGCGCCCAGCTCCCGCAGCAGGTACAGCGCCATCTCCACCGTGAGGTGCTCGCGCGCGTGCTGGTGGAAGGTGAGGAGGACCTCGGGTTCGTTCTCGTCCGTCGCGACGTTGTCGCTGACCTTGATGGCGACGATGTCCCGGCCCTGGTACGACTTGCCGATCACCTGCTTGCTCATGATGGCGGGGTAGGCGGCGAGCCGCTGGCTGATCTCGGTGTTCGCCTCGGCGTAATTGTGGTACTTCGAGTCGGCCGTCGGGAAGTCGAACAGGCGTAGCTCGTCGGCGGCGGTGGACCGGTCGGGGGCCGCGCCGAGGGGCGTGACCTCGTAGCCGAGGCGTTTCAGCGCCGCGATCTGCGGGGCCCGTCCGGAGACGACCACCGTCTCCTCGTCGACCTCGTCCACGGTGACGCCGGTCTGCTGGATGGCCGCGCGGGTCACGGGGGTGGTGCTCTGGTGGATCTCGTACTGCCGGACGTCGTCGGCCGAGGGCGGCGCCGGGCGTGCGCTGTCGGCGGTCGCGTGGGTGGCCGTCGCCGACACGGGGGCCGCGAGGGCGAGGGCCAGCAGGGTGCCCAGCGCGGCGGTCCGGCCGCGGCGGAGGGCGCCGGAGCCGCGAATGCGAAGTCGCATGAAATCTCCTGGGGGAGGTGGGGGTGGTTCACTGCGACGAACCTGTGCGGTTGTTGTGCCGAGACTGTGCGGGTGCCGCTCATCGTCCAAGGAATGGCATGAACAGGTCAAGACTGTAAAACTGGCCGCGGAATCCAGCCGCGGAAACCGGCCGCGCGAAACGGCCGCGCAGAGTACGCCTTTACCCCCAACCGCAGGCGGCCCCCACCGAAATACACCCACCCGCGTGACGTCCGTGTGCGTCTCCCCGGTCCGCCGGGAGACCGTGGAAGGAGGGCCAGGAGGAGGGCTGGGTGATGACGAGCACCAGTACGAGCGCGCGCTCCGCCGCGGCCGAGAGCCACTTCGACCACCGGATGGCCGTGTTCGGCTCGGACGAGGCGTTCGTCGCCGCCGCCCTGCCGTTCCTCGCCGAGGGGCTCGCCGCCCCCGACGAGCCGCCGCCCGTCGCCATCGCCGCCCCCGGCCTGCTGGCCGCCCTGCGCGACGCCCTCGGCACCGACGCCAGGGACATCGGCTTCATCGACCACACCGACTGGTACACGGGCACGGCCGCCAACGCCGTGGCCCAGGGCGCCGGCTACCTCGCCGCGAACGCCGGACCCGGCGGCCGTCTTCATCTCCTCATGGAGCCCGACTGGGCGGGCCGGGCCGGGCGTTCGGTGCGGGAGAGCACCGAGTGGATCCGCTACGAGTCCCTCGCCAACCTCCTGTTCGCCCCCTTCGCCACCACGGCCCTGTGCGCGTACGACACCCGGACGGCGGGCCCGGCCGTCGTCGACGCGGCCCGCCGCGCCCACCCGGGCACCGGGGTGTACGAGCAACCGCCGGTACTGGTGCGCGAACTGGACGCCGTACCGCTGCCGCCGCCCCCGCGGACGGTCACCCGGCTGCCGGCCGCGGAGTCGGTACGCGCCTGGGCGGCCGGGCAGGGGCTGGCGGCCGCGGACGCGGAGCTGTTCGCACGGGCGGTCGTGGCCGCGGCCGGCGCCCATGGTCCGGTCGTCGAGTTCCTGGCCTGGGGCGAGGCCCCGGCCTGCGTCTGCGAGCTGCGGCTGTGCCGGGCCGTGGGGGACCCGCTCGCCGGGTTCGTGCCGCCGCCGGCCGGGGAGCCGGAACCCGGGCAGGGGCTGTGGTTCACCCGCCAGGTGTGCGCGTACGTCGATGTGCGGGACGGGGCGCCGGGGGACCGGGCGAGGATCCGCGTCCAGTACGGGTGAACGATGTGGTTCGAGTTCGGTACGCGTGGGTGCGAGCGGCTCCGCGGGGCGGGCCGCGACGGGGGGTGGGCGTCGCGGCCCGTCATGTGAGTGCGGGATCGTCGTGGCTGATCGTGTCCACGCGGCGGCAGCCGCAGATCGACGGCCCCGCGCCCCTCGGGTGCGCTACGGCAGGCCGTGGACGTGGGCTCCGACCGAGTTGGACCACGCGTTGCCCGACGACGCGTCCCAGTTCGTCGACCAGGTCATCGCGCCGCGCAGGTCGGGATAGGTCGTCGACGGCTTGAAGGAGCCGCAGTTGGTGAGCTTGGTCAGGCAGTCCAGGGCGTTGTTGACCACCGTCGGGGAGACGTAGCCGCTGCCGGCCGCGCTGGTCGACGCCGGCAGGCCGAGGCCCACCTGGGAGGGGCTGAGGCCGCCCTGGAGCTGGATGCAGGCGAGCGCGGTGAGGAAGTCCACCGAGCCCTGGCTGTACACCTTGCCGTCGCAGCCCAGCATGGAACCGCTGTTGTAGTACTGCATGTTGACGACCGTGAGGATGTCCTTGACGTTCAGGGCCGTCTGGAAGTACCCGTTGGACGTCGACTGCATGTCGATCGTCTGCGGGGCCATGGTGATGATGAGCGAGGAGCCCGCCTTCGACGACAGCGAGCGCAGCGCCTGACTCATGTAGGTGGCGTTGATGCCGTTCTCCAGGTCGATGTCGACGCCGTCGAAGCCGTACGTCTGCATCAGCGAATAGACGGAGTTGGCGAAGTTCGTCGCGGACGCCGAGTCGCTCACCGAGATCGTGCCGTTCTGGCCGCCGATCGAGATGATGACCTTCTTGCCGGCCGCCTTCTTGGCCTGGATGTCGGCCTTGAACTGGTCGACCGTGTACCCGCCGAGCCCGGCGGAGTCGAGGGTGAAGCTCACCGCGCCCGGGGTGCCGGTCGCGTCCGCGAAGGCGACGGCGATGATGTCGTACGAGGAAGGCACGTCGGAGATCTTCTGGACGGTCGCGCCGTTGTTGAAGTTCTGCCAGTAGCCCGTCACCGCGTGCTTGGGCAGCGAGCCGCCGCCGTTGCCGCCGGACGCGGTCGTCGTCGCCGTCACCGCCGTCGACTTCGCGGACTCACCCGCCGAGTTGGTCGCGGTGACCTGGAAGGAGTACGACGTCGAGGCGGCGAGGCCGGCGATCGTGGCCGAGGCGCCGGTGACCGCCGTGACCTTGGTGCCGTTGCGGTAGACGTTGTAGCCGGTCGCGCCCGACACCGCGCTCCAGGACAGCGACGCGGAGGACGACGTGGTACCGGAGACCGCGAGGCCGGTCGGGGTGGCGGGGACGGTCGGGGCCGGGTCGGAGCCGCCGCCGCCGTCGGGGCCGAAGACCGAGACGTCGTCGGCGTAGTAGGCGGCCTGGCCGTACCAGCCGTGGGTCCAGACCGTGACCGAGGTGGTCGAGGAACCGGTGGTGAAGGTCGTCGACAGCTGCGTCCAGGACGTGTTCGGGGTCCAGGTCGACACGTCCGTGGTGCCGGTGCCGGTCACACCGAGATAGGTGTAGGAGCCCTGCACCCACGCGCTCAGCGTGTAGGTGGAGTTGGCCTTCACCGCCACCGTCTGGCTGCACTGGGCGTAGTCCTGCCCGGCCGGGGTCGCCTTGAGGGCGGCGGCGCCGGAGTGGACGGGAGAGGAGACGGTCGTACCGCTGCTCGCGGAGCAGGTCCAGTTGGTGAGGGCCGACTCGAAGCCGGCGTTCTTCACGTTGTTGACGTCGGCGGCGGAGGCCGGGGAGGAGGCCAGGCCCGCCATCGCGAGTGCCGTGGCGAGCGCGGCCACGGCAGACCAGGTTCGGATACCTCGCTGTCCGGCATGCCGGGACACGAGTCGGGGGATGAGTCTGGGCATGACAATCAAGGTGGTCCAGACCAATTCACGTGTCAATAGGTCCAGACCAAATTCAAAGCCGCCGCTGACCGGACCAGACCCCGGTCATATGCTCAACCTGTCCCGGTTTGGCGCAACTTGTATGGTCACGGATCCCAGACAGCTGGACAAACGCTGTTCTCCGGTCACAGAGGCGTGGTTACAGTGCTGAGGTAGTCACGCAATGAAGTCGTCCCGGCTCATTGGAGTAACACCGGTGGGCCGCCGGGGTGTGAAGAGCGGGGAGCTGCGCGTGCCAACTGCCATTGCCGTGACCAGCGCCGACATGGCGCTGCCGGTGCAGGACGAGCGGACCATGCCCGCGGTCGTGCTCCGGGACCTGGACCGGCGGCCCCTCGACCAGACCCTCGCCGAGTTCGTGGCGCTCATCGAGCAGCACGGACACGTCATCGTCGTCTGCTCCGCGGCCGTACCCGAAGCCGTGACCCGGCGCCTGCACACCCTGCGCTCCCTGCTGGAGAGCGACCGGATCGCCCTGTTCCGTCCCGACCTGCCGCCACTCGGCATCGCCGTCCTGGCCCGGCAGTTGCGGCAGCTGGCCTCCTGCGACCTCAGCCCCGGCGTCCTCGCGTCGGCCGGCCGGCTGCTCACCCACTACATCCACTCCGGCGCGGTCCTCGGCTCGGTCGCCAAGCTCGACCGGGTCCCGGTCACCCTCAAGGCGCACGCCAAGTCCTGGATGCCCGGCACCCAGTTCGCCGTCGTCGCGCACCCCCAGCCGCAACTGGTCCGCGTCGGCCCGGAGGCGACCCTGACCGGACCCGAGTTCAGCACCTGGATGCTGGTCGCCAGGGGACAGCTGCAGTCCGAGTGGATCGGCGGCCTCGCCAAGTCCTGGGGCGCGTACGGGCTGCGCGAGACCCCGCTGCCGGCCGAGTCGTCCCAGTGGTGGGGGACCGGCCGGATGATCGAGTTCACCAGCTACCTCGCCGACCTGTCGGTCCTCTACCAACTGGTCACCTCGGTCCGGCAGACCAGCTGCCACTGGTGCGGCATCGACGTCATCGGCGACCGCTGTGTCTTCTGCTCCGCCACCCCGCCCGTCTACGACCCGCCGGCGCACCGCGCGCTGGAACAGCGGACGCCCGCCTGACCCGTACCACCCACCGCTCGGTTCCCCCACTTCCCCCGATGAGGTCGCACGGTCCATGAACTCCCGTCAGCGCCGCGGCGTGATACTCCTGATCCTGTCGGTGATCTGCGCGCTCGGCGCGTTCGCCGGCGTGCTCTCGGTCATCGACAACGCGAAGTCCGAGGTCGGCCCCAAGGTCACCGCGTACAAGGTCCGGTCGGACGTCAAGCCGTACACGACGCTGAGCGCCGGCCAGTTCCAGAAGGTCGAGATGCCCCAGCGGTGGCTGTCCGCCAACGCCGTCACCAGCCTCAGCGCGATCGAGGGAAAGATCGCGGTCACCACGCTGAAGAAGGGCTCGCTGCTCCAGACCGACATGATCGTCGACCAGCCCGCACTGAAGGCCGGCGAGCAGGAGGTCGCGATCATGATCGACGCGGCCACCGGAGTGGCCGGCAAGATCACCCCGGGCTCGCTGGTCAACGTCTACGCCACCTTCGAGGGCAAGCAGCAGAGCGACCCCGACCAGTCGAAGATCATCGTGACCAACGCCCGGGTCCTGGACGTCGGCGCCCAGCTCAGCTACGTGGACCCGGACAACCGGAACCAGCAGCCCAGCGACGCCGTCCCCATCACCTTCGCGCTGTCCACGCTCGACGCCCAGCGCCTCACCTACGCGGAGTCCTTCGCCCAGCGGGTCCGGCTCGCCCTGGTCGCGCCCGGCACGACCACCACCGTCCCGGACAAGGACCGCACCTACGAACTCGCGACGGACAAGTGAGAGGCGCCTCGCATGCCCATCAGGATCCTCCCCGCCGTCGGTGACGCGGACGCCGTCCGCTCCCTGGTCTCCCTGCTCAGCCAGCTCCCGGACAGCGAACCGCTGCCGCCCGTCGTCGACTCCACCCAACTCGTCGACACTCTTTCCCGGTTCGCCGCCGAGTCCGTCGACGAACTCCCCGAGGTCGTCGTCGTCCACGAACGCATCGGCCCGGTCCCGGCCCTGGAGCTGATCCGCGAGGTCGCCCTGCGCTTCCCGGCGGTCGGCGTCGTCCTCGTCACCACCGACACCAGCCCCGGCCTGTTCGCCGCCGCGATGGACTCCGGCGCCCGCGGCCTGGTCGGGCTCCCCATGAGCTACGAGGAGCTGGCCGGCCGCGTCCAGGCGGTCGCCCAGTGGTCCACGGGCGTACGGCGCCACCTCGGCCACGGCGCGGACGCGTTCGCCGGCGTCGGCGGGACCGTCGTCACCGTCAGCGGCGCCAAGGGCGGCACCGGCGCGACCCTGGTGGCGATCCAGATCGCCCTCGCCGCACAGGCATCCGGCCACTCCACCGCCCTGGTCGACCTCGACCTCCAGACCGGGGACGTCGCCTCCTATCTGGACGTCCAGTTCCGCCGCTCGGTCGCCGACCTGGCCGCGGTGGGCGACATCTCCCCCCGGGTCATGGCCGAGGCCGTCTTCCGCCACGACTCCGGGCTCGCCCTGCTCCTCGCACCCGCCGAGGGCGAACGCGGCGAGGAGGTCACCGACCGGGCCGCCCGCCAGATCCTCAGCGCCCTGCGCTCCCGCTACGAGATCGTGGTCGTCGACTGCGGTGCCCAGCTCGGCGGGGCGGGCGCGGCGGCCATCGAGACCGCCGACCTGGCGCTCCTGGTGACCACGCCCGACGTGGTCGCCGTACGCGCCGCCAAGCGCACGGTGCGGATGTGGGACCGGCTGCAGATCCGCAAGGCCGAGGAGACCACGGTGGTCGTCAACCGGCACACCAGGGCCACGGAGATCCAGCCGGCGCTGATCCAGCGGATCACCGGCACCGCCCTGGCGGGGACACCGGTCCCCGCCAACTTCAAGGAACTCCAGGGCGTGGTGGACGCCGGGCGGATCCACGAACTGGACGCCCGCAGCACGGTGAAGCAGGCGCTGTGGGCGCTGGCCGGGGAGCTGGGGCTGGTGCGGACTGCGGAGGGAACGGTGCCGCGCCGGGCGCGGGGCGCGGAGCGGCCGGCGGTGGGTTTCCGGCGGCGGAGGGAGCTGCCATGAAAGGCCGTCGGCCGGGTGCGGGTGCGTGGGGGCTGAGCGCGCCCACGCGGCGGAGCCGCATATGTCACAGCCCCGCGCCCCTTGGGCGCGCTTCAGCGAAGCGCGTCTTCGAAGCGTCCCGCAAGGCAGCGCCCCGTAGGGGCGCGGGGCTGCATCGGATATGCGGCTACCGCCGCGTGGGTGCGACCATTCCCCACCGACCCGCACCCGACCGCGGTCAAGTCACTGTCGAACTCCTCGGCATGACCCCGGTCATCATCCTCACCCTCGTGCTCATGTGGCAGGCCGTTCTCGCCGGATACGCCTTCACCCTCGCCGGAAACGCCGCCGACGAAGGCGCCCGGGCGGCCACGGCCGTCCCCCCGGGGGAACGGCAGGGCGCCTGCGAGCAGGCCGCGCTGAAGGATCTCTCCAGCGCCTGGCGGGAGGGCGCCACCGTGGCGTGCGGCGGCACCGGCATGGTCACCGCGGACGTCTCCCTGCACGTCCCGGTCCTCTTCCCTGGCCTGATCGACTTCCCCGTCACGGTGCCTGGCCACGCCGGCACGGTGGAGGAGGTGAAGCAATGACGCGTCGTACCGAGCGCGACCGCGGCCAGGTCGCCGTCGAGTACCTCGGCTTCATCCCGGTCCTGCTCATCGTCGGGCTGGCCGGCATCCAGCTCGGCGCCGTCGCCTACGCCGCCGAGCAGGCCGGGACGGCGGCCCGGGCGGGGGCCCGGGCCGCCTCGCTGCACGAAGACGTGACCGCGGCCTGCGCCGCCGCGGTCAGCGGCGGGATCGAAGTGAGCTGCGCCTCCTCCGGCGGCGGCGACTCGGTCACCGTGACCGCCACGGTCCACATCCCGAAGATCGTCTGGGAGCTGGGCAACGCCACCAAGGCCGCCACGATGCCCGTCGACCACTGAACGAGGAGCACGGCAACATGAGCCTGCGGGCACGTATCAACTCCCCCGAGGAGCACGGCAGCCGGGGTGAGGACGGCCATCTGGTCTCCTCCTACCGGGCCAAGCTCCTGGAGGAGATCGACCTGGCGGAGATGAGCGCGCTGGCCGCCGCCGAGCGCCGGGCGCGCCTGGAACGCGTCCTCGGCCACATCATCAGCCGCGAGGGCCCGGTCCTGTCGACCGCCGAACGCTCCCAGCTGATCCGCCGGGTGGTCGACGAGGCACTGGGCCTCGGCATCCTGGAGCCGCTGCTCGAGGACGCGTCGATCACGGAAATCATGGTGAACGGCCCCGACGCGATCTTCGTCGAGCGCGGCGGCCGGGTCGAGCAGCTGCCGCTGCGGTTCGCGTCCGCGGACCAGCTGATGCAGACCATCGAGCGGATCGTGTCGACGGTCAACCGCCGGGTGGACGAGTCGAATCCGATGGTCGACGCCCGGCTCCCCTCCGGCGAACGCGTCAACGTGATCATCCCGCCGCTCTCCCTGACCGGCCCCATCCTCACCATCCGCCGCTTCCCGCGCTCCTTCACCCTCCAGGAGCTGATCGGCTTCGGCTCGCTCGACGAGCACATGGTGTTCCTGCTGGCCGGCCTGGTGCAGGCGAAGTTCAACATCATCGTCTCCGGCGCCACCGGCACCGGGAAGACCACCCTGCTGAACGCCCTCTCCGGGCTCATCCCGGCCCACGAACGCATCATCACCATCGAGGACTCCGCCGAACTCCAGCTCCAGCAGTCGCACGTGGTCCGCCTGGAGTCGCGCCCGGCGAACGTCGAGGGCAAGGGCCAGGTCAGCATCCGCGACCTGGTCCGCAACTCGCTGCGGATGCGCCCCGACCGGATCGTGGTCGGCGAGGTCCGCGGCGGCGAGTCCCTGGACATGCTCCAGGCCATGTCCACCGGCCATGACGGCTCGCTCGCGACCGTCCACGCCAACAGCGCCGAGGACGCCCTGACCCGGCTCCAGACCCTGGCCTCCATGTCGGACGTCGAAGTCCCCTTCGTCGCCCTGCACGACCAGATCAACAGCGCGGTCGAGGTCATCGTCCAGCTGACCCGGTTCGCGGACGGCGCCCGGAGGATCACCGAGATCGCGGTGCTGGACAGCCACGGCAGCGAGCCGTACCGGCTGGCGACGGTCGCCCGCTTCGACGCCCGGCCCATGACCCACGACGGCCATGTCCACGGCGCCTTCCAGTACTTCCCGCTCCCGCGCCGCACCGCCGACCGCCTCTACCTGGCGAGCCAGCCCATCCCGCAGGCCTTCGGCGTGGCCCAGCACTTCGACCAGCTCACCACCCGAGAAGCGAGGTAGGCCATGACCCTCCATGACCTCGTCACCCTCACCACCGGCGTCACCCTGCTGGCCTGCCTGCTGGCCGTGGTGGGCCTGCACACCTACGCCTCCGGCAGGGCCCAGCGCGCCGCCCTGGTGGACCGCCTCTCCTACACCGGCCAGGCCCCGCTCACCGGCCGCCGGCGCCGCTTCCGCAACCTGGACCGCCGGCTGCGCGGCACGGCGATCGGCCGCCGCCTCGAACTCCGCCTGGCGGCGACGGGCCTGGACGTGACGCCCGGCGAGTTCTTCGCCTACATGCTCGCCGTCGTCGTCGCCCTCTGGCTCATCGGCCAGGCCGCCCTGGCCCCCTTCTTCGGGCCGATCGCCGGCCTCCTCGGGGTCTTCGCCGCCGTGCAGTTCCTCAACTGGCAACGCCAGAAACGCATCGAGCGGTTCATCGCCCAACTCCCGGAACTCGCCCGCATCCTGGCCAACGCCACCCACGCCGGCCTCGCCCTGCGCACCGCGATCGGCATGGCGGCGGAGGAGCTGGAGGCCCCGGCCGGCGAGGAACTCGCCAAGGTGGCCGACCAGCTGGCGATCGGCCACTCCATGGACGACGCACTCGGCGAACTGACCGCGCGGCTCCCGTCCCGGGAGCTGGTCGTCCTGGTCACGACCCTGGTCCTGTCCAACAGAGCGGGCGGGCAGGTCGTCTCCGCGCTGCGCAACCTCACCGAGACCCTGGAGGAGCGCAAGGAGACCCGCCGCGAGGTCCGCACCCAGCTCTCCCAGGTGACGATGACGTCGTACGCCGTCCCGGTGCTCGGCATCGGCGCCCTGTTCCTGATGAACGGGGTCAAGGGCGACACGCTGGACCGCATGACGGGCACCGCCCTCGGCCAGGCCGCGGTCCTCATCGCGTTCGGCCTCTACGTCATCGGCTTCGTCCTCATCCGCCGCCTCAGCCGCATCGACGTATAGGGGGTTGTGACCATGCCACTGCTCCTGGCCCTCCTGATGGCCCTCGCCGTCTACGGCGCCTTCGCGGGCATCCGCATGTACCGCGCGGACGCGAAACTCCCCTCCGACCTGGCGATCGCCCTGGAGGTCGGCGCGACCCGCACCGGCGCCGCCAACTCCCTCATCGACCGCATGGGCATGCGCTACGCCCCCGCCGTCCTCCGCCTGATGGGCCCGCGCCTGGTCGCCAAGTACCGCCGCAGGATCGACCTGGCGGGCAACCCCGGCGGCCTGACGATCGACCGCTACGCGGCCCGCCGGGCGGTCTACGGCGCACTGGGCACCGTCGGCTTCCTGGTCTTCCTCCTCCGCGGCCAGTGGCTGATGGCCGTGCTGCTCCTGCTCTTCGGCGCGTTCTGGACGGAGGTCGGCATCTGGTCGGCGATCCGCATCCGCAAGGACGTCATCGAACGCACCCTGCCCGACTTCCTGGACGTCCTGGCGGTGGTGGTGAGCGCCGGCCTCGGCTTCCGTCAGGCCCTGGACCGGGTCGCCTCGCACTACGAGGGCCCCTGGGCGGACGAACTCCGCATCACCCTGCGCCAACTGGACCTGGGCATGAGCCGCCGCCAGGCGTTCGCGGAACTCCGCCGGCGCAACGACTCCGAACAGGTGGCGATGTTCGTCACGGCGCTCCAGCAGGGCGAGGAACTGGGCGCACCGATCGTCGACACCCTGGTCGCCCTGGCCAAGGACATGCGCCGCACGGACGCCCAGAACGCCCGCCGCAAGGCGGCCCGAGCGGTCCCGAAGGCCACGCTGATGATCACCACGTTCATGGTCCCGGCCACGATGCTCCTGCTGGCCGCCGGCCTGCTGCTGGGCTCCGGGGTCGACTTCGGGTCGGTCACGGGGAAGTAGCCGAGGGAGGGCGGGTGAGGGCGATGGCGACACGGAAGGACGACGGGAAGGTCGAGATCCGGGCCCTGCAGGCGATGGGCCGCCAGGTCTTCGGCTTCCGCCTGGCGATGATCGCCGTGGCGGCCCCCGCGGCCCTCCTCAACGCCACCCCCGGCCTGGGCACCCGCCTGGTCGGCTCGGCGGTGGTCGTCACCTTCATGATCTCGTACGTCCTCTTCCGCGACTGGCAGCGCTTCGGCCCGCTCCTGCTGCGCCACCCCACCCTGCTGGCCGCCGACACCCTCTTCGGCTCCTTCCTGCTGGTCTCGGCCGGCCCCGACACGACCCTCGCGTACGTCAGCGTCTGCACCCCGCTCCTCGCCGGCCTCCTCTACAGCTGGCGCGGAGCAGCGGTCTTCGCGTCCCTCCAGTCGCTGATCCTCCTGGCCGTGGAGGAGACGCTGGACCACCACACCGGCGTGGCGGACTCCCTCCTCCTGCCCGGCCTGTGCGTGATCACCGGCGCGATGGGTTCCACCCTGCGCACCCTGATGCTCCGCTTCGGCACCGCCACCGAGGCCCTGACCGAGACCCGCGCCCGCCTCGCCGCGACGGAGGCGGTGAGCGCGGAACGCGCCCGGCTGGCCCGCGAGATGCACGACTCGGTGACCAAGACGCTGTACGGCGTCGCACTGATCGCCGACGGCCTCGCGGAGTCGGCGTCCGCGTCCCCGGACCGCCTGGACCCGACGCTGATCAGACAGCAGGCGGAACTGGTCGCGAACGCGGCCCGCAGGGCGGCGGGGGAGGCCCGCGAACTCCTGACGGACCTGCGCGCCAGGACGGACGGCGAGGCGTCGGACGTACGCTCCGAACTGGAGTCGCTGACCAGTGACTTCACGGCCCGTACGGCGCTGACCGCGACCTACGAGGGCCCCGCCACGCCGGTCCCGCTGCCCCACGCCACGGCTCGCCAGCTGCTGGGCATCACGGCGGAGGCCCTGGAGAACGCCCACCGCCACGCACGGGCGACGAGGGTCGACGTACGGGCCGAGACGACCCCCGACCACCGTCTGATCGTCACGATCCACGACGACGGACGCGGCCTGCCCCCGGACACCACCGTCGAGGACCTGCACCGAACCGGCCACTTCGGCCTGCTCGGCATGACAGAACGGGCCGCGTCGATGGGCGCGCGCCTCCGGCTGACCGCCGACCAGGGCACCGAGGTCCGGGTGGAGGTGCCACTGACATGACGGAGATGACGGAGACGACGGAGACGACGGAGACGAGAGGAGGCCCCCAGATGTCGCAACACCCCTTCCCGGAGGGCGAAGAGCCCCCGCCCCCGCCCCTGCGCGTCCTGGTGGCCGACGACAACCCGGTGATCCGCGCGGGCCTGACGGCGGTCCTCTCCGCGCCGGACGACCTCACGGTGGTGGCGGAGGCCGACGACGGCCGCGCGGCCTACGAGGCGGCCCTGCGCCTCCGTCCCGACGTCATCCTCCTCGACGTCCGCATGCCCGGGGTCGACGGCATGGCCGCGCTGCCGCACCTGGTGCGCCTGGCCCCGGTCATGATGCTGACGTACAGCGACGAGACGGAGATCGTGCAGGAGGCCGTACGCCTGGGCGCGGGGGGCTACCTGGTCCACGGCGAGTTCACGACGGCACAGCTGACGCAGGCGGTACGGGACGTGGGCGGCGGCCGGCCGCACTTCACACCGACCGCCACGAACGCGTTGCTGGCCCATATCAGAGGCCATGCAACTGCACACGTGAAATCCGAACTACGCGCCCTCCCAACACATTTTCCACCCAAAGGGCTTTCGCAACTGCAATCCACTGTGGGACAGTCGTCGAAGTCCCGGTTTCAACTGAGCGGCAGGGAGGCGGAGATCATGGACCTCATCGCGTCCGGCATGACCAACCAGCAGATCGCCGCCGTCTGTTTCATCAGCGAGAAGACGGTCAAGAACCACATCAACCGCATCTTCGCCAAGCTCCACACCACCACCCGCGCCCAGGCGACGGCCAAGTGGCTGGGGGTGTCATGAGGATGAACAGGGTGAACTGGGTCCGGATTTGGGTCCTGGGACCCTCCGCGGATGGGTATGTTCCGCCGTACGGTGCGAGGATCGGAACCGAACCGGGAGGGGAGCACCATGAGCGACCGGATGCTGAGGATGCTTGTCGCGCTGCAGCGCCGCGCCGACGACCGGGGGCAGACCGCGGTCGAGTATCTGGGGATCATCGCGGTGGTGGTGGCGATCGTGCTGGCGGTCACGGGTACCAGCATCGGCCAGACGATCCTCACCAAGATCACTGCGCAAATCAACAAGATCGTGTGATGCGTCTCCGCCGTTACGGCGACTCAGGGCAGGCCTTCCCCATCTACATCACGGTAGCGGGGGGCCTGCTCTTTCTCGCGTTCGCGTACCTCGCGGTCGGCCAGGCCGCGGTGAACCGGAACGGTGCCCAGACGGCCGCCGACGCGGCGGCGCTCGCCGAGGCCATGAACACGCGTAAAGAGCTCGCGGACCAGTGGGTGCAGGACGTAAGCGACCCGACCAAGTGGCTGGACATCTTCGAGGGCAGGGTGAACGTCCCACCTTCGTGCTGGCCCGCCCAGCAACTGGCGGCCCAGAACTACGCGGAGGCACAGTGCCTGCCCGGACCTCCGCTGAGCTTCAAGGTCAGGGCCAAGACGAACAAGACCGTGGGCGACTCCGTCGTGCCCGGCACCGAGAGTCTGAAGTCGACGGCGTACGCCACGGCCGTGATCAAGTCGCTCTGCACGTTCCCGCCTGCCGGTGACGACGGCGGCCTGCCCGAACTCACCTGCGAGGGCGGCCGGAAGTGGAAGCTGGACCCGACCGATCCGACCAGTCTGCCGGGCCCCGAAGACCTCTTCGACGTCTACCTGGCCGACTGACAAGCGAATCGACGAGCGAAGAAGGAGGCGGGAACGATGAGCATGCGGTTCACTGCGAAGGCCCGCAGGGGGGCGGTCGCGTTGATGGTCGCGACGGGCCTTGCGGTGGGGGTCGCCGGCTGCGGCGGCGGAGGCGACGACAAGGCGGACAAGCCCCAGGCGTCGGCCTCCGCGTCCAAGAGCGGCGGATCGAACCCGAGTGCTCAGGAGGGCGAGTCCCAGGCGCCGATCGCCGAACTCAGGGGGACGGACGGTCTGCTCCTTCAGGTCACGTCCGCTCAGCGGGACTCGGGCGGGTTCGTCACGGTGAACGGCACCCTCAAGAACGACGGTGCCGAATCCGTCGTCATCCCCGCTCAGGTCAGCGGTGACGAAACAGAGATCACCAGGCACGGCTTCTCCTTCGGCGGGGCCACCCTGGTCGACTCCAAGGGCAAGAAGCGCTATTACGTCCTACGCGACACGGACGGCCGGCCGCTCACCAGCATCGGCATCACCAACGTCGACGCCGGCCAGACCGTCCCCGTCTTCATGCAGTTCCCCGCCCCACCCGCCGACACCACCGAGGTCACCCTCCAACTCCCCACCTTCGCCAGCGGCACGATCCAGATCTCCGGGTGAGGCCGACGTGACCACACCACGCCTCCCGCTGACCCTGGGCGCCGCCACGCTCCTGCTGGTCACGAATCTCCACGGCGCGACGGCCGCCCGTGCCGACGGCGGCGACCCGAGCGTCCCCCCGGGCACCGAGCCCTCCGCCAGCGCGCCCGTGAAGATCGACCCGACGGACCCCGACCTCAAGCTCCCCGAAGGCGCCACCCTCGCCGATCCCAAGGTGCTGGACATCAAGTCGGTCGTCGAGGACCAGAGCGGTGACGAGCGCCGTACGGACACCAACACGGACGTGACGTTCGCCCTCCAGGCCGAGGTGCTGTTCAGCAAGGACAGCTCCAAGCTGAGCGCGGCGGCGAAGGCGCGGATCGATGCGATCGCGGAGGAGATCAGGAAGCAGAACGCCACCCAGGTGCGCGTCTTCGGCTTCACGGACAACCTGGGCTCCTCGGCCCACGGAGACGTCCTCTCCCGCCAGCGCGCCAACGCCGTACAGGGCGTCCTGGACCAGGACCTGAACGACCCGAACATCACCTTCGACGTCCGCGGCTACGGCGAGCAGTACCCGATCGCCGACAACTCCACGGAGGAGGGCCGCAAGAAGAACCGTCGCGTGGAGGTGACGTTCCCGAGAACAGGGGGCTGAGCGACGTCGGTGCCCCTGCGGCCGGGCGCGGTCACAGTTCCTGGAGCGCGTCCGACGAGATGTCGACGTGCTGCGGGCTCTCGAAGACCAGGTTCCCGTCGATCAGCTCGGTGTGCGGCGGGAGGTCGGGCAACGTGAACAGGTCGTCCACGGTGTATCCGTCCCGGGGCGGCACCGGCCAGCGGCCGCCGGGCACGGCGTTCGGCTCGGCGAGGGGCTCGGCGGTCATGATTCCTCCCATGGGCGGGATTCTCGGCCTGCCTGTCACCGTAACCGGCGGAATCGACGCCTGCCATCACGATGAGTGACGGGCGAGGTGCAGGCGTGAACCCGGGCCTGCTGGATAGGGTGGTCCGCGCCGAGTGGGCGGCTACTCCGCCTCGACGCTCACCCGTGCCCCCACCTCCACACCCCACCCCGCCATGGTCCCGGCCTCCGCCTCCAGCACATGCCGGGACCGCAGACGTGGCAGACCGAGGCGCCCCGGCGGCATGGTGCGTACGGCGATGACGGTCAGACGCCGGTCCAGGTACGCGACGTCGATCGACATCCGCATCCGGAACGTGTGGATGCTGTTGGCAGGGGAGAGCAGAATCGCGCCGTCGAGCCCATCACGCCCCAACAGGCCCTTCGAGCGGGCGCGATAGGACGTGGCGATCTCCAGCGGGACGATGACCGGTTCCTCGCTGCCATGGATGACCAACGTTCCTCGCCCGTCCCGCCAGCGCCTCATGGCCTGCCTCTCGCTCGTCCCCCAGCGGTTCCCCGAAGCGACCGTATCCGCAACACGGACGAGTGATGCTTGCGGCAGTGCTCAAGTGCGCCACATGGACCGGAATTTCGCCTCAGAACAGGTATACCGGCTCGCTCAGTCGTCCCCAGCCCGCCAGGTCCGCACCCAGTGGCGCCCACGTCCCGTGGATATCGTCGTCAGGATCAAGAGACCTCTGGCCCCACCTGGAGTCCGCAAGTGCATCGCCCTGCCCGGCTCCTTCACCGTAACGAGGCATCCGCATGGCTGAGCGGCTGAAGATCGACGGTACGGAACTCGACATGTTCTTCAAGGACTTGAAGAAAGCACAGGAGTCGTTCACCGCCCTGCAGAAGGTATTGCACACCCCGGGCGTCAACGGCCTGGGCACGGACGATCTGGACAAGGCCTGTGACCGGTTCCAGGAGGACTGGCACTACGGGGCAAAGGAGATCGCCGGGCAGATCGGAGAGCTCACGGACCTCACGAAGAAGGCCAAGGACGACTTTCACGAGGTGGACGTGGCCCTGGAGAAGGCGTTGGAAAAGGCGAGGCGGAAGAGCGGGAACAAGTGACGGTCACGAATCCCTACCCGCATCTCGGCTTCAACCCCGCTCCCGGCAGCACGGATCTGGTGCACGACATCCA
Source organism: Streptomyces sp. NPDC031497 (assembly GCF_055580905.1). Taxonomy (NCBI): domain Bacteria; kingdom Bacillati; phylum Actinomycetota; class Actinomycetes; order Kitasatosporales; family Streptomycetaceae; genus Streptomyces; species Streptomyces sp. NPDC031497. The sequence goes on from NZ_JBVIKO010000006.1 coordinate 340,873, forward strand.
CCGCAGGCTGTCCGGCTGCGCGAAGGAGATGGAGAAGGCGCACTCCAAGGTCACCAAGCTCATGAACGGCAGCTACTGGGAGGGCGACGCGGCCGTCGCGTTCCGCGAGCAGCTGGAGGGCGGCCCGCTGCCGCTCAACCTGAAGAACGGCGCCCACTCCGTCGACAAGGCCGCGGAGCAGCTGGAGCTGTGGGCCGGGGAGTTGGAGGAGTTCCAGCGGCGCGCGAAGAAACTCGACGGTGAGGCCAAGGACGCCCGCGAGGCGCTGCGGCGTGCTCAGGGTCACGCGGACGAGGCGCAGAAGACCTCGGAGACTTCGGGCGCGGGCAAGGCTCAGGGGGAGGCCGGCTCGAACAGCGGGGTCACGGCGGCGCAGGACGACCTGGACGCCGTACTGAGGCGGGCCCGATCCCTCGCGAGTGAACACGAGGAGACCGCCCGCAAGCGGGCCCGGCGCATCGGCGACGCCACGCACAAACTGGCGCCGCACGAGCCGAACGCGTGGGACAAGTTCACGGACTGGCTGGATGACAACCTCCCGGACATTCTCAGCGCGTGCGCTGCCGTGCTGGGCGTGATCGCGCTGCTGGGCCTCACGGCCATCGCCCCGTGGATGCTGTTCCTGGCGGCCGGACTGCTCAGCGGACTGGCCTTCAGCCTGCGCGTCAGCGACCCCGAGATCCTGGCGTCCTTGGAGGACGGCTTCACGAAGGGCGAGCTGGATGTCGACTTCTGGGGCAATCTGCTGGGGGTCGCGGGGGACTTTCTGGGGATGCTGCCGGGGCTCGGGGTGGTGGCCAAAGGCAGTTACCTCGGGCTTCGCACAGTGGGCGAGTCCGGGGAACTGCTGTCGCTGGTGGGAGAGGGCGAAGAGGTACTGACACTCGGGCAGAAGCTGGCGCGGGCCGGCACCAATGTCGGAACTTCACTCAAGGCCGTCGGGACCACGATCAGGTCAGAGGCCTGCGCAGCCGGCGGGGCCGCGAGCCTGCTGGCCCATCCAAGGGTGTTCGGTGGCCGGCTGGCGCCGATCGTGGAGAAGATCGACAAGCCGGCGACGATCTTGGGCGCCGGAACGGCTGTCTACGGTGTGACGAGCAGCTTTGTCGACACCTTGGACGACGACGCGGCCAAGACGGTCGGCAACCTCCTCGACGGACCCAGAACTCTGGGCGTCGACGTTCCGGCGACCGTGGGCGCCCTCCACTTCCTGCTGCGCGGCGCTGGTGAAGCGTCATGAGAAGTGCTCCCTCTTACGTGATCGATGACTCGGCGCGGAGCGAGGACGCCGACATCTGGTTCGCGTTGCCCCCGGGATTCGTTCCGCTGCCTCTCCAGGAACTGGCTGCGGCCGGGCGCGAACGGGAGCAGACGGCGGGTCGCTTCGCCGGCCTCGATCCGGTGCTCCGGCTGGCAGCGCTGCTCCTGGAAGCCGGAACGGTGCACTGTTGCCTGGGTCTGCACGCCGATGACGAGGGGGATGGCGGTCCGCTGATGTCCTTCTTCATGCTTGCCTGGCGGCGCGCCGACTGGGCCCCACGCAGTGTCCTCGCGGCCCGCGCCGCCGCCGGAGCGGAGCGGCCAGAGCACATCGAGATTCTGGACCTGCCGTGCGGCCCGGCCTCGCTTGTCCAAACGCGCTTGATCGCGCCATCGGAACTGGGCCTCGGCGCCCCGTCCGAACTACTCCAGATCACGGTCTACGTGCCATGCCCGGACGGTGAGCGCATCGCGCTTCTTTCGCTGGCCGCGACGACTGTCGAGCGGGCGCGGCACTACCGTGCACTGCTCACGGACATCGCAGGTACGGTCAGTTTCGAGAACCCGCTTTCGGAAGTATCCGACGATGTATCCGACAAGGACTGACATGCCCGCCATGCGCCATCCCACGGCCTGGGACGACCCGGCGACCCGCCGTGCCTGGACGAAGCTGCTGATCTCCGCCGCCTTCGGCCAGCTGCTGTGGCCCGCGGTCTGGCTGGGGCTGCTGGCGTGGTACGTGTCCATGTCGATCACTTGGACGTTGTGGCTCTTCTTCGTCCCGATGGCCTACGCGTTCTACCGAACGTTCCTCCAATGGGCCTACTGGCGGGGGGCCTTTCGTACCCGGCGTCTTCTGCGGCAGTACCCCTGGCACGTGTACGAGGCCCCGGAGAGCGGGATCGGTAACCTCCCTGGTGTGGGCAATGGCTATGCCTGGCTGAGGTTCCCCAACCCCGAAGTGCCGGATCAGCAGGTGACGATGGTGATGCACTCGCATGTGCGCTCCATCTGGTGGGGCGGACGCCTCGGGAAGCGCGCCAAGGACGAGCGGAAGGCGCAGGTACGGGAGATCTGGTTCGCCGGTGACCCCCGTTTCGCCGCGGTGATCGCTGTCTCGGGCCCACGCCGCCTCTACGTGATCCATCAGCGTCCGAGCTACAACCCGGGGATCCCCGTGGACGGCCACGGAGCCGGATCCCAGGCCCTCGCACTTGCCCGGCGTGCCGGGGTCCGGGTGCCGGACCCTGATTCGGTCGGCTCCTGACCGTCATCTGCCTCGGCAGCGTGGCAAATCAGTTGTGACGGCCCCCGGCCCCGGGTAGGACATCCCCCATGACCGCACTAGGCGCCGTATTCCGCCCCCAGCTGCCCCCCGAGCGACTCCGTGCCGTGGTTCGGCTTGCGGATGAGGTCGGGTTGGAGGAGTTGTGGCTGTGGGAGGACTGTTTCCGGGAGGGCGGGATCTCCACCGCCGCCGCTGCCCTCGCCTGGTCGGAGCAGGTGCGGGTCGGTGTCGGGCTGTTGCCCGTGCCGTTGCGGAACGTCGCCATCACCGCGATGGAGGCCGCCGCGCTGCACCGGATGTTCCCGGGGCGCGCGATCCTCGGCGTCGGCCACGGCGTGCAGGACTGGATGGGCCAGGTCGGCGCCCGTGCCGAGTCCCCGCTGACCCTGCTGCGCGAGCATCTCGGCGCCCTGCGCGCGCTGTTGCGCGGGGAGCGGCTCACCGTCGACGGGCGGTACGTCCGGCTCGACGACGTCGCGCTCGACTGGCCGCCCACCGAGCCCGTCCGGATCCTCGCCGGAGCCGAAGGCCCCCGCACGCTCCACCTCAGCGGCGAGGCCGCCGACGGGACGATCCTCACCGCGGCCACCCCGCCCGACGGCGTCCGCCGGGCCCGGCGGCTCATCGAGGAGGGGCGGGCGGCCGCCGGGCGGGGCGCTGACGAGCCGCACCAGGTCGTCGTCTATCTCCTCACCGCCACCGGGGCCGACGCGGCCGCCCGGCTCCGGGCCGAACTCGCCGCCGAGGGCCTGGGGTCGGTCCCCGACCTCGGTGTCGCCGGAGACGCCGGTGCCGTCGCCAAAGCGGTGCGGCGGCTCACGGAGGCTGGCGCGGACACCGTCATCCTCCAGCCGACGGGGGACGAACCCGACCCCGAGGGCTTCGTACGGTTCACCGCCGAGGAGGTCCGGCCACTGGTGCCGTGAGCCGTGACCCGTAGGCCCTGAGCCGTGAGCCGTGAGCCGTCGGTGCGGTGTTTGCGGATGCCGGGCGGTCCGGTCAGTCGGTGTCCGTGGGCGCCTTCCGCCGGTGGTCGCCCGCCGCCCCGTCGACCAGCTCCCGCAGGATGTCGATGTGCCCGGCGTGCCGGGCGGTCTCCTCGATCATGTGGACCAGCACCCAGCGCAGCGAGACCGCCTGGTCCCACCAGTCCGGCCGGCCCAGCGTGTCCAGGGGCCGCGCCGTGATCATCGCGTCGGACGCGGCGCGCGCACGGCCGTAGAAGTCGATGATCTGCTGGGTCGTCTCGCCGGGGCCGACCGACAGGTCCTCGTCCGCGTACGGGTCGAACCACAGGGGCTCGATCTCGCCGCCGAAGCTCGACACGAACCAGCCGTACTCCACGGACGCCAGGTGCTTCACCAGCCCCAGCAGGTTCGTCCCGGACGGGGTCATAGGGCGGCGCAGCTGTTCGTCGTCGAGACCCTCCAGCTTCCACAGCACCGCGTCCCGGTGCCGGTCCAGGCTCGCGTGCAGGATGTCCTTCTCACCAGCGGTGTACGTGTCGTCAGTCGTCATGGTGGGCGAAAATAGCAGCGGGCACTGACAACCCGTTGGAATCATGCGGGCCATGCCAGAGCACTCGCATCGCATCTTCGAGTCCTTCGAGGACCTCGTCGCCGAGGGGGCCGCCGCGCCGACGGAGGGCTGGGACTTCTCCTGGTTCGAGGGCCGGGCCACCGAGGCGCGCCCCTCCTGGGGCTATGCCCTCGCCGCCGGCGGACGGCTGGCCCGCGCCACCGCCGTCCTCGACATCCAGACCGGCGGCGGCGAGGCACTCGACTTCGCCCTCGACACGGCGGAGCAGGAGCGTTCCGTCCAAACGATCCCTGGCCCCACCCCTACCCTCACCCCCGCCCGCGCGTCGCGGATGGTCGTCGCCACCGAGGGCTGGCCGCCGAACGTTCGCAAGGCGAGCGACCTGCTGGGTGCGCGCGGTGTCGTGGTCGTCGCCTCGCCCGACGACGCCCCGCTGCCGTTCGCCGACGCGACCTTCGACCTGGTCCTCAGCCGGCACCCGGTGCGGCCCCACTGGTCCGAGATCGCGCGCGTGCTGCGCCCCGGCGGCACCTACTTCGCCCAGCACGTCGGACCCGCCAGCGCCTTCGAACTGGTGGAGTACTTCCTCGGGCCGCAGCCCGAGGCGGTCCGGAGCGGGCGCCACCCCGACCGGGAGCGCGCCGGGGCGGAGGCGGCCGGGCTGGAGGTCGTGGACCTGCGGGCCGAACGGCTGCGGATGGAGTTCTACGACATCGCCGCCGTCGTGCACTTCCTGCGGAAGGTCGTATGGATGGTCCCCGGCTTCACGGTCCGGGAGTACGAGCCCCGACTCCGGGCCCTGCACCGGCGGATCGAGGCGGAGGGACCCTTCGTGGCGCACAGCACCCGGCATCTCTTCGATGCCCGCAAGCCGGGGCGCCGGGCGTGATCCACCGCCCTTGGAATGCCAGGTGCCGAAGAATGGCCAAGAACTGCCGTTCGAGCCTCCGGACGTCCAGGCGGTACCGGGCGGACCTCAGTGATCATCATGTTCTATGTCGTGACACTCCAGGCCCAATAGGGTCAAGCCGCATCTTGGTTCATGGATCTACGCATAAGTGAACATCCAGCCTCTCTGTTCACCTCTCATTTCCACAGAGTTTTCACATCGTTACCTCCAGCGCCCTGTATCAACCTGCTGGCTCACGTAAGTTCAGACCAAGGTAATTCGCGCGAGCAAAGCTGCGCGGGCGGCACCGCGCGGTGGAGGGGGCTGCGCGGTGCCGTAATGCCCCACTGGCTCCCGTCAAGCCGTCGTTCGCAGCCGGGGTAGCCCATCGGGGGGACGGGTGAACGACTTGCCGAGGCGTCCCCGAGACGGCCCAAACCCTCTTGATCTCCCCGAATGTGACCAGTTTTCCTGGGATTCCGCCGTGAATCGGCCATGCGAGGCCCTTGAATCCAGCGTTCCAGGCCCATCGGGGCGTTGTCGGGCGACTCCGGAGAGTAGTTGTGGCACGCCGATGCACGCAGCATCACTTACAAAGGGTTATGGTGGAAACCCCCCCTCGGGCCGGTCCGTCTCCCCCCCACGGACCGGCCCGTTTTTTTGCCCGCGGACCGGCCCATTGCTCCACCCACGGCCGCCCAGCTTCCGTCGACGCCCGCACCCCCCGGCTTTCACCCACGGCCGCCCCCCGGTTTCCGCCCACGGCCGCCCCCCCCGGCTTCCCTGCCCCCCGACCACCCCCGGCTTCGGCCCGCCCCCCCGCCTCCGCCCACGCCCGCCCCCTTTTTTCACCGACTTTTCAAGCGCCCTCACTCCCGGCGTCCCGAAGGGCCCCGGGGTGCCGTGCGACCAGCCCCGACGCACCCGCACTCGCCGGGCCGCACAGGCCCCCCAGCCCCCTTGGGCGCCGTGCCCACCGCGCCCCCCTCGACTCCCGGAGGGGTAGGCTTCGGCCCGCGGAACCCCGCAGCGAGACACGAGGGGTGGACTCAAGTGAACCTGCGCGACAAGCTGCGCGGCCTGCTCGTCAGGCTCTACGCACGCCGGGTGGAAGGTCACCTGGACCACGCTCAGGTGCCCAAGCACATCGGCGTCATCATGGACGGCAACCGCCGCTGGGCGAAGGCCGCCGGATCCAGCACCGTGCACGGCCACCGGGCCGGCGCCGAGAAGATCGAGGAGTTCCTCGGCTGGTGCTCCGAGACCGATGTCGAGGTCGTCACCCTCTGGCTGCTGTCCACGGACAACTTCGACCGCGCCAAGGAGGAACTGGTCCCCCTCCTCGGCATCATCGAGGACGTCGTCCGCACCCTCGCCGCCGACGGCCGCTGGCGCGTCCACCACGTCGGCACCCCCGACCTCCTGCCCTCCCCGATGCAGACCGCGCTCAAGGAGGCCGAGGAGGCCACCGCGCACGTCGAGGGAATACTGGTGAACGTCGCCATCGGCTACGGCGGCCGCCAGGAGATCGCCGACGCCGTCCGCTCGATGATTCTGGACGCCAACGACAAGGGCGTCGCGATGGAGGACCTCGCCGACTCCGTCACCGTCGACATGATCGGCCGTCACCTCTACACCGGCGCCCAGCCCGACCCGGACCTGGTGATCCGCACCAGCGGTGAGCAGCGGCTGTCCGGATTCATGCTCTGGCAGACCGCGCACGCCGAGTACTACTTCTGCGAGGTCTTCTGGCCCGCGTTCCGCAAGGTCGACTTCCTGCGCGCCCTGCGTGACTACGCGGCCCGCCACCGCCGCTACGGCGGGTGACGTGATCGTGACGGTGGACGCGAACACGGCATACGTCCCCCGTCACCGTCGCCACGCTGGATAACCCCCTCGCTACGGTGGATGACCCCACCGCACCCGTGAGGCGTAAATCACCCATTTCAGGGCGCCAGTAACACGGAGTTCACCTGCGCGTCGTTGCAGACCGTGGCATGGCGGCGCATGTTCGAGGGCATAAGGCAAGCAGGTCGATGCCCGAACCACGGGCATCGGATCTCAGCGGGCGACTCGGGGTCGTCCGCCCGGGAGGCCCTTTGCACCAGCCCGACCGTGCGGTCACGGCACGGAAGAAGCAGCGGGGGGCCGGTTTTCGGCCCGTGCAGGGTGGCCGTCAACCGGTCCAGCTCCTCTTCGTCGCTCCCCGACCTCATCCGAGGGGGTACGTCCTTCCGTGGTGACCAGCACAACGCGCCGCAAGTCCGACCGGCGCACCTATGTTCTCGACACCAGCGTCCTGCTGGCCGACCCGAACGCCATGGCCCGCTTCGACGAGCACGAGGTCGTGCTCCCGATCGTCGTGGTCACGGAACTGGAGGCCAAACGGCACCATCCCGAACTCGGCTACTTCGCCCGGCAGGCCCTGCGCCTGCTCGACGACTACCGGGTCCGGCACGGCCGTCTGGACGCCCCCATCCCGATCGGGGACCTCGGCGGCACGATCCGTGTCGAGCTCAATCACTCGGACCCCAGCGTCCTGCCCAGCGGCTACCGCCTGGGGGACAACGACTCCCGCATCCTCGCGGTCGCCCGCAACCTGCAGGCCGAGGGGTATGACGTCACCGTCGTCTCGAAGGACCTCCCGCTCAGGATCAAGGCGTCGTCGGTCGGCCTCCTCGCCGAGGAGTACCGCGCCGAACTCGCCATCACGGGCGCCTCCGGCTGGACCGGAATGTCCGAACTGACGCTCTCCGGCGAGCAGGTGGACCTCCTCTTCGAGGAAGGGCACGTGTACGTCCCGGAGGCCTCCGACCTCCCTGTGCACACTGGCCTGACCATCCAGTCCGAGCGCGGCAAGGCACTCGGACGGGTGACGGCCGAGGGCAACGTCCGTGTGGTACGCGGCGATCGGGAGGCGTTCGGCATCAAGGGCCGCAGCGCCGAACAGCGCATCGCGCTCGATCTGCTGCTCGACCCGGACGTCGGGATCGTGTCGATGGGCGGCCGGGCCGGCACCGGCAAGTCGGCGCTGGCGCTGTGCGCGGGTCTGGAGGCGGTCCTGGAGCGCCGCCAGCACAAGAAGGTGATGGTCTTCCGTCCGCTGTACGCGGTCGGCGGCCAGGAGCTGGGCTATCTGCCCGGCTCCGAGTCGGAGAAGATGAGCCCCTGGGCGCAGGCGGTCTTCGACACCCTCTCGGCGGTCACCAGCCGCGAGGTCATCGAGGAGGTCACCGCGCGCGGGATGCTGGAGGTGCTGCCGCTCACCCACATCCGCGGCCGCTCCCTGCACGACGCGTTCGTGATCGTCGACGAGGCCCAGTCGCTGGAACGGAACGTCCTGTTGACCGTTCTGTCCCGGATCGGCGCGAATTCACGGGTGGTTCTGACCCACGACGTGGCGCAGCGGGACAACCTCCGGGTCGGCCGTTACGACGGTGTGGTCGCCGTGGTGGAGAAGCTGAAGGGTCACCCGCTCTTCGCGCATGTCACCCTCACCCGGTCCGAGAGGTCCCAGATTGCCGCGCTTGTGACCGAAATGCTGGAGGACGGACACATCTGATCCATCTGATCCCTGTGTCCAACTTGGGCTGATTACCCATCCGTTGGCGCCGTCCGGCAAAGGCGTTGAGCCTAGCCGGGCGGCGCCTTCGTGCGTGCGGCTTTCCTGAAATCCCCTGGGGGAAACGGGATGTGAGCTTTCACACGCAACTCGGAATTGCCACCCGGCGTCGGGTTACGGCAGAGTCTCACTCCTGTCAGGCCCCGCATACGACACACCTGTACCCCCAGCGGTACGGCAACACAGAAGCATCACAGCTAATTCCATAGCGACGTCGTATGCCGCCCGAGCACCACACGGCGTTCCCCGCTGGGGAGTCGTCCATCGGGCCCGCGCCTCCCGTGACCCCGCAGTTGGGAGGCCAGCGTCAGGGGAACGATTGCGTCCGCCAGGGTCACCGAAGCGGACGATGCTGGAAGGAAACCGTGTGAGCCGGATTTCGGTCCGGGGATTCGCAGTGGCCTCGGCCACCGCGGTCACCGCCGTCGGAAGCGTTGTCGGTGTTGCCTCGGGCAGCGTCGCGCAGCCCAACGACGCTGAGGCGACGGCAGCCGACACCACGCTGCTCGCGGACATCCCCGCGGGTCAGCAGGCAACGGTGCAGACCGCGTCCCTGACGCAGCAGGCCGACGCCGTGGCCATCCAGGCCGACGCGACCGCCAAGAAGGACGCCGAGCAGGCGGCCCGAGTGGCGGCCGCCAAGACCGCGACCGCCAAGAAGGCCGAGGCCGAGCAGGCGGCGAAGGAAGCGAAGGAGCGCGCCGAGGCGAAGAAGGCGGCCAGCCGTTCCTCTGTCACCTTCGCGGTCCAGAGCTCGTACACCGTGGCGCAGATCCAGGCGATGGCGCAGCAGATGGTGGCCAGCGGCCAGTACCAGTGCTTCAGCAACATCGTGAGCCACGAGTCCGGCTGGAACTACCAGGCCGTCAACGCCTCCTCCGGTGCCTACGGTCTCTTCCAGGCCCTGCCCGGCTCCAAGATGTCCTCCGTGGGCGCCGACTGGCAGACCAACCCGGCCACCCAGATCAAGTGGGGCCTCAACTACATGAACTCCCGGTACGGCAGCCCCTGTGAGGCCTGGTCGTTCTGGCAGGCGAACAGCTGGTACTAGAGGCCGCTCGGCTTCTCTCAACCTTCGACAGCCCCTCCCCGTCCTAGGGGGAGGGGCTGTCGCCCTGTACGGTCAAACCGAACGACTCCCGGGGGGAGTGGTGAGGAGCACCCGGAGACGCGGGGGAAGAGAGCGGATCATGTCGCGAGTGCCGGAGTGGCTCGGCAGGCTCGGCGCCGGACTGAGCGAGATGAGCGAGCGGTTGGACGAGCGCCGGGCGGAGGTGGAGCGCGAGCACACCGAACCGGAGCCGCCCGCACGGCCCGCACAGGCCCCCGCTCCCGAGCCCTCGCCGGCGGCCCCCGCCACCGCCGCCCCCAGGCCCGTCCGGAAGCCCGCACCGCGTCCCGACCCCGTGACGGCCATCCCCTGGGGCGTACGGGTCGCCGCCGAGGCCGGCTGGCGGCTGCTGGTGCTGGCCGGCACGCTCTGGATCCTGATGCGGGTCATCAGCGCCGTACAACTCGTGGTGTTCGCCTTCGTCATCGCGCTGCTCATCACCGCCCTGCTCCAGCCCGCGGTCGCCTGGCTGTGCCGCCGCGGCATGCCCCGCGGCCCGGCCACCGCGCTCACCGCCATCTCCGGCTTCGTGGTGATCGGCCTGATGGGCTGGTTCGTGACCTGGCAGGTCATGGAGAACATCGACACGCTCTCCGACCAGGTCCAGAACGGCATCGACGACCTGCGCAACTGGCTGCTGAAGAGCCCCTTCCACGTCACCGACAAACAGATCAACCAGATCGCCAAGAACCTCCGCGAGGCGATCGGCGCCAACACCGACCAGATCACCTCGTTCGGCCTGGAGGGCGTCCAGGTCGTCGTGGAGGCCCTGACCGGCATCCTGCTGGTCTTCTTCTCCACGCTCTTCCTGCTCTACGACGGTGCGCGCATCTGGCAGTGGTTCCTGAAGCTCGTGCCCGGCGCGGCCCGCGAGGGCGTGGCCGGCGCCGGCCCGCGCGCCTGGCGCACCCTCACCGCCTACGTCCGCGGCACGGTCCTGGTCGCCCTCATCGACGCCATCTTCATCGGCCTGGGCATCTACTTCCTGGACGTTCCCATGGCCGTCCCGCTCGCCGTCTTCATCTTCCTGTTCTCCTTCATCCCGCTGGTCGGCGCGGTCGCCTCGGGCGCCCTTGCAGTGGTGGTCGCGCTCGTCACCCAGGGCGTCTTCGCCGCGGTCATGACCCTGGTCGTCGTGCTGGCCGTCCAGCAGATCGAGGGTCACATCCTGCAGCCGTTCATCCTCGGCCGCGCGGTCCGCGTCCACCCGCTCGCGGTGGTCCTCACGGTCGCGGCCGGCGGCCTGGTGGCGGGCATCGGCGGCGCGGTGGTGGCCGTACCGCTGGTGGCGGTGACGAACACGGTGGTCAGCTATCTGCACCAGTACTCGAACGAGCGGTACGAGAGCGAAGAGCCGCCCGACCCAGCATCCGAGGCGATCGAGGACGAGGTCGTCCCGGCCGAAGCGGGGTCCGGGAACGCGGCGAACGCCGCCCACTGAGAGGTGAGCGGGGTCCACGGGCCGACGGCGCCTACTCGAACTCGGCCGGCACGGCTTCCGCTTCCGCGTCACACCCACCGCCTGAACCACCGAAGCGATCTTGAACGCCTCCTGGATCACCTCACGGTTCACCCCGGCCTTGCGCAGCACCTGCTCGTGCGAGTCCAGGCACATCCCGCAGCCGTTGATCGCGGACACCGCGAACGACCACAGCTCGAAGTCGACCTTGTCGACACCGGGGTTGCCGATGACGTTCATCCGCAGCCCCGCGCGCAGGGTGCCGTACTCGTGGTCGGAGAGCAGATGGCGGGTGCGGTAGAAGACGTTGTTCATCGCCATCACCGCGGCCGCGGACTTGGCGGCCCGGTAGGCCTCCGGCGACAGGTTCGCCTTCGCCTCGGGAGCCAGCTCGCGCAGGCGGGCCGAGGAATCAAGGGGGCGGGGCGAAGCCCGTCGGTCGAGGGCGGTGGCGGGCGACGGGAGGGCGCGCCGGTGACCACCACGGCGGCCGGCCTGGCCACCCGCGTCCAGCTGGTGGCCGGCGGGCTCGGCTGCACCCTGCTGCCGCACACCGCCGTCAGGGTCGAGACCAGCCGCAGCGACCGGCTCCTCACCGGCTCCTTCGCCGAGCCCGCCCCGAGCCGCCGGATCGCCCTGGCGATGCGCGCCGGGGCAGCACGCGGCGCCGAGTACCGGGAGCTGGCGGCCGCGTTGCGCGAGGCGCTGCGGCCGCTGCCCGTCCGGGTACTCGGCGCCGACTCGTAGACCCCTACTCCGTACGCAGCCCGTCCGGCCGCATCAGGCGCAGCAGCGGCGGCAGGCTCAGCAGCGTCACGGCCAGGACCACCACCGCGCCGAAGCCGGTCATCGCCAGCACGCCCGGCCAGTCGACCCGCACCTTGGAGCCGACCATCTTCAGCAGCACCGTGCCCAGGGCCAGTCCCACCACGCCGGCCAGCAGCAGGCCCAGCCCGACCGGGATCGCCGTCTGCCACAGCACCGACAGGCTCAGGGTGCGCCGCCGGGTGCCGAAGGCGACCAGCGCCGACAGCAGCTTCTTGCGCTCGCGCAGCTGCTCGAGCTGGCTGACCAGCAGGCTCGCGCCGATCAGCGCGAGTACGGCGGCGGCGCCGACGAACAGCCCGGTGCGGATCGAGTCGAACTGGCCGTCCCGCTCGAACGAGGTCAGCGCCTCCGCGTGCATCAGCGGGTCGACCCGGACCGCCGTGTTGACCACGTACTCGTTGGCGTCGCGCACCGCGGAGTCGATGGACAGATAGACCACGCCCTGCACCGACGTACTGGCGCCGGCCGGCAAGGCCCCCGGGGTGAGCAGGAAGCCGCCGCGCTTGTAGCCGGTGGGGTCCTCGCGGGCCGTCGCCTGCTTCAGCCCCGCCGGTACCGTCCAGCGGCTCGTGGAGCCCTGGTCGTCGCCGGTGTAGGAGGGGTTGAGGTACAGCGTCCGGTCGTGCTTCGTCACGGTCGACAGCAGCTTCGTGGTGTCGGACTCGGTGTCCGAGCCCTTCACCACGAAGGCGTCACCGTCGTGGCAGGACGGCAGGGTCGCCACCTCGCGCAGCGAGGCGCAACTTCCCACGCTCACCTCGGCGGTCTGCCTCGGGTCGTTCTTCGCGTCGCCGGCCTGGTCGTTGGCGATCGCGACCACCTTCAGCACGCCCTTGGTGTCGGCCATGGCCCGCTCGACCTCGGGCACCGGGACGCCGTCCGGTACTTGGATCGACATCTGCGCGCGGTTGAGGTCATTGGTGGTCTGCTTGGTGTAGTCCGCCTGGACACCGGCGAAGACCATCTGCAGTGCGATCGCGCCGGCCACCGCCACCGCGATGCCGTTGACCATGCGGGCCGCCGTACCGCTGCTCAACTGCAGCCGCCGGACGGCCAGTTGCCAGGCCACCGCGCCCCGGCCGAGCCGGCCGACGGCCGTCTCCACGACCCACGGCAGCAGCGCCGTGATGCCGACCAGCAGGAGCAGGACGCCGCCGGTGACCAGGTACTGGTTGAAGTCGCCGTCCCCGCGGCCCTGCCCGACCATCGGGTAGAGCGCCGCCAGACCGGCCACCGGGAGCAGGAGCCGCCACCACAGTCGGCGGCGGGCGGGCTTCGCCGTACGCATCACGCCGAGCGGCTCGATGACCACTCCGCGCAGCGCGAACAGCGTCACCAGCACGGCCGCCGCCGGGACGGCGACCGCCACCAGCGCGGCCAGTGCGGGGGAGGGGTTCAGATAGCTCGGGAACACACTGATGCCGAACACATCGGCGGTGCCCGCCAACTGGCGGCCGACCAGGAAGAAGCCGACGCCGAAGACCAGGCCGAGCAGCGCGCCGGCCATCGCCTCGCCGGCCGCGATCCGCCGTACCATCCGGCCGTCGGAGCCGACCAGCCGCAGCGCGGCCAGCCGCCGGTCGCGGCGCTCGCCGCCGAAGCGGACGGCGGCCGCGACGAACACGGCGACCGGCATCAGCAGTACCACGAACACCACGAGTACCAGCAGGGTGAGGACCGGGTCGGACTCGGCGTCCGGCGACCTGGGGCTGCCGAAGTGGTCGATCCGGGCCACGTTCGGCGGGTCGATGCGGGCCGTGAGGTCGGCGGAGCCCGCGTAGTAGGCGAGTTCCTGGGAGCCGGTCAGTCCGCTCTCCGCGATGGTGGCGGTGACCCGGTACGGCAGCCGGGCGCGCAGCAGCGCCCCGTCGGGGGAGTCCAGCAGCCGCTTCAGCGCGGGCGAGACGGCCATCTCGCCGGGCGCCGGGTACTTGGTGAGCCCGGGCGGCACCGGCGCCTTCGCACCCTCCCGCTGGATCATCCGGCCGCGGATGTCGGCGCCGCGGTAGGGGGTGTCGATGTCCGCGATGACGAACGTCTGCTCGCCGGCCTTCATGGGGTGGCCGAAGACGTACGTGTAGTCCGCCCGTGCCACATCGCGCTGGTGGCGCACGGCCAGCGCGTTCGGGAGGGCCGTGGTGAGCAGCAGCAGCGCCACCCCCAGGCCCACGCCGACGGCCGTCAGCGTGGCCCGGAACCAGCCCTCGCGGCCGCCCCCGAAGGCGAACCGGACCCCCATGGCCAGATCTCTGAGCCACTGCCTGACGTTCATACCACCCGCTCCATGTCCCGGGACTTGCCGTCGCGTACGACGATCTCGCGGTCCGAGTAGGCGGCCACCCGGGCCTCGTGCGTGACGAGCACGACGGCCGCGTTGGTGGAGCGGGCAGCGTCGGTCAGCAGCTCCATCACGCGCTCGCCGTTGAGGGAGTCCAGCGCGCCGGTCGGCTCGTCCGCGAACAGCACCCGGGGCTCGGTCACCAGGGCCCGGGCCACCGCCACCCGCTGCCCCTGGCCGCCGGAGACCTCACCGGGCCGCTTGCGCCTCAGGTCGTCGACCTCCAGCTTCTCCATCCAGCCCAGCGCGGCCTTCTCGGCCTCCTTGCGGGAGGTGCCGTTCAGCCGCAGCGGCAGCGCCACGTTCTCCACACAGGTCAACTCGGGCACCAGCTGGCCGAACTGGAAGACGAAGCCGAACTCGCTGCGGCGCAGGGCGCTGCGCTCGGTGTCGTTCATGGTGGCCATCTCGCGTCCCGCGTAGACGATCGAGCCCGAGTCGGGCGGCACGATCCCGGCGAGACAGTGCAGCAGGGTCGACTTGCCGGAGCCGGACGGGCCCATCACGGCGACGACCTCGCCCGGGTGTATCGAGAACCCGGCCCCGTCGAGCGCGAGCGTGGGGCCGTAGGCCTTGCGCAGCCCCTCGGCCGCGAGCAGCGAACCAGCGGGAGCGGTCACTTGGTCACCTCCGTGCGGAGCTTGTCGAGGCGGGCGGCGGTCAGCTCCAGCCACCTCAGATCCGCCTCCAGATGGAACAGGGCGTGGTCGCAGACGAGCTGGTCCGCGAGGTCGCCCCGGCGCTTGCGGTCGGTGAGGATCCGCATGCTGCGCAGATGCTCGGAGCGCTGGCTGTCGAGGACGTCACCGGCGTTCCGGTGCGTCAGCAGGGCGAGGACGACCTTGGTGTACAGGGTCGACTGGAGGTACTCCTCCGGCTTCTCCGGAGTCGCCAGCCACTTCTCGACGTCGGTGACGCCGGCGTCGGTGATGGCGTACCGCTTGCGCTCGGGGCCGCCGCCGGCCTCGATGCCGTCGACTTCCACGAGCCCGTTCTTCAGCAGGCGCGACATCGTCGAGTAGACCTGGCCGTAGTGCAGCGGCCGGTCGTGACCGAACTTCTCGTCGAAGGCCCGCTTCAGGTCGTAGCCGTGGCGCGGGCCGGACTCCAGGAGCCCCAGGAGGGTGTGACCGATGGACATGGCAGCACTCTACACACGGTGTATACGCCGCATGTATACGCACGGTGTGTAGATCATGGCGGGGTGTGTGAACGCGCACGTGGGAGCCGATTGTCACGGTTGTGCGACAGCGCGATGTCACGGCGCGCGGGCCTGTCTCGTCTCCGCCCCGGGAGTCTGTTCCTCGTATCAGGAAGGTGATGGCCATGCGGGTCTTCGTGGCGGGCGGCAGCGGTGTTCTGGGACGGCGGCTGGTGCCGCAACTGGTGGCGCGGGGGCATCGGGTGACGGCCACGACCACCAGCGCGGCCCGGCTGGATCTGCTGAAGCGGCTGGGGGCCGAGGGGGTGGTGATGGACGCCCTCGACGCGCTGTCGGTCGGGGCGGCGGTGGCCGAGGCCCGCCCGGAGGTGATCGTGCACCAGCTGACGGCGATCTCCCCTGCGCACGCGGGCAAGCCCGACATCAGGCATCCGGACCGCTGGTTCGCCCTCACCAACCGGCTGCGCACCGAGGGAACGGACCATCTGCTGGCCGCCGCCGATGCGGTCGGCGTCCCCCATGTCGTCGCGCAGAGCCACGCCAGCTGGAACGGCATCCGCGAGGGCGGCTGGGTGAAGACGGAGGAGGACCCGCTGGACCTGATGGCCGGGACGCCCGCGCACCAGGGGATGCTGGCCCTGCGTCACCTGGAGGAAGCGGTCCTCGGAGCGGGCGGCGCGGCCCTGCGGTACGGCGCCTTCTACGGCCCCGGAGCCATCGACGACCAGGTGACCCTGGTCCGCAAGCGCCAGTACCCCCTGGTCGGCCGTGCCGAAGGGCACAGCAGCTGGATCCACCTCGACGACGCGGCGAGCGCCACCGTGCTGGCGGTCGAGCAGAAGGCGCGGGGCGTGTTCAACATCGTCGACGACGAACCGGCGCCGGCCGCCGAGTGGCTGCCTCACCTCGCCGAGTGCGCCGGGGCCAGGCGGCCGCTGCGGGTGCCGGTCTGGCTGGCCCGGCTGCTGGCCGGCGAACAGGCGGTGGTGATCATGACCAAGGGTCGCGGCTTCTCCAACGCCAAGGCCAAGCGGGAGCTGGGCTGGGAACTGCGGTATCCGTCCTGGCGGCAGGGCTTCAGGGCGGAGCTGGCATGAGCCCGGCCGGGGAGGAGCTGGCATGAGCCCGGCCGGGGAGCCCGTGAGGTTGCGCCCCCTGCCTGCCGGGTTTGCGGTCGGAGGTCGGTCCGGTTGGCCCTCGTTCTTCTCGGTCTGAGGGTGTAAGTCCGTCCGTCCCTCCAGCGGCCGGACCGTCCAGCGGTCGAGGGCGAGGCCGTTCAGGCCGATGGGGGTCTGGGGGCGGAGCCCCCAGGGGGGCGGCCGCGGCGGGGGAGGGGGCCCGTCTCGCCGGGGAGCCGGCCGGCTTCCGCAAGGGCGCGCCGCAGCAGGAACTCGATCTGCGCGTTGGCCGACCGCAACTCGTCCCCGGCCCAGCGCGCCAGCGCCTCGTACACGGACGGGTCCAGCCGCAGCAGCACCTGCTTGCGCTGCTGCGGCCGGCGCCGTGGCGTCCCGTCGGGCGAGTCCGTCACTGGTACAGCGTCCCGGTGTTGAGCACCGGCTGCGGCGCCCGGTCCCCGCACAGCACCACCATCAGGTTGGACACCATCGCCGCCTTGCGCTCCTCGTCCAGTTCCACGATGCCCTGCTCGGCGATCCGCGCGAGCGCCGCCTCCACCATGCCCACCGCCCCGTCGACGATCTGCCGCCGCGCGGCCACCACCGCACCGGCCTGCTGCCGCTGGAGCATTGCCGAGGCGATCTCGGGAGCGTACGCGAGATGCGTGAACCGCGACTCCACGACCCGCACTCCGGCCGCCTCCACCCGCGCCTGGAGCTCGACGGCCAGCTTCTCGGTGATCTCCTCGGCGTTGCCGCGCAGCGAGAGCCCGTCCTCGTCGTGGGCGTCGTACGGGTACTCGATGGCGATGTGCCGTACGGCCGTCTCGGTCTGCGTGGCGACGAACTCCGTGTAGTCGTCGACCTCGAAGACGGCCTGCGCGGTGTCCTGGACCTTCCACACCACGACCGCGGCGAGCTCGATCGGGTTGCCGTAGGCGTCGTTGACCTTGAGGACGGCGGTCTCGTGGTTGCGGACCCGGGTGGAGATCCTCGTCCGCGAGGTGAAGGGGTTGACCCAGCGCAGACCGTCCTGCCGGATCGTGCCCCGGTACCGCCCGAAGAGCTGGACGACCCGTGCCTCGCCCGGTGCCACGGTGTTGAGGCCGCGCATCGCGATGACGGAGGCGAGGAAGACGACCACGCCCCCGAGGGCGAAGCCCGGGTTCACCGAGCCGGCCACGAACAGCGCGACGGCGGCCAGGAGCCCCACCAGGCCCAGCAGCAGGGCGAGTCCGCCGCCGATGCTGTGCGCCGTGAACTCCCGCACGCGCGGGGCCGGCATCTCGGGTACGTCGGCGGTCGCCGAGGAGTCGTGGACGGACATGGTTCCCCCTTGATTGACTGACTGCGAACTATCTTACTTCTATCTAAGTGATATCACTTTATCGTGCGGAGGCAACCCTCTGTCCTCCCCGCTCGTCGGTTCCGTTGGGGCGGGGTGCTGATTGTCACGTCCGTATGGGGTGGATCGTCTGCTCTTTGTCATAGAGAGCGGTGTTAGTTTTCTGAGCTGACCTGAGCCACGTACTTGTGTGACACCCGTACACACGTGTGATAGCCGAGACGAAGCGGAGCAGACGGACTCATGGGACGAGCGGAAGAGAGAAAAGCGCGACAGCGCGGCGGCCGCCGCGCCGCGCCCGGGCCCCGCTCGTCGCCGCAACCCGCGCCCGAGGCCCCGGGCGGCACCGCGACGGCGGTCCAGCCACCGCAGGCCGAGGGCGGCACCCGCGCGGAGCGCCGCAAGGCCGCCGCCGGGAAGGGGAAGGCGGCCAAGAACGGCAAGAACGGCAAGGCCGCCAAGGGCCGGATACGCGCGCTGTTCACCTGGAAGAAGATGCTCGGCGCCTTCTTCACCGTGTGTCTGCTGGGCATCGGCGCCTTCATCGCGCTGTACATGATGGTGAGCGTGCCCGAGGGCAACGCGCTCGCGCAGACGCAGAGCAACGTCTACAAGTACAGCGACGGCTCGGTCCTGGCCCGCAAGGGCACCGTCAACCGCGAGATCGTGGACCTCTCCAAGGTCCCGAAGGAGGTCCAGCACACCTTCGTCGCGGCGGAGAACAAGACCTTCTACACCGACAACGGCATCGACCTCAGGGGCATGGCCCGCGGCCTCTACAACACGGCGCGGGGCCGCGGCACCCAGGGCGGGTCGACCATCACCCAGCAGTACGTCAAGAACTACTACCTCGACCAGAACCAGACCGTCACGCGCAAGCTGAAGGAACTGGTCATCTCGCTGAAGGTGGACCGCGAGAAGTCGAAGGACGACATCCTCGCGGGCTACATCAACACCAGCTACTACGGCCGCGGCGCCTACGGCATCCAGGCCGCCGCCCAGGCCTACTACCACGTCGACGCCGAGAAGCTCTCGGTCCAGCAGGGCGCGTATCTGGCCGCGCTGCTCCAGGCGCCCAGCCAGTACGACTGGGCGGTGGCGGGCCCCATCGGCAAGAAGCTGGTGAAGCAGCGCTGGAACTACGTCCTGGACAACATGGTCGGCCAGGGCTGGCTGGACAAGTCCAAGCGCGACACCCTGAAGTTCCCCATCCCCAAGGCGCCCAAGGCCGCCTCCGGTCTGGAGGGCCAGAAGGGCTACCTCGTCGAACTGGCCAACACCCAGCTGGAGAACCAGCTGATGAAGTCGCAGGGCGTCACCCGGTCCCAGGCGGAGGCCCAGGTCGTGGACCAGGGCTGGACGATCACCCTGAACATCGACCCGAAGAAGCAGGCCAAGCTGGAGGCGGCCGTCAAGAGCCAGCTCACCAGCAAGCTCGACGGCAAGAAGCGCAAGGTCGACAAGAACGTCCAGGCCGGCGGCGTCTCCGTCGACCCCAAGACCGGCAAGATCCTCGCCCTCTACGGCGGCGTCGACTACTACAAGCACTACACCGACAACGCCACCCGGGCCGACTACCAGCCGGCGTCCACCTTCAAGCCGATCATCCTCGCCGCCGCGCTGGACCAGAACGCCAAGACGCAGGACGGCAAGGAGATCAACGCCAACACGATCTACGACGGCACCAGCCGCCGCGCGGTCAAGGGCAGCGACATCGCCTTCTCACCGCCGAACGAGGACGACGCCGACTACGGCAACATCACCGTGCAGACGGCGATGAACAAGTCCGTCAACTCGGTGTTCGCGCAGATGGGTGTGGACGTCGGCATGAAGAACGTGATGAAGGTCGCCGACGACCTCGGTCTGGACACCACGAACCTGCCGGCGGTGCCCGCGCAGACCCTGGGCAGCATGGGCGCGAGCCCGCTGGAGATGGCCGGGGTGTACGCCACCCTCGACAACCACGGCCAGAAGGTCACCCCGAGCATCCTCGCGTCGGCGGAGAAGACCGGCCGCAAGGTCGACCCGCCGGACCCGATCGGCGAGCAGGTGATCAGCCGCAGTGCGGCCGACCAGGTGACCTCGGTCCTGACCGGCGTGGTCGACGACGGTACGGCGAAGGTCTCCGTGGCCCAGAACCCGCTGCGCAAGGGCCAGCAGGTGGCCGGCAAGACGGGTACGTCCGACAGCAACAAGTCGGCCTGGTTCACGGGCTTCACGCCCGACCTGGTGACGTCGGTCGGACTGTTCGGCGAGGACGCCAAGACCCACAACCAGGTCTCGCTGACCGGCGCCACGGGCCTCATCCCCGGCACCGGCCGCATCAACGGTGGCGGTTACCCGGCGCAGATCTGGGCGGCTTACACCTTCGGGGTCACGAAGAAGCAGAAGTTCGACCTGAACACCGACCTGGGCGCGGCCGTCCAGCCCACGGAGACGCCGACGAAGTCCGCGACGCCGTCCGAGACGCCGTCCGAGACGCCGAGCGAGACCCCGACGAAGTCCGCGACGCCGTCCCAGACGCCGTCGCAGACGCCGAGCGAGACCCCGACGAAGTCCGCGACGCCGTCCCAGACGCCGTCGCAGACGCCGAGCCAGACCCCGACGGGAGGCATCACGGACGACCCGCTGGACCCGGCGGACGGCTTCCAGTAGTCATCCGGGCGCCGCGCACGCCGTGGCCGGTCGCGCAGTTCCCCGCGCCCCTCAGGGGCGCGAGGCGGTATCCGACATGCGGCTCCGCCGCGTGGGCGCGACCAGCCGCGGCAGCGGCGCCCCCTCAGGGGCGTGGGGCGGTATCCGATATGCGGCTCTGCCGCGTGGGCGCGACCAGCTCCGACAGGGGCGCCCTCTCGGGGGCGTGGGGCTGTATTCGGCGTGCGGCTCTGCCGCGTGGGCGCGATCAGCTTCGGCAGGGGCGCCCTCTCGGGGGCGTGGGGCTGTATTCGACGTGCGGCTCTGCCGCGTGGGCGCGACCAGCCGCGGCAGCGGCGCCCCCTCAGGGGCGCGGGGAACTGCGCGGCAAGCCCCCGCCGGGCCCGCGGTGACTCACCGGTCCCTGGCCCTACGGGCCTATCGGTTCAGCTCGAACCAGACGACCTTGCCGGTGCTCAGCCGGGTCGCTCCCCACCGTCTGGCCAGTCTGTTGACGAGGTACAGCCCCCGGCCGCCCTCGTCCGTCGCCCGGGCCTGCCGCAGCCGCGGCAACTGCGGCACGTCGTCGCCGACTTCGCACCGCAGCACATCGGTCCGCAGCAACCGCAACGTGACCGGCCGCGACGCGTACCGCACCGCGTTCGTCACGACCTCGCTGACCAGCAGCTCGACGGAGTCGGTCAGTTCCTCAAGCCCCCAGCGCGCCAACGCCCGCCGGGCCAGCCGCCGGGCCCGCCCCGGCGCCGCGTCCTCCGGCTCCAGGAACCAGTACGCCACATCGCTCGGCGCGATCCCGTCGAACCGGGCCGCGAGCAGCGCGATGTCGTCGTCCCGGTCGCCCGGCCCGAGCATGTCGAGCACCTCGTCGCACAGTGCTTCGAGCGGCGGCGGATGATCCGGCCCGGTCAGCTGCGCGGTCGCGGCGAGCTTCTCCCGCAGCTGCTCTATCCCGGTCCACACGTCCCGCAGCCGGGACTCCACCAGCCCGTCGGTGTACAGAAGCAGGGTCGCCCCGGCGGGCGCGTCCAGCTCGACCGCCTCGAAGTCGACCCCGCCGACCCCGATCGGCGCCCCCGGCGGCACCCGCAGCACCTCGGCCCGCCCGCCCAGATGCAGCAGCACCGGCGGCGGATGGCCCGCGTTGGCGATGGTGATGCGGTGCGACACCGGGTCGTAGACCGCGTACAGGCAGGTCGCCATCCGGTCGCTGCCCAGCCGCTGCGCCTGCTCGTCGAGATGGTGCAGGACCTCCTGCGGCGGCAGGTCCAGCCCCGCCAGCGTCTGCGCGGTGGTCCGCAGCTGACCCATGATGGCGGCCGAGGTCATCGAGTGCCCCATGACGTCGCCCACGACCAGCGCCACCCGGCTGCCCGGCAGCGGAATCGCGTCGTACCAGTCGCCGCCCACCCGCGCGGTCTCCGCGGCCGGCAGATAGCGCGAGGCCAGCCGCACACCCGTGGCGCTCGGCAGGTGCTCCGGCAGCATGGTCCGCTGCAACTCGTCGGCGATGTAGGCCTCCCGGCCGTACAGCACCGCCTTGTCGATGCCGAGCGCGCTGTGCGTGGCCAGCTGGGCGGCGACCAGCAGGTCGTCCGCCTCGAAGGCGAGCCGCTCCGGGCGGCGCAGGAACACGGCCGCCCCGATCACCCGGCGCCGGCCGCGCAGCGGGGCGAGGATCGCGTGCTGTCCGCCGGGCACGAGGGACTCGGCGCTCTCGCCGAGGAGTTCCGGCAGCGCGGCGCGCGCGGCGGGGGAGTCGGCGAAAACAGGTCGTACACCCCGCAGCACCTCGTTGAGGGCACCGCCCGGCCGTACCTCGCACAGCTCCGCGGTGAGCGCGGCCAGGCCGATGTCGGCCGGTTCCGGCTCCGGGACGGGCAGTGGCGGGAAGCCGTCGGTGTCCCGCTCCTCCGGGATCCGGTCGGTGCGGCGCAGCCGCAGCACCACCGGGCCGACGGGCCGCTCGTCACCGACCGGCAGCGGGTCGCGCAGATAGACCAGGATCGCGTCCGAGAAGGTCGGCACGGTCGCCCGGCACAGCCCCATCACGATCTCGTCCAGGTCGATGCCCCGGGCGATCCGCCGGGTCGCGGCGCCCACGAAGCGCAGCCGGTCACCGTCCCGCCGCATCGGCATCGGCCGGCCGGGCGGCAGCCCGCGTCCGGTACGGCGCTCCTGGGAGCCCGCGCCCGCCACCCGCTCCTGCTCGGCGCCGGGCTGCGGCGGAATGCCCTCCGGGGTGGGGCGCGGCCGGTGTGGATCGGGCTCAGCGCTGGTGGGCTGGGCGTGCTCGGGGCCGTTGACGGAGTGCTCCTTGGACGTGCTGGTACCGGGGCCGGAGGGCGTCTCGCCCGCGCGGGCCTGCGCCGGTAAGGCGGTGGCGCCGAGCGGACGGGGCTGTGCCTGCGGCTGCGGCTGCGGTTGCGGGGTACGCAGGAGCGCCCCGCGGGCCTGCGCGGGGTCGGCGCCCGGCTGTGGGCGCTCGTAGGAGGTGGGGTGCTCCGTCACGCGTGTCGAATCCGTCCGTCCGGGGCTGCGCGCCGGGCGCGCAGGTGGTCCCGCCGAAACTCCGATACCCGGATTACGTGTCCCAGGAACGGAATTCCGGCGTGGCTGGAGGCTGTTCCTGTGCCGCCGACGAACGATCTGCGGCCCGCGCCCCGCTCGCCGGTGCTGCCCTCGTACCCCTCGCTCACGTCCTGCCGCCCCTCGGTGACGTTCGGTCAAGCCCGGATCGCACTCCGGGAGTTGTGCTCAGCGCGCCCTTGCGGAGGACGATCCTACGGTTGTGCACCGGGGGCGCATCAAGGGTCTCATGTGGACACGTGCGCGGGCGTACGGTCCCAGTCATCCGGCAGCGACGGTACCGCCCAGGACGGGTCCGGGCGCCAGTGCTGCCAGCCGTCCGAGAACGGCGGTCCCCAGGCCCGTACGGCGGCCAGCGCGGCCAGACCCGCGGCCCGCACCCGTTCGGCCGTCTCCGGGTCCATCAGGCCGTCCCGCTGGGCCTGGGCGAACTCGTCCTCGTCGAGCCAGTGCCAACTCCGGTCCGGGTGCACGGAGATGTCCAGGAAGTGATCCTCCGAGTCCACTCCACCGCCCCAACGGACCAGCGGCTGCTCAAGATTGACGTACCAGTTCTTGAACTGCCAGCCCGGATCCCAGAACAGCCACACCGACCAGGGCTGACCCGGCCGGGCCAGCTTCAGCACCCCGGTGCCGCGCCAGTGGCCGTGCGTGACCGACCGGGGCTTGGTGTAGCGGGACTCCAGCGGTTCTTCACCGACCGACGAGCCGTCGGCGAGCACGGGCCTGACGCACTCGGTGCCGGGGGCCAGCCAGACGGCGAGCAGTTCCTCGTCGTCCCGGACGACGGTGACGGGGCGCGCGATGTGGAAACCGTCCCCGGCGTTCTCCCGGTACCGCCACAGGATCTGGCTCCCCGGAGCCCAGAACCCGGCCCCGTCACCGGTCGCACCGCCCGTTTCCCCGCGCATCACGCGTCTCACCGCTCCACCGTCTGCCATGCACAGATATTAGGTGCCGTAGGCATACGACGCTGCGGCGGACGTCACGGTTCTGGCCGGGCGGCGCGAAACGTTCGCACGCGGTTACGGTCGTGTCATCCGCAGGACATCCAGCGCCTCGTCCAGCTGCTCGACGGTCAGATCCCCCTTCTCGACGTACCCGCCCTCGATGACGACCTGGCGGATCGTCTTACGTTCCGCCAGCGCCTTCTTGGCCACCTTGGCGGCCTCCTCGTACCCGATGTACTTGTTGAGCGGCGTCACCACGGACGGCGACGACTCGGCGTACTCCCGGGCCCGCTCCCGGTTGGCGGTGATCCCGTCCACGGTCCGGTCGGCGAGCAGCCGCGAGACGTTGGCGAGCAGCCGGACGGACTCGAGCACGTTCTTGCCGATGACCGGAAGCATCACGTTCAGCTCGAAGTTCCCGGCCGCGCCGGCCACGGCGATCGTCTGGTCGTTCCCGATGACCTGCGCGGACACCATCAGCACGGCCTCCGGGATCACCGGGTTGACCTTCCCCGGCATGATCGAGGACCCCGGCTGCAGATCCGGCAGCGCGATCTCGGCGAGCCCGGTCCGCGGCCCCGAGGCCATCCACCGCAGATCGTTGGCGATCTTCGTCAGACCGACCGCGACCGTCCGCAGCTGCCCGCTGGTCTCCACGATCCCGTCCCGCGCGCCCTGCGCCTCGAAGTGGTCGCGCGCCTCGGTGAACGGCAGCCCGGTGACCCGCGCGACCTCCTCGATCACCGCGGCCGAGAACCCGGGCGGGGTGTTGATCCCGGTGCCCACCGCCGTCCCCCCGAGCGGCAGCTCGGCCAGCCGGGGCAGCGAGGCCCGCAACCGCTCCACGCCGTACCGCACCTGCGCCGCGTACCCGCCGAACTCCTGCCCCAGGGTCACCGGAGTGGCGTCCATCAGATGCGTCCGCCCGGACTTCACCACATCGGCGAACTCGTCGGACTTGCGCTCCAGTGACGCCGCGAGATGCTCCAGGGCCGGGATCAGGTCCCGCGTGACGGCGGCGGTGGCGGCGATGTGGATGGACGACGGAAACACGTCGTTCGACGACTGCGAGGCGTTCACGTGGTCGTTCGGATGCACTTCCCGCCCGAGCCGCTCGGTCGCCAGCGTCGCGATGACCTCGTTGGTGTTCATGTTCGACGAGGTCCCCGACCCCGTCTGGAACACGTCCACCGGGAACTGGTCGTCCCACTTCCCCTCGGCGACCTCCCCGGCCGCCTCCTGGATCGCCTGCGCCATGTCCTTGTCGACCACCCCCAGCTCGGCGTTGACCCTGGCCGCCGCGCCCTTGATCCGGGCCAGCGCCTCGATGTGCGCGCGCTCGATCCGCTGCCCGGAGACCGGGAAGTTCTCGACGGCCCGCTGCGTCTGGGCCCGCCACTTGGCGTGGACGGGGACGCGGACCTCGCCCATGGAGTCGTGTTCGATGCGGTAGTCGCTCATACCGGTGTCAGCGATCGGGGCGCCGCGGTTGTTCCGGACCGCGGGCCGTACGGGGCACTGGGAGACCTCGGCCTGCTGCATTGGCACCACCGACGTCACCGGGTCGGGGGACCGCGTCCGCTGCCGCCAGGACGGACATCAGGGATAAATGTGACTATCTGCCCAAGGTGACGGGCGATTCCCCGCCCTCACCACGGCTGGCAGGAGGACCGATCGATGAACTTCACTCCCAAGGGTCTGCTCGGCGCCATCGCGGCGGTGTCCATAGGCGCGGCGACCCTGCTGGGTACGGGAGCCGGCACCGCGGACGCGTCCGGCCGCGCCCACCGCGCCCACTGCGACCGCGCCGAACGGCCGGTATGGAGTGGCGATCCCAGCCGCAACGTGTCCGGCCGCGGCTGCAGCGTGCCGTCCGGTGACCAGCGCTGGTACCGCGTCGAGGTCGACACCCTCGTGGAGCCCCACCACAAGACGGAGTATCTGAACGGACCGGTCGAGCGGACCGAGACGGAGCACGACACGACCATCAGGTGCATGGGCTACACCAAGGACGGCGACCGGCTGAACTGGTTCGGCTGCATGCCCCACTGACCGGTCCGGCCGCGGCAGCCCCTGGGACGGTACGGGGGGCGGGGGCGCTGAATCCATCAGCGGCTCCGCCGTGGGCCCACCCCGGCCGCCCCGAAAGGCACTACGCGAGCCCGGGACCCCGAACCGGAATCGAGGTGAACGTCGGCTGCGGGGCCGGGTCCTGGAAGAAGTCGTTGCCCTTGTCGTCGACGACGATGAACGCCGGGAAGTCCTCGACCTCGATCTTCCAGACGGCCTCCATGCCGAGCTCCTCGTACTCGACGACCTCGACCTTCTTGATGCAGTCCTGGGCGAGCCGCGCGGCCGGGCCGCCGATGGAGCCGAGGTAGAAACCGCCGTGGCTGTCGCACGCGTCGGTGACCTGCTTGCTGCGGTTGCCCTTGGCGAGCATCACCTTGGAGCCGCCCGCGGCCTGGAACTGCTCCACGTAGGAGTCCATGCGGCCGGCCGTCGTAGGACCGAAGGAACCGGAGGCGTAGCCCTCGGGGGTCTTCGCCGGACCGGCGTAGTACACCGGGTGGTCCTTCAGGTACTGCGGCATCTCCTCGCCCGCGTCGAGCCGCTCCTTGATCTTCGCATGTGCGATGTCACGGGCGACGACGAGCGGGCCGGTGAGGGAGAGCCGCGTCTTGACCGGGTACTTGGTCAGCTCGGCGAGGATCGTGTCCATCGGCTGGTTCAGGTCGATCTTCACCACGTCGGAGGACTCGTCCAGGTGCTCGTCCGTCGTCTCCGGGAGGAAGCGGGCCGGGTCGGTCTCCAGCTGCTCCAGGAAGACGCCCTCGGCGGTGATCTTCGCGACGGCCTGCCGGTCCGCGGAGCAGGAGACCGCGATGGCGACCGGGCAGGACGCACCGTGCCGGGGCAGCCGGACCACGCGCACGTCATGGCAGAAGTACTTGCCGCCGAACTGCGCGCCGATCCCGATCTTCTGCGTCAGCTCGAAGACCTTCTGCTCCAGGTCCTTGTCCCGGAAGCCGTGGCCGAGCTCCGAGCCCTCCGCCGGGATCTCGTCCAGGTAGTGCGCGGAGGCGTACTTCGCGGTCTTCAGCGCGTACTCGGCGCTCGTGCCGCCGACGACGATCGCCAGGTGGTACGGCGGGCAGGCGGCCGTGCCGAGCGAGCGGATCTTCTCCTCCAGGAACTTCATCATGGAGGCCTCGTTGAGGACGGCCTTCGTCTCCTGGTAGAGGAACGACTTGTTGGCCGAGCCGCCGCCCTTGGCCATGAAGAGGAACTTGTAGGCGCCGCCGTCGGTCGCGTACAGCTCGATCTGGGCGGGCAGGTTCGACCCGGTGTTCTTCTCCTCCCACATGGTGAGCGGAGCCATCTGCGAGTACCGCAGGTTGAGGTTCAGATAGGCGTCGTAGATGCCGTGGCTCAGCGCCGCCTCGTCGCCGCCCTCGGTCAGCACGTTCTGCCCGCGCTTGCCCATGACGATCGCCGTGCCGGTGTCCTGGCACATGGGCAGCACGCCGGCCGCCGCGATGTTCGCGTTCTTCAGCAGGTCGAGCGCGACGAACTTGTCGTTGGCCGACGCCTCCGGGTCGTCGATGATCCGCCGGAGCTGGGCGAGGTGGGCGGGCCGCAGGTAGTGCTGGATGTCGTGGATCGCCTCTTCGGCCAGCTTGCGCAGCGCCCCCGGCTCCACCTTGAGAAACGTCCGCCCGTCCGGCCCCTCGACGGTGGACACACCCTCCGAGGTCACCAGCCGGTACGGGGTGGTGTCCTCGCCCTGGGGGAGCAGATCGGTGTACGCGAACTCAGGCATCTCAGCCCATTCCTCACTCTGGCGGACGGCCGCCCGCCGACGCCGGCGAGCGCTCTCCAGCGTAGGACCTGGCTCTGACACGGGGCTTGTGAGGTAAGGCTCAGTTCGACACGCCGAGGTTGTCCACACCCCTAGTCGCGATCTATCGCGTTTCGGTACTCTGCTGCCGTGGACCTTCAGAAGCAGACCCCTCAGGAGCGCGCCGGAACGCCGGTCGCCGAGCTGCGCGCCTCGGACGCCGACCGTGACCGCATCGCCGACATCCTGCGAGAGGCCCTCGCGGAGGGGCGCCTGACCGCCGACGAGCACGCCGAGCGCGTGGAAGGCGTGCTGAGTGCCAAGACGGTGGGCGAGTTGGAGGTCTTCATACGGGACCTGCCGGCGGCCCACGCCGGCCCGGCCGCGTCGGCCTACACGCCGGTCCCGCCCCGGCCGACGCCCGGCGCGATCCCCGTCGAGCCGGACGGCAACGTGGTGGCCGTCTTCAGCAGCGCCCGCCGCCGGGGCCGCTGGCGGGCGGGCCGCCGGCTGCACGCGTACGCGGTCTTCGGCTCCATCGAGCTCGACCTCACCGAGGCGATCTTCGAGTACCAGCAGGTCGTCATCAGGGCGTTCTCGGTCTTCGGCGATGTCCAGATCCGCGTCCCGGAGAACGTCTCGCTGCGCGGCACCGGCGGCGGTGTGCTGGGCAACTTCGAGGCGGACACACTGGATTCGGTCGACTCGGACGCGCCGGTCGTCTACGTCGAGGGGTGGGCCGTGCTCGGCAATGTGGAGGCGCGGCCGAAGCGCGGGAAGTTCATCGAGGACATCCTGGACCGGGTTCAGGACAAGGTCGACAGGAAGTTGCGCAAACACCTGGACCGTTGACGGACGCGAATCGCTGCTCGACGGGCGGCGCCTGTGGTCGTGAACAAGCCGCCGCGCCACGGCTGTTGAGGACGCTGTGCATAGGCCCGCGCACAGCGGGTAGGCCTTGCTGCATCGTCTCTCGCTCGCGAAGCCGTCGTCAGGAGTAGACCCGTGCTGCAACCGCCGCATTCGTCCCTGCAGGTAGCTGCCGTTCCGGCCCAGCGGGTGCCAGTGCGGGACAGGGACCAAGACGCACCCTGGCACACCGAGGCGGTGTGCCGGCGCGACGAGGCAGGCCTGTTCTTCGCACCCTCCAAGGAACCAACCGCCGCCCGGCTGTCCCGGGAGGAGGCGGCCAAGCGGGTCTGTGCCCGCTGTCCGGTGATGGTCGAGTGCCGCGAACACGCGCTGCTCCAGCCCGAGCCGTACGGCGTCTGGGGCGGTCTCACCGCAGCGGAACGCCGCGTGGTCCTCGCCCGCCGCAGGCGCCGCGACATGGAACTGAAAAAGGCGGCGGGGGCGGCAGCGGCGAACCGCATAGCGCAGGCAGGCTAGGGAAAAGGCGCCCTCTCCGCACAGAGGGCGCCTTTTGAACGCGGTGGGCTCGACGTCCCGTCAGGGGCGCGGGGCTGTGCCGATATGCGGCTCCGCCGCGCGGGCGCGACCAGCCACAACGCACCTGTAGGGGCGTACGGTCGGCAGCCCCCCCGACCGCGTTACTTCGGCCTGTCGAAATCCACCGTGCTGTACGCCCGCAGCTTGCGCAGCCGGTGCTCGGAGTCGATCCGCCGCACCGTCCCCGACTTCGACCGCATCACGATCGACTCGGTCAGCGCGGTCTCCGACCGGTACCGCACACCGCGCAGCAGCTCGCCGTCGGTGATCCCGGTGGCGACGAAGAACACGTTCTCCCCGGTCACCAGGTCCTCGGTGGTCAGCACCCGGTCTAGGTCGTGCCCCGCGTCGATGGCCCGCTGGCGCTCCTCGTCGTCCTTGGGCCACAGCTTGCCCTGGATGGTCCCGCCCAGGCACCTCACGGCGCACGCCGAGATGATGCCCTCGGGCGTACCGCCGATGCCGAGCAGCATGTCGACGCCGGTGCCCTCGCGCAGCGCGTAGATCGAGCCGGCGACGTCACCGTCGGAGATGAGCTTGATGCGGGCGCCGGCCTCGCGGATCTCCTGGATGATCCCTTCGTGCCGCGGCCGGTCGAGGATGACGACGGTCACGTCCTCGGGAGTGGCCCGCTTCGCCTTGGCGACCCGGCGGATGTTGACGGAGACCGGCGCGTTGATGTCGACGAAGTCCGCCGCCTCCGGGCCCGTGACCAGTTTGTCCATGTAGAAGACGGCGGACGGGTCGAACATGGCACCGCGCTCGGCCGCGGCCAGCACGGCGATCGCGTTGGGCATGCCCTTCGCGGTCAGCGTGGTCCCGTCGATCGGGTCGACGGCGATGTCGACCTCGGGTCCGGTGCCGTCACCGATGCGCTCCCCGTTGAAGAGCATCGGGGCCTCGTCCTTCTCGCCCTCCCCGATGACGACCACGCCGTTCATCGACACGGTGGAGACGAGGGTGCGCATGGCGCGGACCGCGGCGCCGTCGGCGCCGTTCTTGTCGCCGCGGCCCACCCAGCGACCGGCGGCCATCGCGGCGGCTTCGGTCACCCGGACGAGTTCCAGGGCGAGGTTGCGGTCGGGGGCCTCGGAGGGGACATCGAGTTCGGACGGCAAGTGATGATGCTCGGTCATCGGAGCGCACCTTTCTGATACGACGACGGCCGGATGAGGGTTCCTCTCGACTCTATCCCCAGGCCGACAAAATGAGCAGGGGACCCCACGGATGAGCGCGGCGGGCACCTGCGACGATAGGGGACGTGGCAGGCACGAACGGCAAGCAGAAGACGGTCCGGGACATGATTCTCTCCCTGGCCCTGATCGGCCTCGCGGCGGGCTTCATCTATCTCCTCGTCCCGCACGACGATCACGCTCCCGACATCCAGCGGGTCGACTACCGGGTCGAGCTGCTGACGGCTCGGCGCGCGGCGACCTACCCGGTGGCCGCGCCGGAGGGCCTGCCCAGTGCCTGGAAGGCCACCTCGGTCCGCTTCCAGGGCGAGGCAGGCGACCGCTGGCACCTCGGCTACCAGACCCCCGACGGTCAGTACGTCCAGATCGAGCAGTCGACTCAGAAGCCCGTCACGGACTTCATCACCGACGCGAGCCAGGGCGCGTCGGCCACGAAGAAGACCGAGAAGATCGGCGACCGCACCTGGACGCACTACACCGGCGGCCGCTACGACGCGCTGGTGCTGGAGAACACCCCCGGCTCCACGACGGTGGTGGCCGGGACGGCCTCGTTGACCCAGCTGACGAAGATGGCCGCGGCGCTGAAGATGTCCTGACCAGCCCGTCCTGCCCGTCCAGACCCGCCCGTCCGGACCCGCCCGTCCTGGGCCCCCTGTTCCGACGTGAGAGGCCCCCGGCGCCGTTGCCGGGGGCCTCTCACGTGTGCGGGGTGGCTCAGACGGTCGTGACGACGTCGTCGTACGCCAGGCGCGGGGAGCGCGGGAACCAGGCGTCCGGGCCCGGCTTGCCGATGTTGACGACCATCACCGGGGTGTGGTCGTCGTCCAGGAACTCCTTCTGGATGCCCGCGGCGTCGTAACCGCCCATCGGGCCGGCGGCGAGGCCGGCCGCGCGGACGCCGATGATGAAGTACGCGGCCTGGAGGGCGGCGTTCAGGGCGGCGCTGCCCTCGCGCACCGCGCGGTCGCCGAAGACGGCGTCCTTGGCCTGCGGGAAGTGCGGGAAGAGCTGCGGCAGCTCCTCGTGGAACTCGTTGTCCGCGGCGAGGATCGCGACCAGCGGGGCGGCGGCGGTCTTCTTCTGGTTGCCCTCGGCCATGTGCTGCACCAGGCGCTCGCGGGCCTCGGGGGAGCGGACCAGGACCACTCGGAGGGGCGACTGGTTCATGGAGGTCGGGCCGTACTTGACCAGGTCGTAGATGGCCTGGACCTGCTCGTCGGACACGTGCTCGTCGGTGAAGGTGTTGGCGGTGCGGGCCTCGCGGAACAGGAGGTCCTGGGCGGCGGGGTCAAGAACAAGAGACATGTTTCGAACTTCCTGGGGATCGCGATCCGTCGAATCCGGACCGCGGTCCGGATAGGCTGACGGCACGACCATACGCCGAGAAGGTTCAACCTTCAACAAGGCCGGGGTCGAGTGATCCGCCTCACAGGCTCCGCCCGTTCCCACCGCCCCGCTCACTCCCCCTCCGCGTCCCCCTCCGTGCCCTCTTCCTCCTCGGCCAGCGCCGCGTCCAGCCGGGCCCGCGCCCCCTCCAGCCACCGCCGGCACACCCGGGCCAGCTCCTCGCCGCGCTCCCAGAGCGCGAGGGACTCCTCAAGGCTCGTCCCGCCGGCCTCCAGCCGCCGCACGACCTCGATCAACTCGTCGCGCGCCTGCTCGTAGGAGAGCGTCTCTTCCGTCCTGCCGCTCATGCGTCCACCTTCCTCATCGACTCGTACGACCCGTGCGGCATCTCAGCCGTCCACCCGCACCGTGAACTCCCCCTCGGCGACCCGCGCCCGCAGCGCCTCGCCCGGCTCGACCTCCGCGCTGCCCCGCACCACCTGGCCGTCGTCCTTCTGCAGCACGGCGTAACCGCGCTTCAGCGTGGCGGCGGGGGAGAGCGCCACCACGCGTGCGTGCGTGTGCGTCAGCTCGGAGTCGGCACGGTCGAGCAGATGCCCGAGGGTGCGCCGCGACCGGTCCACCAGCGAGGCGACGTGATCGGCCCGCTCGTCGACCATCCGGTGCGGATCCTCCATGACGGGCCGCGCCAGCGCATGCGCCAGCCCCCGCTCCTCCCGCGCCACCAGCCCGTCCAGGCACCGCCGGGCCCGGTCCCGCAGCATCCGCACCCGGTCCAGCTCCTCGCCGACATCCGGTACGACCTTCTTGGCGGCGTCGGTGGGGGTGGAGGCGCGCAGGTCGGCGACGAAGTCGAGCAGCGGGTTGTCGGGCTCGTGCCCGATCGCGGACACGACGGGCGTACGGCACTCGGCGACGGCCCGTACCAACTGCTCGTCGGAGAACGGCAGCAGATCCTCCACGCTGCCACCACCGCGAGCCACGATGATCACGTCGACGTCCTGGAGCGCGTCGAGCTCCTTCACGGCCTGCACGACCTGCGGCACGGCGTGCACGCCCTGCACCGGCACGTTCCGGACCTCGAAGCGCACCGCCGGCCACCGGTGCCGGGCGTTCTCCAGGACATCCCGCTCGGCGGCCGAGGCCCGCCCGCACACCAGCCCGATCAGCTGCGGCAGGAACGGCAGCGGTTTCTTCCGCTCGGCGGCGAACAGCCCCTCCGCGGCCAGCGCCTTCTTGAGCGCCTCCAGCCGCGCCAGCAGCTCCCCGACCCCGACCGGCCTTATCTCGGCCGCCCGCAACGACAGCTGCCCCCGCGGCGCGTACCACTCCGGCTTCGCGTGGACGACGACCCGGGCGCCCTCACCGACGACGTCGGCGACGGCGTCGAACACCTGCCGGTAGCAGGTGACGCCGATCGAGATGTCGTACGACGGATCCCGCAGCGTCAGAAACACCACACCCGCCCCCGGCCGCCGGGAGAGCTGGGTGATCTGCCCCTCGACCCACACGGCGCCGAGCCGGTCGATCCACCCACCGATCAACCGGGAAACCTCGCCGACAGGCACAGGCGCTTCGACAGACGTGTTCAAAGCCATGCGCCGAGCGTAACGGCGCCTACCGACAAGCCTTCGTCACGCGGCCCGCCCCTGCGCGGCCGGCACCGCCACCCCCACCGTCACCCATACCGCCCCACCACCCGCGCCGCCGCCGGCACCGCGCCACGATCACCGCGACGGTGACCGCCGCCCCGCCCCCGCCACCGGCACCACCGGATGCCGCCACAGCTGACCGCCCCGCCCCGCCCGCCGCCCCGCCAACCAGCTCACCACGCTCGTGTGCGGCGAGGACGGCGACCCCAGCCCCCGCTGCGCGCCGTGGCGGGCGAGGGCGAACACCGGCCCCGCCGGATGTCGCAGACCGCTCCCGGACTTCCGTCGGTCTCCCCGGGATCGTCACCGGGACGCGATCTTCGGCCCCCCGAACGCGGCCTTACGATGGGGGGCATGACTGCTTCGCCTGGCCGCCGTGTCCTGCTCGCCGCCCCCCGTGGCTACTGCGCGGGTGTGGACCGCGCCGTGATCGCCGTCGAGAAGGCCCTGGAACAGTACGGGGCCCCGATCTATGTCCGGCACGAGATCGTCCACAACAAGTACGTCGTGCAGACCCTGGAGAAGAAGGGCGCGATCTTCGTCGAGCGGACCGAGGAGGTCCCGCCGGGGAACATCGTGATGTTCTCCGCGCACGGCGTCGCCCCCGTCGTCCACGAGGAGGCCCAGCGCGGCCGCCTCGCCTCCATCGACGCGACCTGCCCGCTCGTCACCAAGGTCCACAAGGAAGCCGTCCGCTTCGCGGGCGAGGACTACGACATCCTCCTGATCGGCCACGAGGGCCACGAGGAGGTCATCGGCACCTCCGGCGAGGCCCCCGACCACATCCAGCTCGTCGACGGCCCGGCGGACGTGGCCAAGGTCGAGGTCCGC
Source organism: Streptomyces sp. NPDC031497 (assembly GCF_055580905.1). Lineage (NCBI taxonomy): Bacteria > Bacillati > Actinomycetota > Actinomycetes > Kitasatosporales > Streptomycetaceae > Streptomyces > Streptomyces sp. NPDC031497. The sequence continues at coordinate 375,336 of NZ_JBVIKO010000006.1, forward strand.
GACGAGTCCAAGGTCGTCTGGCTCTCCCAGACCACGCTCTCCGTCGACGAGACCATGGAGACGGTCGACGCGCTGAAGGAGAAGTTCCCGCAGCTGATCTCGCCGCCGAGCGACGACATCTGCTACGCCACCCAGAACCGTCAGCTCGCCGTGAAGCAGATGGGCGCCGAGGCCGAGCTGGTCATCGTGGTCGGCTCCCGCAACTCCTCCAACTCCAAGCGGCTCGTGGAGGTCGCCAAGCTGGCCGGCTCCCGCGCCGCCTACCTGGTCGACTTCGCCGCCGAGATCGACGAGGCATGGCTGGAGGGCGTCACGACCGTCGGCGTCACCTCCGGCGCCTCCGTCCCGGAGGTGCTGGTCGAGGAGGTCCTGGCGTGGCTCTCCGAGCGCGGCTACGGTGACGTGGAGATCGTCAAGGCGGCCGAGGAGTCCATCACCTTCTCGCTGCCCAAGGAACTCCGCCGTGACCTGCGCGAAGAGGCGGCCGCCCTGGTCGCCGAGCGCGGCGGCAGCGGCACCGAGGCGTGAACGGCGCTCGTACGACGGTGTGACCGGCGGCGGTCCGGCGTCGTGACTGTCAGTCGTACGACGTAGCGTGGAGCCATGCAGATCTTCGGCGTGGACATCGGTGGTTCCGGGATCAAGGGCGCTCCTGTGGACCTGGACAAGGGCGACCTGGCCCAGGAGCGCTGCAAGGTGCTCACCCCGCATCCGGCGACGCCCGACAGCGTCGCCGACGGGGTCAAGCAGGTCATCGACCACTTCGGGTGGACCGGCCCGGTCGGGCTCACCTTCCCCGGAGTGATCAGTGACGGCACACATATCCGTACGGCGGCGAACGTCGACAAGAGCTGGATCGACACCGACGCGCGCACGCTGTTCAGCGACCGGCTCGGCGGCCTGCCGGTGACCGTGGTCAACGACGCGGACGCGGCCGGCGTGGCCGAGATGCAGTTCGGCGCCGGCCGGGACCGCAAGGGCGTGGTCATCCTGCTCACCTTCGGCACCGGCATCGGCAGCGCCCTGTTCACCGACGGCGAGCTGGTTCCCAACACCGAGCTGGGCCACCTGGAGCTGGACGGCCACGACGCCGAGAAGAAGGCCTCCAGCAAGGCCAAGGAGGACAACGACCTCAGCTGGGAGCACTGGGCGCACCGGGTCACCAAGTACCTCGCCCATGTCGAGATGCTGTTCACCCCGGAGCTGTTCATCATCGGCGGCGGGGTGAGCCGCAAGGCCGACAAGTTCCTGCACCTCATCGAGGGCATCAGGGCCGAGATCGTGCCGGCGCAGCTGCAGAACAACGCGGGGATCGTGGGCGCGGCGATGCGCGCGGCGCACCACGCCAAGTAGCCGCGGGCGGCCGGGGGCGGCGGCGGGGGCGGCCGGGGGCGGCCGGGGGCGGCCGGGGGGTCAGCCTCCGCGCCGGCTCCGGATCAGCCGGATCCGGCGGACGATGACGATCACCCCGGCGACCAGCGTGCCGCCGTAGAGCCAGCCGGCCTGCGTGGACAGGGCCGTCACCAGGCCCATCACACCGCCCAGGAACCCGCCGCCGCCGTCGTCGGCGACGGTCAGCAGGCCGGCGGCGAAGGCGATCGGGACGACGACGGGGGCGGTCAGCAGATCGCTCCCGCGCACCCACAGCGCGGTCATCGCGCACACCGGCAGGGACAGGACGCCGTACACCGTCAGGGACGCCCCGAACAGCAGGGCGTCCAGGAAGCCCAGCAGGAACATCGCGGCCCCGCAGAACAGGCCGCCGCCGAGGCCGGTGAGCCGTGGGCCCGGCGGCTGCCGGGCGCCGGCCGCCGCCGTACCGGACCTTCCCGGGGCCGGCCGGCGCTCGGCCGTCACCGGCCGTCGTCCGGCCTGCGGCGGCAGGGGCCCGCGGGGGGCGCCACGGCGCTGTCCGTGCTGTCGGGGACGGGTCCTGTGATGCTCCACCGGACCAACTTAGGTCGGTTAATGTGCCAAGTCGCAGCCCAGACACGCCGAAACCAAGCCGAAGAGCGGAGCTTGTCCAGGTGTTCGACGCGGCCACCGGCCAGGGGCTCCGAACCCCGTAAACTGGTGGATCGGCCGGCCCGCCGGCACTGGCAGCCTCCGGCTCACTCACCCACTTACTACGGGAAGTCGCAACGTGTCGCTCACGATCGGAATCGTCGGCCTGCCCAATGTCGGCAAGTCGACCCTGTTCAACGCCCTGACCAAGAACGACGTGCTGGCGGCCAACTACCCGTTCGCCACGATCGAGCCCAACGTGGGTGTGGTCGGCGTCCCCGACGCCCGGCTGGCCAAGCTGTCCGAGATCTTCTCCTCGCAGCGGATCATCCCGGCCACGGTCGACTTCGTCGACATCGCGGGAATCGTGAAGGGCGCCTCCGAGGGCGAGGGCCTGGGCAACAAGTTCCTCGCGAACATCCGTGAGTCCGACGCGATCTGCCAGGTCATCCGTGCCTTCAAGGACGAGAACGTCGTGCATGTCGACGGCAAGGTCTCGCCGAAGGACGACATCGAGACGATCAACACCGAGCTGATCCTCGCCGACCTCCAGACGATCGAGAAGGTCCTGCCGCGCCTCCAGAAGGAGTCGCGGATCAAGAAGGACGTGGCGCCCAAGGTCAAGGCCGTCGAGGAGGCCAAGGAGATCCTGGAGAAGGGCGACACGCTGTTCTCCCAGGGCATCGTCCAGGGCTCGGACCGCGCCGAGCTCCTCCACGACCTGCACCTCCTCACCGCCAAGCCCTTCCTCTACGTCTTCAACGTCGACGAGGACGAGCTGACCGACGACACCTTCAAGGCCGAGCAGCGCGCCCTGGTCGCCCCGGCCGAGGCGATCTTCCTCAACGCCAAGCTGGAGCAGGACCTCGCCGAACTCGACGAGGAGGACGCCCTGGAGCTGCTGGAGTCGGTCGGCGCCGAGGAGCCCGGCCTCGCCACGCTGGCCCGTGTCGGCTTCAACACCCTCGGCCTGCAGACCTACCTCACGGCCGGCCCCAAGGAGTCCCGCGCCTGGACGATCAAGAAGGGCGCGACCGCCCCCGAGGCGGCCGGCGTGATCCACACGGACTTCCAGAAGGGCTTCATCAAGGCCGAGGTCATCTCCTTCGAGGACCTGGTCGAAACCGGCTCGGTGGCCGAGGCCCGCGCGAAGGGCAAGGCCCGCATGGAGGGCAAGGACTACGTCATGCAGGACGGGGACGTCGTGGAGTTCCGCTTCAATGTTTAATTGAAGGTTCAGCTAAACCCTTCGTCCTGTAAAGACGCAGGTCAGAAGGGGTCCGTCAAGCCGAGGCGGGCCCCTTTTGCGGCTCCATCGAAGGTCAGCGGTGCATTGGTGCTGAATGCTGCCTCGGAGGGCCGGATCGGACCACCTGTCGGCACCTGGGGGTTGCGTCCAAGGAGATGGTGTACGGGTTCGACCTGATCCGGGGGTTTGCTCCGGCGTCGGGGTGATGCCTGCATAGACGAACGGCCACCGGCTGATCTTCGAGGTGTCGAAGCCCGAAGGAGATCAGCACGATGACCGCTCCAGACAGTCTGCCGCTGCATGCCCTCGCCACCCTGCCCACCGAACTCACGCATAGCCTCAAAACGAGATCACCGAGTGGCCGTCGATACACCACTCCAGCGGACGTGACCCACCTGGGGCCACCCCCGGGATACTGTCCCGCGCTGACGTGGCTTTGCAGTTCCCATGGCCGAGCGCGCAGAGCTATGCGGACGCTGCGCCAACGAGGCCTGGGCCAGATTCCCCTCAGGACTTCGACCTAATCAGCAGCGCCGTACGACTGTGGCCGGCCAGGCCGCGGTTGATGCAGGCGAGCGCTGGGGCTTGAGTCGCGCGGAACGTGAGGAGTTGCACCTCGCAACGGGAGAATGGCCGCCTGATCCTAGCTGGGCCACCTACGGCTTTCGCCCTCGATCAGTTGGCACGACCGCCACACCCTGGTGTCTGTGAAGGCCCCTCGTCTGATTCATTGCACGTGACACGGACTAGGCCCTTGAGTGCCGCGGACTAACGGCATCCTGTGTGAGAACTCGGCGCTATCGTTGGGGCACTCAGCTTGGGTTCCGCCACTCGTGGCAGAGCTGTCGCGCACCGACATACGAAGGATAGGCGCCGAAGGATGGACAGGTCACGCGTACACCTCACTGCGGGATCGCGGTCAGGCTCTGGGCTCGGCGCTGGCAAAGGGGTGGCGTACTAGTGGCCCTCAAGAAGTCTGACCTGTACAGCTCCCTGTGGAGGAGCTGCGATGAGCTGCGTGGCGGCATGGATGCGAGCCAGTACAAGGACTACATCCTGACGCTGTTGTTCGTGAAGTACGTGACAGACAAGGCCAAATCCGATCCGAACTCCTTGATCGACGTCCCCGCCGGCGGGTCCTTCGACGACATGGTTGCCCTCAAAGGCGACAAGGAGATCGGCGACAAGATCAACAAGGTCATCGGCAAGCTCGCCGAGGCCAACGGACTTGAGAAGGTCATCGACCTGGCCGACTTCAACGACGAGGAGAAGCTCGGCAAGGACAAGGAGATGCAGGATCGCCTCTCCAAGCTGGTGGCGATCTTCGCTGACCTGGACTTCCGTGGTAGCCGCGCTGAGGGCGACGACCTGCTCGGTGACGCCTACGAGTACCTGATGCGACATTTCGCTACAGAATCGGGCAAGTCGAAGGGGCAGTTCTACACCCCGGCCGAGGTCTCACGGGTACTTGCCAAGGTCGTCGGTATCGGAGCGGGCACCCGGCAGGACCACACCGTCTACGATCCAACGTGCGGGTCAGGCTCGTTGCTCCTCAAGGTCGCTGACGAGGCCCCACGTGGCCTCACCATTTACGGTCAGGAGAAGGACAACGCGACCTGGGCGCTGGCCCAGATGAACATGATTCTGCACGGCTACGAGGACCGTGACATCCGCAAGGGTGACACGATCACCAGCCCACAGTTCACTCAGGGCGCACGGCTACAGACCTTCGACTTCGCCGTCGCCAATCCGCCGTTCTCGATCAAGTCGTGGAGCAACGGCCTGGAGAATGACTACGGTCGCTTCGAGTTCGGCCGGCCGCCGGAGAAAAACGGCGACTACGCCTTCCTCCTGCACATCCTCAAGTCCCTCAAGAGCAGCGGCAAGGCCGCAGTCATCTTGCCGCACGGCGTGCTGTTCCGCGGCCACGCCGAGGCCACCATTCGTAAGGAACTGCTGCGCCGTGGCTACATCAAGGGCATCATCAGCCTGCCCGCGAACCTTTTCTACGGCACCGGCATTCCGGCCTGCATCATCGTTCTCGACAAGGAGAACGCCCAGGCACGAAAGGGCATCTTCATGATCGATGCTTCCAAGGGCTTCTTGAAGGACGGCAACAAGAACCGCCTCCGAAGCCAGGACATCCACAAGATCGTCGACGTCTTCAACAAGCAGACCGAGATCGAGCGCTATTCGCGTATGGTGCCGCTCCATGAGATCGCCGACCCGAAGAACGCCTACAATCTCAACATCCCGCGGTACATCGACTCCTCCGAGCCGGAGGATATCCAGGACCTTCACGCCCACCTTCACGGCGGGATCCCGGACCGGGATCTGGACGCACTCAACGGGTACTGGGAGGCGTTCCCGAGTCTCCGTGCCATGCTCTTCAAGCCGAACCGCCCCGGCTTCAGCGACCTGGCCGTCGGCGTGGCTGAGGTACAACAGGCCATCCTGGACTCCGACGAGTTTCAGAAGTTCGCTATGGACGTCCGCGGCCAGGTTGACGACTGGTTCGCCGCGCACCGGCCCGTCCTGCAAGCGCTCAACCCGGACACTGTCCCCAAGGACCTGATCTCTGGTATCAGTGACGATCTGTTGGCCCGGTTCAAGAACACCCCTCTGCTCGACGAGTACGGTGTCTACGAGCAGCTCATGACTTACTGGCACGGCGTCATGCACGACGACGTCTTCCTCGTCATGAACGACGGGTGGTGTGAGGCGGCGAAGCCCCGCAAGACGATCGAGGACAAAGAGCGCAAGCTCTCCGAGACCCCGGACCTTGTCATTGGCTCGGGGCGCAGCGCCACCAAGTACAAGATGGACCTCATCCCGCCGACGTTTGTCGTCGCTCGGTACTTCGCGGACGAGCAGTCCAAGGTCGATGCGCTGCACGCGGTAGCCGAAGAAGCAAGCCGTGCTGTCGAGGAGTACATCGAGGAGCACGCTGCAGAGGACGGCCTGCTTGCCGAGGCGATGGACGATGGCAAGATCTCTAAAGTTCTCGCTTCGACGCGCCTCAAGGTGGCTCGGCACGAGGGAGCTGATGCGGAGGAGATCAAGGCTCTCCAGCACCTTGTCAGGCTGTACAACGACGAGGCTGTTGCCAAGAAGACCGCCAAGGAAGCCCAGGCCGCCCTCGATCTCGCGACTCTCAAGAGGTACGGGGACCTCACCGAGCCTGAGATCAAGCAGCTGGTACTCGACGACAAGTGGCATGCGACCGTCGCTAGCCGCGTGGCGTCTGAGGCTGAGTCACTCACGCTCGCACTCGTCTCACGGATCCAGCAGCTCGGCGAGCGCTATGCCGAAACCGTAGGGGCGCTTAACACGCTAGTGGAAATGCTCGGCTCCAAGGTTGTACAGCACCTGGCCAGTATGGGAGTGGAGTAATGGCCCGCGCGAAGCATAAGCCACTCGGCCAGCTACTGCTACGCCCACCTCGTTACGGAATCAACGCCGCGGCGGTTCCGCTAGCTCCCGGCGTGGCGACCTATATCCGAATCACGGATATCGACGACTCGGGCAGGTTCACCCCTGATCCCAAGGTCGGAGTAGATCACGTCAGCGCAGCCAACTACAGATTGTCCGATGGAGAGCTTGTTTTCGCGCGCACTGGCGCCAGCGTTGGCAAGTCTTACCTGTACGACTCGCGGGACGGCGAGTTGGTATATGCCGGATTTCTGATCAATGTTGCGCCAGATCCGAAGCGACTGAATCCCGAATATCTATCGCTTTTCGTGCAGTCCAAGGAATATTGGGACTGGGTTGCCCGGATGTCTGTCCGCAGCGGTCAGCCGGGCATTAATGGGCGCGAATATGCGCAGCTCCCAGTCCCATTGCCTGACATCGCGACGCAGAATGCGGTTGCGGCCGCGATAACTGACGTCGACGACCTGATCGTTACGCTGGAACGTTTGATCGCCAAAAAGCAGGCGATCAAACAGGGTGCGATGCAGGACCTCCTGACAGGCCGCGCCAGGGTCCAAGGGTTCAGGGACGCCTGGGAGCATCGCCGCGTATCGGAGATGGGGGATGTCCTGGCTGGCAAGGCGCTGAATGTTAGTGGTGCTGGAGCCTTGCGTCCCTATCTCCGGACAAAAAATGTACTTGATGGAAGGATCGACCTAAAGGACGTTCTGTGGATGCCTATGACAGATGTCGAATTTGAACGCTTCGGCATCGAGCGCGGGGATGTTCTACTCAATGAAGGCCAGTCCCTGGAGTTTGTGGGTCGTTGTTCTGTATACAATGGCGAATTTGGAGCTCCTTGCGCAATGCAAAATCAGCTACTCCGTTTTCGGGCCTATACGGGAACCTCTCCAGAATTCGCTGCATATCTTTTTCGGCACTGTCAGCGGACAGGAGTTTTTGCTTCTATCGCCACGAAGACGACCTCGATTGCGCACCTCGGTAGTTCGCGGCTTAGCAATCTGCGTCTCCTCTGGCCTACTGATCGACTCGAACAGGCGGCGATTGCCGAGGTGTTGTCTGGCATGGATACCGAAATCGCAGCCCATGTGGTCCGTCTCGATAAAGTACGCGCTCTCAAGCAAGGTATGGTGCAGCAGCTCATGAACGGCGGTACCGGCCTTCTGGTCAAGGAGAGCGAAGCATGAGCAACGTCGGCCAGCCGGAGCGCACAACTCAAGACCGCGTCATCGAGCTTTTCCGAGACGGCCTGGGCTACGAGTATCTCGGCAACTGGGAGCACCGTGCGGCAAACTCCAACGTCAATGCTGAGCTGCTCGCGCAGAACCTCCGTGCCCGGGGCTACAACGAAAACCTCATCAACAAGGCGATCGATAAGCTGAAGAGCGATGCCTCGCTCGGTGGCGGACGCGATCTCTACGAGGCGAATCGGGACGTATACCGCTTGCTCCGGTACGGCGTCAAGGTGAAGCCTGGTGCTGGCGAGCATGCGGAGACGGTGTGGCTCGTCGATTGGGCGTGCCCCGAAGCGAATCACTTCGCCCTGGCGGAGGAAGTGACGGTGTTGGGGCAGCACACCAAGCGCCCGGACATCGTGCTGTACGTCAACGGTATTGCCTTCGGGACGATCGAGCTCAAGCGCTCGAAGGTTGCCGTTTCTGAAGGTATCCGGCAGAGCATCGGGAACCAGCGCCCCGAGTTCATCCGGTCGTTCTTCACGACTGTGCAGCTCGTCATGGCCGGCAACGACGTAGAGGGGCTGCGTTATAGCGCCATCGACACACCGGAGAAGTACTGGCTCGCATGGCGTGAACCGTCCGACATCGCCGATCCCCTCGACCGTTCCTTGACGCAGCTTTGCTCGAAGGAGCGCCTGCTCGAGCTGGTTCACGACTTCATGGTCTTCGACGCGGGGCAGAAGAAGACGTGTCGGCACAACCAGTACTTCGGCGTCAAGGCGGCTCAGGAGCGGATCGCCAAGCGCGAGGGCGGCATCATTTGGCATACCCAAGGCTCCGGCAAGTCGTTGACGATGGTGTGGCTGGCTAAGTGGATCCGAGAATCTCAGGTTGGGACCAACCCACGGGTCTTGCTGATCACTGATCGGACCGAACTGGATGATCAGATTCAGCAGGTCTTCCAGGGAGTCAACGAGGCCATCTATCGCACCAAGAGCAGCTCTGACCTCCTCGCCACATTGAATGCGAGCGAGGAGTGGCTGGTCTGCTCGCTGGTTCACAAGTTCCGCGGCTCGGAAGACGAGAACGCCCGCGATAAAGCTGAGAGCGAGTTCATTCGTGAACTCAAAGCGGCAGTTCCCAAGGACTTCCAGGCCAAGGGCAACATCTTCGTTTTCGTCGACGAAGCCCACCGTACGCAGTCGGGGAAGATGCACGACGCCATGAAGGCGCTCATGCCTGGTGCCATGTTCATCGGCTTCACCGGCACACCTCTTCTCAAGGAGGACAAGGACACCACTGTCCAGCGTTTCGGCAGCTTCATTCACACCTACAAGTTCAATGAGGGCGTTGCAGACGGCGTCGTGCTCGACTTGCGGTACGAGGCTCGCAACATCGACCAGGACCTGACCTCGCCAGCGAAGGTCGACCAGTGGTTTGAGGCCAAAACCCGCGGTATGACCGACCTCTCCCGCGCCGAACTCAAGAAGCGCTGGGGCACCATTCAGAAGGTCGTCAGCTCGGAGCCGCGGGCCCGGCAGATAGTCAATGACATCCTGTTCGACATGGAGATCAAGCCGCGTCTGTCGGATGGCCGCGGCAACGCCATTCTCGTCAGTCAGAGCATCTACCAGGCGTGTAAGTTCTACGAGCTGTTCACCCAGGCCGGGTTTAAGGGCAAGTCCGCCATCATCACGTCGTACACGCCGCAGGCGAGTGACATCGCCAAGGAAGACTCAGGCCACGGTGCGACCGAGCGGCTGCGTCAGTACGAGATCTACCGGCAGATGCTCGCGGATCACTTCAACGAGCCTGCGGACCAGGCGATGGGCAAGGTCGAGCAGTTCGAAAGGGACGTCAAGGAGCGTTTCATCAATGACCCGGCCCAGATGCGGCTGCTCATCGTTGTCGACAAGCTCTTGACCGGCTTCGACGCTCCGAGTGCGACGTACCTGTACATCGACAAGAAGATGCAGGACCACGGTCTGTTTCAGGCGATCTGCCGGGTCAACCGCCTTGATGGCGAGGACAAGGACTACGGCTACATCGTCGACTACCGCGACCTGTTCAACTCCCTCGAGTCCGCGATCACGGACTACACCGGCGGTGCTCTCGAAGGCTACGAGACGAAGGACGTCGAAGGGCTGCTGTCAGACCGGATCGACAAGGCCCGTGACGACCTCGATGAGGCCCTGGAGAAGATCCGGGCGCTCTGCGAGCCGGTCGAACCACCCAAGGACACCCTCCATTACCAGCAGTACTTCTGCGCCCGGGAGCAGGGCAACGCCGAGCAACTCAAGGCCAACGAACCCAAGCGGGTTGAGCTCTACAAGTCTGTTGCGGCCGTGACCCGCGCGTACGGCAACCTCGCCAACGAAATGCAGGCCGCTGGGTACAGCGACGCCGAAGCTGCAGCGATCAAGGAAGAGATCGCCCACTACGCCAACGTGCGTGAAGAGGTGAAGCTCGGCGCTGGCGAGAATGTCGATTTCAAGCAGTACGAGGCCGGCATGCGGCACCTGCTGGACACGTACATCAGCGCCAGCCCCTCCGAGGTGGTCTCTGACTTCCAGGAAGCCGGGTTGATCCAGTTGATCGTCGAGATGGGAGCCGGCGCGCTCGACAAGCTTCCAGCGGGTATCAAGAAGGACCCGGAAGCGGTGGCAGAAACGATCACCAACAACATGCGCATGGTGATCATCGACGAGCGTCCGATGAACCCGAAGTACTACGACAAGATGTCGGAGCTGCTCGACGCCATACTCGAGGAACGGCGACAGAATGCTTTGGATTACAAGGGGTACCTCGCGAAGCTCCTGGAGCACGCGTCCAAGCTCGGCAAGGGCGAGTCAGACAGCAAGTACCCGGAGTGGGCTGACAACGGTGCTCGCCGCGCTCTGATTGACTTCTTCGGTGAGTCACCGGAGCTTGCCGCGGTTGTGGACACCACCATCCTCCATACCAAGCCCGACTCGTGGGTGGGCAACGCGATGAAGGAGAAGAAGGTCAGGCGCGCGCTTGCTCAAGCACTGACTGCCGACTTCGACCGGCTTGATGAGCTACTGGAACTGCTGAAGGCGCGCCGTGAGTACCGCTAGTGCCTCTCTCACCATCCGTGGCATCGACGTTGAAGTCATCTACAAGAACATCAAGAACCTGCACATCGGTGTCTATCCGCCACTGGGACGCGTCCGTGTAGCAGCGCCGCACCAGCTCGACAATGAGCAGGTACGACTCGCTGTAATCCAACGCCTACCGTGGATCAAAGAGCAGCGCGAGCAATTTCGATCAGCCGCACGGCAGTCCACGCGAGAGATGGTCACAGGCGAATCCCACTATGTGTGGGGCGTTCGCCGCAGAATGAAGGTCGTGGAGCGCCCCGGGCGGGCTCACTTCGAGCTGGACGGTGAACGACTCCTGCTGTACGTCCCAGTCGGCACAACAGCTGAACGGCGGCGGGAGTTGCTCGACCGTTGGTATCGGGCGCAGCTTCGACATGTGATCCCGGGTTTGATTGTCAAGTGGGAAGCCGTCCTCGAAGTTTCGGTGCCGCAGTGGAATATCAAGCGAATGAAGACCAAGTGGGGCTCGTGCAATCGCGAGACCGGGCGCATCTGGTTCAACGTCGAGCTTGCGAAGAAGCCTCCAGGCTGCCTCGAGTACATCGTTGTCCACGAGATGACGCACTACTTGGAACGCAACCACGATCAGCGCTTCACCAAGCTTATGGAGAGGTTCATGCCGAATTGGCGGAGTCTTCGTGACCAGCTGAACGACGCCCCACTTGCAGAGGAAGAGTGGGCCTGAGGGAGCGGTAGGAGGAGCCTCTCGCAGGATGTACCCGCGCAAACAAGGGTCACTGCGCGGCCGGTGGCGTGAGCTGCCAGACGGGCGCACGGCCTTGAGCTGAACTCGTCGTGATCGCCCTGTCAGACCGAGACGATAGGGTCAAAACTCAGTTCGACCGTAGTGCAGGTGTCCGCCGCAGAACCGGAGGCTCGACCCGGTGAAGTTCATTGTCCTGCCCCAAGACACGCCGGTGCGCTCAGGCCCCGAGGCCGTGGTCCTGGTAGCCGATGACTGGGACGACTTCGGCTTCCGCACCGGCTACACCCTTTGGTACAGAGACTCACAGACGCAGACGAACTTGGGTTTCGTCAAGGTCGCCGTCGCTGGGCAGGAAGATGGCCCCAGCCCCATTCGTGCCGGGGTCTACGATGGCCCGCCACCGGGTGAACTTTTCTCCCTCGGACAGAGTGATCGCTACTACGACAACATCAAGAAGCTTGGACACGACAGGCGCCAAGAAATCCTCCGAGGGCTCTGTGACGTGGCCTACAACCCCGATCTTCTCGAGACCGCTATGCAGTACCCAGTGACACGATCATCACTGTTGCGGACGATTGAGGAACAGACTGTCAGGGCCCAGTTCAACCGGATCGCACGCGGTGGAGTCCGGCTGACTGAGTACCGGTTCCGCTACATATCACCGGGGCACGGGGCTGAGAACGCTCTCGACTTCAAGGTCGATCCCGACTCCACGCCGTCCAGTAATATCCACGTCCTCATCGGGCGCAACGGAGTTGGGAAAACGACCTTGCTGCGGAATCTTGCCGCTGCGGTCGTCTGGCCCGAGAGGCAGGCGCAATTCGGCCACGTGGATGTGCTCCCGACGTCCACGTCTGCAACCGGCGAGCGGTTCGTGAACGTGGTCTCGGTCACCTTCAGCGCCTTCGACCCCTTCGTTGAAGTGGTGGAGGAGAGCGATCCCCAAGCGGTGAAATATACTTATGTCGGCCTCCAAAGCACCTCGCCCGATGATCTACCCACCGGCACCCAGCAGCAACTACTGCAAGCGGCCTTCAATGCTGGAATCCATGCCGTCATCAACTCGCGTGACCTGATGCGTTGGCGCGAGGCGATAATGCTGTTGAGTCGTGACCCGCAGTTTGCGAACTCCGCCATCGCGACCTACGCCAGCGACATACGAGCCGGCGTGAAGGTTACGGAATCCCACGTGCGGGATCTGACCTCTGCCTTCGGGCGGATGAGCTCAGGTCACGCGATCGTGACGCTGACCATGACACAGCTCGTGCATCTTGTGGCTGAGCAGTCTCTAGTCCTACTGGACGAGCCGGAAGCCCACTTGCATCCGCCGCTGCTGGCTTCCTTCATGCAGGCGCTGTCTAACCTGTTGTCCGCGCGCAACGGCGTCGCAGTAGTTGCTACACATTCGCCCGTTGTACTTCAGACGGTGCCGCGGTCCTGCATCTACAAGCTCATACGCCAGGGCGAGAGCAGCCGCTCCGAGCGCCCGCTGATTGAGACGTACGGCGAGAACGTGGGCGTACTCACCCACGAGGTGTTCGGGCTGGAAGTGATGCAGTCCGGTTTCTACGCGGAAATCGGCAGAGCTGTGGCCGCGCTGGACACATACGAAGAGGTTCTTGCTCACTTCGACGGCAAGCTCGGCGGAGAGGCAAAGGGGTTGGTCCGGGTCCTTCTGGCAGAGAAGTCGGATGGTGTCCTTTGATGTGGCCCTTAAAAGTTCCCATGCGGAAGGCGAGTGACAGCTATCAGGCGTGCGTCGCTCGCACCAAGGCAGAAGAGCGGCGTGAGCGGCTGCTCAACGCGGCCAACGCTGTACAGAAGGCCGGCCAGGCACTCCGTGAGGCTGCGGCTGCCAGGAATCTGCATGACCTTGACCCTAAGGGCTTTAAGATTCCCGAGATCGCCGACGATGCCTTCGTGGATTGGGCCTACGAGAACGGCATGCAGACCGTCGGGGGGCGGGTGATACGTGACGAGTTGATGGCCGCCCCGCTCAACGAACGTTGCCCGTTGTGTAGGCAGGGCACCGTTCGCCAACTTGACCACTTCATGCCGAAGAGTCTTTTCCCCGCTTTATGTGTCGATCCGCTCAACCTTGTCCCCGTCTGCGAGCAGTGCAATTTGATCAAGGGGAACAAGCGGCCGGACAGTGCCGAGAACACACTCCTGCATCCATATCTCGACCGGGTATCCCATGAGAGATGGTTAGATGCGCGATCGATCCACGATTCGGGCACGGTGCGGCTGCACTTCTTCGTAAGCCCGCCGGCATCCTGGGATGCCACACTCATCGCGCGGGTCAAGAACCACTTCAGGCTCTTCGAGCTGGGGAAGCGCTACGCCATCGAAGCCAACCGTGCAATCTCCGATGTGACGTATAGCGTCGAAAGACAGCGTAAACGCGGTGGCGCACGCATGGTGCGTGTCTATCTGGAGGATGAAGCGGAGAGTCGGTTCGCTGTAGACCTCAACAGCTGTGAAGGCATCACATTCCGGACACTCGCAGCTGACGACCTCTATTGCGAAGGCCCTACAGGGCAAGACAGTCCCAGCTCGGTGGGCCCGCTGTAACCAACCAGATTGGGTGTAGCGACGCAGACCTTGGTCGATCCCTGTTGCTGTCGGGCGGCTGGAGTCTTCTGACCCGCGCGTCCCGGCACTCCACAGGCCGCGGTGCCTGGAGCATGCTGCTTGGGCCGAGCCCGCAGCCGCACGACCAAGTGAGCGCCGGAGATCTCGACGTCGCTGTCGTCACCGACGCGCCACCGGGGCTGCCCAACGGCCCGCGTGTCGAACAACGGTACCTGGGGACCGACGAGATGGTCGTCGCCCCGCCGCCCCGTGGCATCTACACGATCACGCCCCGCCGCGACCCGCACCCGTCCGCGGCGCTCCTGCTCGACCAGCTCGCCACGACGTTCCCCTCGGCCCGTCCTGCCCAGACCGCGCATCGTCCGCCGAACGGCACCGGCTCTCCCGCAGTTCGGGAGGGGTTCGGCTCGTAGGAGTCGGGCCCGTGGCTCATTGCCGTGCCGGGACGAGGCCGAGCGGGGGCGCGGTGATCGGCCTTGGCGCGGATCCGGGCGAACTGGACCGGCCGGCCCCGACACCGCCCGAGGGCCGGCTCTCCGCGGGTCGCTGTGTTCAGTTGGGGTCGGGGAGCCACAGGGGAGCGCTGCTGCCGCGGGGGAGGAGGATGTCGCGGAAGCGGCCGGGGGTGCGGGTCATGACGATCTGGTCGGTGACGCCCTGGTAGTGGCCGCAGGGGGTGTCGGCGGTGAAGGTGTCGGGGTCGAGGTAGGCGTGCGGGGAGCCCGGGTCGGGGTCGAGGGCGGTCGCGTGGGCGTAGGCGCGGTCGAAGACACCGAGGCTGAGGATCCAGGTGGCGATGCGGGTGAGGTTGAGGGTGACGCGGTAACTGCCGCCGTCGGTGGCGCGGCGCATCAGCGCGGCGAGCACGCCGGTGGTGGCCAGCCAGGAGAGGACGTAGTCGTTGACGACGCTGATGTACGGCAGGGCGGGGGTGCTGGTCGGGCCGGCCGCGATGCCGTCCTCGCCCTCCATGAGCATGATGCCGCTGAGCGCGCCGGCCGTCTGATCGAAGCCGACGCGGTGTGCCCAGGGGCCGGTCTCGCCGGCGAGGGTGATGCTGACGTGGACGATGCCGGGCCGGACGGCCGCGGCCTCCTCGGCGCCGAGGCCGATCTTCTCCAGGTAGCCGGGGCGGCGGTTGGCATAGAAGACGTCCGCTCCGCGCAGGAGTTCGCGGATCCGAGCCTGTCCCTCGGCGCCGTAGGGGTCGATGGTGGTCGAACGGACGCCGACGTTGGCGGTGTTGTAGGTGGAGTCGTGCTCCAGCTCGTTCGGCCGCCAGATGTTCAGCACGTCGGCACCGTGCTGGGCCAGGTCCCGGCCGACTCCGGCGCCGGCGATGATGTGGCCCATGCCCAGGGCGCGCACGCCGGAGAGCGGCTGGGCGGCCGCGGCGGACAGCGGTTCGGGCTCGCTCTCGGCGATCTTCTCGATCTTGATCAGCGGCTGCTGTGCGATGTACTCGTAGGCGGGCTCGCGGAGAAACTCCTCGGTGGTGCGCAGCATGGGCATCACCACGCCGATCTCGTCGCCCGCCTGCTCCAGGTCGGCGGCGTTCCACTTGGAGACGGCGTCCGCGACGGCCTGCTTCTCGGGCCAGGTGCGGAGCAGCTTGTAGACGGCGTTCTTGATCTTCGGGTAGGGGTTGAGCGGCATGACCCAGCGGTCGTCACGCGTCCGGTAGAAGTCGAATCCGAGCGGGTTGGCCGGGTCCGAGGGCGTGCCGCCGGGGTAGCCGTTGAGCAGTTCCCACTTCTTGTCGTAGAAGGGGCACAGCCGGTGCGGGGCCTTGCGCAGGTCCATGGTGATGTCCTGGCCCTCGCCGGTGCGCCGGCGCCACAGGGCGGCCAGCGCGACGGACTTGGCGGTCATGCCCAGGGCGGGGACGGCGCCCAGGCGCATGATGCTGGGCACGACGGGGTCGGCGCCGATGAAGGTGATCTCTCCGCCGCTGTCCTCGGGATGGAGGCCGGCCGAGGCGAGGACCTCGCGCAGGGCCTGGTGGATGTCGAAGCCGTCGTCCGTGGTGGACGGGGTGGCGAGGGTCTGCTGGATGCGGTCGGTGAGTTCTTCGGCGCTCATGGATTCTGCAATCTCTGTGGTGTGGGGGATGCCCGGCGGTGAGGGCGGGTGCGGGTCAGGCGTCGAAGGTCTTGCCCAGGGCGCGCAGCAGGGCGATCTGCCTGCGGTCGCGCTCGGCGGCGAGTTCGTCGACGGTGCCGCCGAAGTCCTTGACCTGCTCGGTCAGCAACCGCCTCGTGGGCTCGTCGAAGGCCACCTTCTCCTGGACCATGTCGGCCCAGCGCCGCTCCATGCCGATGCCCAGATGGTCCATGAAGTGCGTCAGTCCGCCCTCCCCGCCGCCGAGGTGGAAGGAGCGGAAGGGCCCGGCGACGGCCCAGCGCTGGCCGATGGACGAGGTGACGATGTCGTCGAGCTCCTGCATGGTGACGACGCCCTCGCTGACCAGATGCACACACTCGCGGAAGATCGCCGACTGCAGCCGGTTGGCGACGAAGCCGGGCACCTCCTTGCGCAGCACCTGTGGCTGTTTGCCGAGGCCGCGGTAGAAGGCACGGGCGCGTTCGACCGTCTCCGCCGAGGTCCGCTCGCCGGGAACGACCTCCACCAGCGGCACCAGATGCGGCGGGTTGAAGGGGTGCCCGACGACGAGCCGGGCCGGGTCCCTGAGGGCGGTGGCGATCTCGGTGGCGGGGATGCCCGAGGTGGAGGTGGCGAACAGGGCGTCGGCCGGTGCGTTGCTCTCGATGGTGTGCCACATCTCGTGCTTGACCTCCAGCCGCTCCGGGCCGTTCTCCTGCACCAGGTCCGCCTCGCGGACGGCGGCGGCCAGGTCCGGCTCGAAGGACAGCCGCGCGGTGAGCGCCGAGGTGTCCAGCCCGAGCGCCTTCAACGCGGGCGTGGCCTGTGCGACATACGTGCGTACGGCCTCGTCGACTCCCGGCTGCGGGTCGCTGACGGTGACGGACAGGCCGCGGGCCAGGAACAGCGCCGCCCAGGAGGCACCGATGACGCCTCCTCCGACCACGGTGACCTTGCGGATTCCGGCGATGCTGTCGTTCTCGGACATGCGGGACACCTGCTCTTCTTCGACTCGGCGTGGGGGGTGTGCAGGGGGAGAGAGGGGAGAGCGGTCAGGCCAGGTAGTCGTGGACGACCCGGGCGCGGCCCAGGGTCAGGTCGGTGAGGATGTGCGAGGCGGAGACGACCTCCAGGACCGGCAGGTCGGCGAGCGGGGCCAGCGCGTGGGCCAGCAGTTGCAGCCGGGCGGGTCCGCTCCAGGCGCCCTTGACCGTGAGGTCGCCGATCCGGGTCCGGACGAGTTCGCAGATGCGCGGCGAACCGTCGTAATGCGGAAGTTTCTTGAGCATGAACGTCGGCAGCGTCAGCTCCTCGCGGGCCTTCTCGGTGGCCAGCTGCCGGTGCTTGTAGCCCATCGTCGCGCGGGCGACGGGCAGCGAGCCGTAGTCCAGGGTGCCGACGAGCGTGTCCTGGTCGACGAAGAGCCGGGGCCTGCCGAGCTTCTTCGGGAAGGCGCCGATCTCCCGGCCGCTCGCGATCGCGGGGAAGTTGTCCACGTACATCGACAGGCTGTACTCGCCCGTCTCGCCCTCGTACTCGACGACGGCGAGCTGGCCCGACTCCGTGTAGTCGCCCAGCCCGGTGACGTCCGGCATCCGCATGACCTCGAACCGCACCAGCGGCTCCGTCACCCGCAGCGGCTCCGGCACCACCCGCTCCAGGGCCCCGGGATCCGTCCGGTAGGTGATGTTCAGATACTCGCGGTCGGTGAACCGGTACGGACCCGCCGGGAAGGCCGGGGCGTCCAGTGGTGTGCTCGGTGCGTGGACGACGTCCTCGACTCGCATGGCTCTCGCCCGCCTCTCACGTCCCCATGACTGACATAACGACATTAAGGGGACGAAACGTTGTACACCTGCCCTCGGCCGAGTGCCTCGGGTACCCCCGGGGTGCCCCGGAGTGCTCGGGGTGCCCCGGAGTGCTCTGGGGGCGTCGTGGTGTCTGTGGTGACGATGTGAGTTGCATAATGCAACACAGCCACTGTAGATCCGCCTGCCGTCTGTTGCAAAATGAAACTCCGAGGCGGGAGCCCGAGCCGTAGGGAAGGGACACGCACGTGGCGGACGACGACGCAGAGCTCCGGGGACTGGTCCGCGAGCTGGTGACTCTCTCCCGGCGTTTCCGGGGCAACGCCGAACGGCTCCACCCGGAACTGAGCTTCGTCGACTACTCCCTGCTGTCCGAGATGGACGCGCGCGACGGGGCGCGCGCGGCGGACCTGGTCGGCCTCTACGGCCTCAACAAGTCCACGATCAGCCGCCAGGTCGCCGCTCTGCAACGCGCCGGCCTGGTGGTACGCGAGGCCGACCCGCACGACCACCGAGCCCAGCTGCTGCGACCCAGCGACCACGGCAGGGAACTCCTCACCCGCGCCGACGCCCTGATGTACCGGGAGGTCGACACCCGCACCGAGGGCTGGGCCGCGGAGGAGGTCCAGGCCCTGCGCGGCCTCCTCGCCCGCTACAACACCGCCGCCTCCGCGGTCGCCGCCGACACACCGGACCACTGACGGACACTCGGCCAGGGGACCGGGCGCCTACCGCCGTGGCCGGAGCAGTCCGGAGCAGTCCGGAGTGGCCCGGGAACCGTACGAGCGGCTCGGAAGGAAGGGCTCGGAGTGGCCCGGAGCGGGTCGCGGCCGTGCCGTCGACGCCGCGCATCCGGGTGGTTCCGGTCGGTCGGAGGGTGTTGAGAGCAGGGTGATGGAGGCGGCGGTGCCCAGGCTGGCCTCCCGGGGCCCCGGCTGCGGCCGCGCCCCGGAGGGTGGGCGCCCCTGCGTTCGAACCGCGCCGGCCTCGGCCCGGGGCCTTCTCATCGGAGGGCGGTCAGCGCGCTCTCGGCGGCCGCCAGGATGGTGCGTGTCTGGTGGGCGACCTGTTGGCGCACGGGTACCCGGCGCAGGTGCAGGGTCTTCTCGAAGTCCGCGCACCAGGTGGTGAAGAGGTCGTCCAGATCGCGGCGCAGGCCCGGCGCGGCAGGATCGTCCGCCGTCTCCAGCAGTCGTAGCAGCAGGCCCGCGGCGCGTAGCGGTTGGCGGCGCGCCACGATGTCCAAGGCGCAGAGCTGGGCTGTCGTCAACCCCGGCGGACCGTCGGCCGCCTCCCGGGCGAGCGGTTCCCAGGAGTCGGCGACCAGGTCGTAGAGGCCGTCGGCCATCCACTCCAGGACTCGTCTGGGCGCGTTGTCCCGGGCCGGTGGCAGGAAGGGGCGGGCCTTGTCGAGTACGGCGGTCACCTGGCGTCCGCCGTCCCGTACCAGCCCGGCCAGGTCACGCAGTACGGCACCGGCGTCCGGGCGCGGGGACGGGTCGTCGGCCAGGTCGGTCCCCCACAGGGGCACCTCGATGATCGCCGTGACCCCGCCGTACCGCGCGGGTGCGCACCACGTGGACAACCCGATGTTCTCGGACCCGGCCGCCAGACGGGCCGCGCTCTGTGGCGGCGGCAGGACGTAGACGCCGGGGCCCGGGTTCTCCCAGTACAGGGCGTCGAACGTGCCGTACTGGACCGGGATGGCCAGCTCGGCGGCGGACTTCCGGAACGGCGCGGCGAAGCGGGGGAGGTCGCGGGTCAACTGGACCCAGGTGCCGCCCGCGTCGACGTTGTGCAGGGAGCACTGGAGGACCGGCCGCAGTTCGTCGATGACGTCGAACAGCGCCTGGCTCTCCGGGAGATGCCGGGATTCGATGGGCGCCCACTCCGGCTGTTCCGCCGCGACCGGGCGGTAGGCGGCACGGTAGTAGTCGGCCAGGGTGTGGCGGGGCCTGGCCGTCGCCTCTTCGATGCCCTGGCTGAGCGCGGCGCCGTCCGGGTCAAGGCACAGCACGATGTCCCAGGTGACGAGGGACGGATCGGTGACCGTGGACGGGACGGTCGGCGTGGACGGATCGGCAGCCGTCGGCGGATCGGTAGCCGTCGGCGGATCCGCCGCCGTGGGCGGCTGGTGGCCGCGCGCCCCCCGCTCCGCCAGGCCGCGCGCCCCCCGCTCCGCCAGAACGCTCGCCCCCCGCTTCGCCAGGCCGCTCGCGACGTGCTCCGCCAGGGCGATCGCGGTGGTGCCGCCGACCGGCTCGTCGGGGTGCGGCCGGGCGACCACCAGGACGTGGTGCGGACCGTGTCCCACGGACAGCATCAGGATCGGGCGGCCGGCCCGGGACGTGCCGATCCGGCGCAGCCGGCCGGTCCCGGGGAACCGGGAGACCAGCCGCCGTGCCGAGTCGGTGACTTCCGCGACCGTGAGGTATCGGTCCAGCATCGGCACCTGGTCAGCTGCCGCCGTTGCCACCGCTCTCGCCGGTGGTCTCCTTCTTGTCCAGCGGCCGGATCTCGATCTTGTTCGGCATGCCATGTCCTCCCGGTGGTGGCTGTGGCGTGTCATGGTTGTCGTGCTCTTGCCAGAGTTGGCCGAACCGGTGAACCTTGTCAACGTCCTTTGTCCACCGACAAGTTGGCGCTCAGGAGATTGGCGCGAAGATGACGGTGCCCGCGATGCGGCGGCCTCGGATCAAGCCGGAACACCGGGCCTACCGGACCGTCGACGGCCACGTGCGGATCGGAAGTGTCGTACACGGCATCGGTGCCGAGGTCACGGATCCCGACGGCTGGGTGTGGACGCTGGTCGAGACCATGGACGGCACCCGGAGCGCCGCGGACATCGTCGCCGAGGTGTCCCGCCGCCACCCGGGACTGCGGCTGCCGGACCCGGACATCGCCCAGGCGATCACGGACCTGACCATGGCCGGGTACGTGGAGGACGCCGGTGCCGCGCCGCCGGCGGAGCTGTCCGCGCGGGAACGCGAGCGGTACGGCAGGGGCATGACCCTCCTGCGCTGGATGGACCTCCGGCCCCGGGAGAGCGCCTGGGAGCCGCAGCTGCGGCTGCGCCGGGCCCGGGTGCTGCTGGTCGGCGTCGGCGGTACCGGCGGGGCCGCCGCGCGGGACCTGGTGGCCTCGGGGGTGGGACGGCTGCACTGCGTCGAGCCGGACGTCGTCGAACTGTCCAACCTCAACCGGCAGACCCTCTTCGGCGAGCGCGACCTCGGTACGCCGAAGATCGACGCGGCGCTGACGGCGCTGCACGCCCTGAACTCGGACACGACGGTCACGGGCGAACGCCGCGAGGTGCACGGGCCGGCGGACCTCGAAGACCTGCTGGCCGGTGGCCCCGGTGGCCCCGGTGGCTCCGGTGGCGTCGGCGGCTCCGGCGACTCCGGCTCAGGCTCCCGCTCCGGTGGCGGCGCGGGGTACGACGTGCTCCTCCTCGCCGCCGACCGCCCCGCCGTGATCCGCAGATGGGCCAACCAGGTCTGTCTGGCCACCGGCACCGCATGGGCCGAAGCCGGATATCGCGGTCCGCTGGTGAGCGTCGGGGTGTTCAGGCCCGGCCGGGGTGCGTGCTGGGAGTGTCTGCGCAGCGCCGAGATCGAGCGGCGCGATCTGCGGCTCGCGCCCGGCCAGGACGAGGAGGTCGCCTCACCCCGTATGCCGTGGAACCCGGTCAACGCCGTGACCGCGGGCCTGTCCGGCAGCCTGCTGGCCCATGCCGCGCTGATGCTGCTGTGCGGGATCCCGCCGGTCGAGCCCGGATGCCGGTTCGGCCTCAACCTCATGGTGCCCGGCGACCCCGTGATGCAACGCTCCGAGCGCCGCCCCGACTGCCCCGCCTGCGGCGCTGCCCACGCGCCCCGGACGACCGGGACGGGCAGGACGACCGGAGACCTGACCGCCGGAGACCTGACCGCCGGGGACCTGACATGACGGACACCGCGGCGACGGACCGGCCCCGGATCGAGCCGTCGACCCGGGTCCTGCTGCACGACCTCGGGATACGGCGGGACCGGGACGAGTGGATCGTGGGCCGCATGGCCACCCGGACCTTCGTAGCCCTGCCGGCGGCCGGGGTCCGTGCGGTGGAACTCCTCGGCCGGGGGCTGAGCGTGGCCCGCACGGCGGAACTGCTGCGCGCGGAGACCGGCGAGGAACTCGACATCACGGACTTCGTCAGGGACCTGGCCGCCCTGGGGTTCGTGGCGCGGATCGGGGACTGCCCGGTCGCGGACGCCGTACCGCCGCGCGCGTCCCTGCCGTGGCTGCGGCCCGGCGCCGTCCGGTTCGCCCTGCACCCGACACTCGCGGTGCTCGTCGCGGTACTGCTGACGGCCGCCGTCGCCGTCCTGGTCCGCCGTCCCGACCTGGTCCCCGGCTACCGGGACCTGCTGTGGAGCCCGCACGGCAGCCTGGTCCTGCTCACCGGGGCGGCGGCCGGGTGGGCGCTGCTGTTCGCCCATGAGCTGGCGCATCTGGTCACCGCCCGGGCCGCGGGCGTGCCGGGGAGGATGCGGCTGGGCACCCGGCTGCAGTTCCTCGTCATGCAGACCGACATCAGCGGCATCGAACTCGCGCCCCGCCGCCAGCGGCTGACGGCCTACCTGGCCGGTATCGCCCTCAACCTGTCCGTCGCCTCGGCCCTGGTACTGGTCCTCGCCGTGACGGACACCGGGACGACGGCCCACCGCGTGCTGGCCGCGGGCCTGCTGCTGGCCCTGCTGCCCCTGCCCTTCCAGTGCATGGTGTTCACGCGCACGGACCTCTACTTCGTCCTCCAGGACGTCACCGGCTGCCGGAACCTGTACGGCGACGGTCTCGCCTACGCCCGCTACCGGTTCCGACGGCTGCTGCGCGCCCCCCGCCCCGCCGGAGCCGGTGACCCGAGCACCCGGCTGCCCCCGCACGAGCGCCGGGCCGTCCGCCTCTACAGCGTCGTCCTCGTGGCCGGCACGGTGGCCTGCCTGGCGTTCATGGCCGCCGTCACCCTTCCCGCCGACCTCACCCTGCTGGTCCGCGCGGCCCGGGGACTGGGCGCGGACCAGGGCCTCGCGCGCACCGCCGACTCGGTGGCCGTGCTGGTCACCCTCGGCGGAGTCAACGTCCTGTGGCTGGTGACCCGCTGGCGCAACCGCCGGGCACGCCGGTCGGCGAAGGGAACCTGAGCACGCCGGAAGCAACCGGCCACCCACTCCCGCACCGAGAACCGCCCCACCACCTCCGCCAAGGCCACCGCCCGGCACGCCTCCGCCGGTGCCGCCGGAACACCGGTCCGTCCCCGTGCCGCCGGGCCACGCGTCTCCCCTCCCGTCCCGCCAGGGCAGCGGCCCGTGTGCCTCCGTCTCGGTCTCTGCCTCCGTCTGTCTCTGTCTCTGTCTCTGCCTCCGTCTGCGTCTGCGGACGGTGGGAGGATGCGGGGACGGCGAACGAGGGGGCGGGGGACGTGGGGCGGGCGGAGCGGGAACTGGTCGCGCGGGGGACGCGGCTGCATACGGCCGCGCGCGACGTCGTCGCCGATCACGGCAGGGCGGTCGACGCGGTACGGGCGGCCCTGACGCCGCTCCACGACGCGGCGGCACAGCGGGAACTGGACGTCCTTCCCATCGCCCGGCTCCAGGACGTCACCGAAGGACGGCTGCGGCTGGACCATGTCGAGCAGAGCGGACCGCGCACGGTCGGCGAGGTGCTGGCGGCCGGCGCCTACCGGTTGCGGCAGCTCCCCGGGGTCGGCCGGCGCACCGCGGACCAGATGCTCGCCGCGGCCCGCAGCCTCTCCGACGCCGTGCACGAGACCGTGGCCGTCCATATCGACGTGGACCGGCCGGAGCCGGGCACCACCGCGCTGGTCACGGCGTTGCACACCCTCGTGGAGGCCGGCCCGGACGCCGTGCGCGCCGTCGCCCGGGCCACCGAGACGGCGAAGCGGCTGGAGCCGCTGCTGGCCGCCGCCGGACCCGCCACCGGGCGCCTGCGGATGCTGCTGGCGGGGCGGGAGAAGAAGGCTCGCGCGCTGGCGGCGGTGACCGAGCTCCGCTCCCTGCTGGCGGAGGCGGAGCGGGCCGGGCTGCCCGAGCTGTTCGCCCAGTCCTCGGTGGACCTGCTCCGCGGGCCGTCCTCCGACCTCGCCGCCTGGGCGGACTTCGAACTGCGCTCCGCCGAGTACTACGGCCTGCTCGCGGAGATCTCCGAGCACCGGCCCGACACGGCCGCCGCCGAGGGCTTCCTGCCGGACGAGATCGCCGAGCGGGTCCGCGCCCAGCGGCTCGACGACACCCACCGGCGGGTCTCCCTGCGCGGCTACCAGGCGTTCGGCGCGCGTTTCGTCCTGGCGCAGCGCAAGGCGATCCTCGGGGACGAGATGGGCCTCGGGAAGACCATCCAGGCGATCGCCGTGCTGGCCCACCTGGCCGCCGAAGGGCAGCGCCACTTCGTGGTGGTGTGCCCGGCGAGCGTCCTCGTCAACTGGACCCGGGAGATCTCGGCCCGCAGCGCCCTGCGCGTGACACTGCTCCACGGCCCCGACCGGCACAAGGCGTTCGCCGACTGGCAGGGGCGGGGCGGGGTCGCGGTGACGACGTTCGACGCCCTGCGCGGATTCCCGGAACCGGGGAGCGGCGAGGTCGGCCTCTTCGTGGTCGACGAGGCGCACGCCGTGAAGAACCCGAAGACCAAGCGGTCCCAGGCGGTCGCCCGGTGGGCGGAGCGCTGCGAGCGCACCCTCTTCATGACCGGAACCCCGATGGAGAACCGGGTCGTGGAGTTCCGCAACCTGGTCGGGATGCTCCACAGCGGTGTCGCGGAGTCCCTGGCGGAGCGGGACGGCGCCTCGGCGGAGCGGGACGGCGCCCTGGCCGGCTCGGTCGCCTTCCGCAAGGCCGTAGCCCCCGTCTACCTGCGGCGCAACCAGCAGGACGTGCTGACGGAACTCCCGAGCCTCCAGCGGACCGACGAGTGGGAGGAGCTGACCGCGTCGGACGAGGAGGCGTACCGCGAGGCCGTGCGGGCCGGCAACTTCCTGGCGATGCGCAGGGCCGCGTATCTGCGCCCGGAGCGGTCGGCCAAGCTGGAGCGGCTCCGGGAGATCGTCGAGGAGGCCGCCGAGAACGGGCAGAAGACCTTGGTCTTCTCGTACTTCAAGGACGTCCTGCGGGTGGTGCAGGACGCGCTCGCCGACCGGGTCACGCTGTTCGGCCCGCTCACCGGCGGTGTCCCCGCCGGACGGCGGCAGCAGATCGTCGACGACTTCACCGCCGCCCCGGGCCCCGCCGTGCTGCTGGCGCAGATCCAGACGGCGGGCGTCGGCCTCAACCTGCAGGCCGCCTCGGTCGTCGTCATCTGCGAACCCCAGGTCAAACCGACCGTCGAACACCAGGCGGTGGGCCGGGCCCACCGTATGGGCCAGGTCAGACCGGTCCGGGTGCACCGCCTGCTCGCCACCGGGGGAGTGGACGAACGCCTGGTGAAGATGATGGAGAACAAGACCCGTCTGTTCGACGCCTACGCCCGCCGCAGCGCGGTGGCCGAAGCCACCCCGGACGCGGTCGACGTGTCGGACATGGACCTGGCCCGCCGGATCGTCGAGGACGAACAGGCCCGCCTGGGCACGGCGGACGGAAGGCCGGCCGCCGAGCCCGCGTGACCGCCCCGCCGGTGACGCCGGTCCGCCCGTGACGCCGGTCCGCCGGTGACGCCGGATCGCGCAGGTGCTGTTCCGTCCGCCAGCTACGCCGACTCGCGCAGCCGCAGTTCCGCCCCCACCGTCAGTTCGTCGGGGCGCAGCGGGTGGGCTCCGGTCAGGAGTCTGGCCGTCTGTTCGACGGCGAGCGCGCCGAGGCGGCGGGTGTCCAGGGCCACCGTGGTCAGCGCCGGCTCGACGAGGGTGCCCAGGCCCAGGCCGTCGAAGCCCAGTACGGCGAGATCCCCGGGGACCTGGCGGCCGAGCCGGCGGGCGGCGCGCAACGCCCCGAAGGCGATGATGTCGTTGAACGTGAACACGGCGGTCAGGTGCGGATGCCGGGCCAGGAGTTCCTGGAGCGCGCGCTCCCCGCCCTCCACGCTCTGGTCGGCGCGGGCCACCGAACCGGAGTCCAGCGCGCACGCGGACATCGCCGTGTCGAACCACTCGTGCCGGACGCTCGGCTCGGAGCGTTCCGCGTGGTCCAGCATGCCGATGTGCTGGTGCCCGGCTCCTATCAGGTGCCGTATCGCCGCGTGCACCCCCGCCTCGCCGTCGATCCGGATCGAACTGAACCGCTCGGTGGGGCGCTTCCGGTCGATGAGGACGACGGGCAGCCCCCGGGTGAGCCGCGCGATCTCGTCCTCCGGCAGACTCAGATAGCCCACCACGGCGTCCACCTGCGAGGCGATCACCTCCAGGGTGCCCTGCTCCTCCTCGACGCGGTCGCCGGTGTCGTACACCACCACGTGCCAGCCGCGGCCCCGGGCCGCGTCCAGCGCGGCGGCGGCGACCTCGGTGAAGAACGGGTTGAGCAGATCGGGGATCACCAGTCCGACGCTGATCGTGTCCTGCCGGACCAGCCCCCGGGCGAACCGGCTCGGCCGGTAGCCCAGCGCGAGGGCGGCGTCCAGGACGCGCTGCTTGGTGGAGACGCCGATCTCGCCCTTGTCGTTGAGCGCGCGTGACACGGTCTGCCGGGACACGCCCGCGGCCTCGGCCACATCGTCGATCGTCACCCTGCGGGGTCCGGTCCCCGACGACGCCATCGCTCACCTCCGTGCAGTTGCCGACGCGACCGCGTCGCAGGGACACCGAGTATGCCGGGTCCGATGTTTTGAGCCTTGACACTCCGGCGGACCGAAGCTCACACTCCCAATCAACTTCCCGTTACCGCTCCCGTGAGCGCTCACGTTACCGCTCACGGAACCTGATTCCAACCAGAAGGCATCCGCCTCCAGGTGTCAACGTCGACCCGCCTGCCGACCCTCGCCAGGCGTTCTCTGGAACGGAAGATATGAGCAGCACAGTCACACGCACCCGCCTCGCCGCCGCGGCCGCCACAGCGGGCATCGTCGTACTCGCCGGATGTTCCTCGTCCGGTTCGTCGGACAAGGCGTCCGCCTCGTCCTGCGCGCCCACGAAGGGCAAGGTCACCCTCCAGTACTGGAACACCGTCCCGGGCATGGACAAGGTCGTCGCCCTGTGGAACAAGCAGCACCCGGACGTCCAGGTCCAGATGAAGAACATCTCCAACGACCAGTACGGCCTCATCGGCAACGCTCTCAAGGCGGGCAAGGCGCCGGACCTCGCCCAGGTCGGCTACGACGAGCTTCCCAACCTGCGCACGCAGAGCGCCTTCGTGGACGCCTCCGCCTGCAAGGCGGCCACCGCGGCCGAGTCGAAGTTCGTCCCGTGGACCTGGTCGCAGGCCAGCTTCGGCGGCACCGGCGTGTTCGCCATCCCGCAGGACACCGGCCCGATGGCCCTGTTCGTACGCACCGACCTCTTCAAGAAGTACAACGTCGCCGTCCCCACGACCTGGGACGAGTACGCGACGGCCGCCCAGAAGCTGCACAAGGCGGACCCGAACCTCGACATGACGTTCTTCGACCCGAACAACGCCGAGTGGTTCAACGGGCTCCTCTGGCAGAACGACGCCAAGATGTACGGCTACTCCGGCGACAAGTGGCAGGTCACCGTCGAGTCGCAGCAGAGCAAGCAGGTCGCCGACTACTGGCAGAAGCTGATCTCCGAGAAGGTCGTGCGCACCGACCTCGCCAACGGGTCGACGCAGATGTACGCGGCGTACCAGAAGGACCAGATCGCCAGCTACGTCGGTGCCGCCTGGGGGTACAGCGGGTTCCGCGACAACCTGCCCAAGCAGGCCGGGAAGTGGTCGATCGTCCCGATGCCGACCTGGGGCACGAGCGGCGGCTCCGGTGACTGGGGCGGTTCGACCGTCGCGTTCATGAAGGGCAGCAAGCACCTGTACGAGTCGGTCGAGTTCAACACCTGGCTGAACACCGACCCGGACGCGCTGGCGCTGGAGAACAAGCTGGGCGGCCTCTACCCGGCGGCCACCGCCGGCCTGGACCTTCCCGCGCTGAAGCAGGGCGTGCCGTACTACAACAACGAGAAGATCTTCGACGTCTTCGCCGCCTCGTCCAAGAAGATCGACACCAGTTTCGCCTGGGGCCCCACGCAGAAGACGGTGAACCTGGCGCTCCAGGACGCGATGGCCAAGGCCGCGGCCGGGAAGGGCACGCTCACCGACGCGCTCGCGGCCGCCCAGGCCGCCGCGCTGAAGTCGATGAAGGACCAGGCGATCCCGGCGACGGCGGGTAAGTGACCGCGGTATGACCGATCTCGTGAACCGCGCGTCCGGCGCGGTGACCATGCCCGGGGGCCGTCG
Source organism: Streptomyces sp. NPDC031497 (assembly GCF_055580905.1). Classification (NCBI taxonomy): domain Bacteria; kingdom Bacillati; phylum Actinomycetota; class Actinomycetes; order Kitasatosporales; family Streptomycetaceae; genus Streptomyces; species Streptomyces sp. NPDC031497. The sequence continues at coordinate 403,918 of NZ_JBVIKO010000006.1, forward strand.
CCGCCGCCTCAACGGCGGCGGCCCCCGGGCGGGCACCATCGCCGCCTTCGTCACCCCGTTCTTCCTGCCGTTCCTGCTCTTCTACCTGGTGCCGGTCGGCTACGCGCTCTGGCAGAGCGTCCGCGTCGTGCGCCGCAGCGGAGGGCAGTACGGGACGTCGTACACGACCTTCGGCGGCTTCGAGCAGTACGTGAAGGTGTTCCAGAACACCGAGTTCTGGTCCAGCATCGGCCGCATCGGGCTGTTCGGCATCGTGCAGGTGCCCGTCATGCTCTTCGTCGCCCTGACCATCGCGCTGCTCCTCGACACGCCGCTGCTGAAGGCCAAGGGGTTCTTCCGCATCACCGCGTTCATGCCGTACGCGGTGCCCGGTGTCATCGCCGCGATCATGTGGTCGTACCTCTACTCGCCCCAGCTCAGCCCCGTCGTCGACGCGTTGAACGGCATCGGGCTGCACCCCGACTTCCTCGGCCCCGGTGCCGTCCTGTGGTCGACCGCGAACGTCTCCACCTGGCTGTGGACCGGCTACAACATGCTGATCATGTTCTCGGCGCTCCAGTCGATCCCGCAGGAGCTGTACGAGGCCGCGAAGATCGACGGTGCGAACAACTGGACCATCGCCTGGCGGGTCAAGGTGCCGATCATCGCCCCGTCGATCGTCCTGACCACGGTGTTCTCGATCATCGGCACACTCCAGCTGTACGCCGAGCCGGCCGTGCTGCGGCAGATCTCCTCGAACATCTCCAGCACGTTCACCCCGAACATGCTCGCCTACACGGTGGCCTCCGGGAACAACTACCAGCAGGCCGCGGCCATCTCCGTCGTCATCGCCGTCATCACCTTCGTCTTGAGCTTCGGGTTCATGCGACTGACCTCGAAGAAGGCGGGACTGTGAGCAACAGCGACAACACCTCCATGATCCGCGAGAGCCGCGTCAGCCGTACGGCCGCCATGGCCCTGATGCTGCTGCTGACCATCTACTTCCTGCTGCCGGTCTACTTCCTGATCGTCGCGTCGACCAAGCCGCAGGGCGACCTCGCCTCCACCAACGGGCTGGCGTTCTCGCACTTCAACCTCTTCGACAACCTGCATGTCCTGTTCACCCGCAGCGACGGCATCTTCGGCCGCTGGATCCTCAACACCGTGATCTACGCGGTGCTGGGCGCGGCCGTCGGCACCCTGATCTCGGCGCTGTGCGGCTACGCCCTCGCCAAGTTCCGGTTCCGCGGCCGGGAGTTCCTGTTCTCCGTCATCCTCGGCGGCGTCCTGGTCCCCACCACCGCGCTCGCCCTGCCGCTGTTCCTGCTGTTCTCGGCGACCGGCCTGGTCAACACCTACCTCGCGGTCTTCCTGCCCAGCATCGTCAGCCCGTTCGGCGTGTATCTCGCGCGTATCTTCGCGAACGCGTCCGTGCCGCAGGAGCTGATCGAGTCGGCGCGGCTGGACGGCGCGGGCGAGTTCCGCACCTTCTTCTCGGTGGGGTTCCGGCTGATGACACCGGCCCTGGTGACCATCTTCCTGTTCCAGTTCGTGGCCATCTGGAACAACTTCTTCCTGCCGATGGTGATGCTCCAGAAGGAGTCCCTCTTCCCGATCACGCTCGGCCTGTACGAGTGGAACGGCCAGACCGCGCGGGCTCCCCTGCTGCAGCAGTCCATCATCACCGGCTCGCTGGTGTCGATCGTGCCCGTGATCATCGTGTTCATCCTGCTCCAGCGCTTCTGGCGGACCGGCCTCGCCGCCGGCTCGCTCAAGTGACCCCCACACAGAAGGTGTTCCGCGTCATGCCCGACTCCGCCGTCTTCGTGCCCCACTTCCACTGGGACCGGGAGTGGTACGAGCCGTTCCAGGTGTTCCGGCACCGCCTCGTCACCGCCCTCGACACCGTGCTGGCGACCGCCGACGCCGACCCGGACTTCCGGTTCACCGTCGACGGGCAGATGGCCGCGGTCGAGGACTACCTGGAGATGCGCCCGGAGAACCGCGACCGGGTCGCCGCCCTGGTCCGCGAGGGCCGGCTGGCCGTCGGACCCTGGCTGATCCTGCTCGACGAGTTCCTCTGCTCCGGCGAGACCATCGTCCGCAACCTCCAGATGGGATGGGCGGCCGCGGAGCGCCTCGGCGGGGCCATGCCCGTCGGCTACCTCCCGGACATGTTCGGCCACATCGCGCAGATGCCGCAGATCCTGGCCCGCGCCGGCATCGAGCACGCCGCCCTGTGGCGCGGGGTGCCCGGCTCGGTCGACGGCCACGCCTTCCGCTGGCGCGCCCCGGACGGCTCCGAGGTCCGCACCGAGTTCCTCTTCGACGGGTACGACAACGGACTCGACGTCCTGCTGGTACCGGACCGGATCCGGCAGGCGCTCGCCGAGTACGCCGAGCTGACCGCCGGACGCTGGGGCGGCGACCCGCTCCTCGCCATGGCCGGCACCGACCACAACGCGCCCGACCCGAAGCTGGGGGACTGGCTGCGGCGGGCCTCCGGCGAGCAGCGGCCGATCACCGTCGGCACGCTCGACGAGTACCTCCGCAAGCACGTGCGGGACGAGGCGACCGCCGTCGTCACCGGTGAACTGCGCAGCCACGTCCGGGGCAACATCCTGCCGGGCGTGCTGTCCGTGCGGCTCGGGCTCAAGCAGCGGATGGCCCTTGCCGAGCGGACCGTCGACCACGCCGAGCGGATGAACGCCCTGTGGTCCCGGCGCGACGAGTCGCACTTCCTCGCCCTCGCCTGGCACAAGATCATCGAGTCGACCGCCCATGACTCGGTGGTCGGCTCCGGCACCGACGAGACCTGCGACCAGGTCGCCGCCCGCCTCGCCGAGGCCGCGCAGACCGCCCGTGCGGTCCGGGACGCGGCCCTCGCCGAGCCCGCCGCCCTGGTCCCGAGCGACGGCCACCTGGTCGCCAACCCGCTGCCCGTACCCCGTACCGCGCTGGTCGAGGTGGACGTCGTCGCCGCACCGGAGGGGCGCACGCTGGTCGCGACCACCGCCGACGGCTCGGCGCACCCCGTCCAGCTGGTCTCCGAGGCCCCGACCGTCCTCAGTGACGAGCGGCTCGACGCCTCGCGGCTCGAACGCGTGCTGCGCCGGATCCACCGCCGCGAGCTGTTCGGCCTGCTGATCGACCGCTACGAACTCACCCCGAACTCCCTGGTCTTCCACCTCGCCGAGGCACCGGCCGGCCCCTTCGACCTGATGACCCTGCGTGGCGAGGTCGCCGCCGCCGCGGCCGCGCACCCGGGGGAGTGGCGGGTCCGGACCCTGGCCCAGGCCCGGGCCACCGCGCTGGTGGCCGTGCCCGTCCCCGCCGCCGGACTGGCCGCCTTCCGGGTCGAGCCGGCCGACCGGCCCGCCGCCCCGGCGCTGCGCCCGGTGACGGCGACGCCCGACCGGCTCGCGAACGGACTGGTCGAGGTCACGGTGGCCGCCGACGGCACCCTGGAGGTGACCGGGCCCGACGGCACCGTCCTGTCCGGAGTCGGCCGTCTCGTCGACGGAGGCGACCGGGGCGACAGCTACAACTACGCCCCTCCGGCGCACGACGTCCTCGTGTCCGAGCCGGCCCGGGTCGGCGTCGAACTCCTCGACCAGGGCCCGCTGCGGGCCAGGCTGCGCGTCACCCGCGTCTACGACTGGCCGGCCGCGCTCGGCGCGGACGACCGGGACCGGCGGGACGGCCGTACCGTCCCCACCCCCGTGGACATGGTGGTGGAGGTCCGCGCGGGCGAGCCGTTCGTCCGGATCTCCACCGCGTTCCTCAACCGGTCCGCCGACCACCGGCTGCGGTTCCACGTGCCGCTGCCCGTGCCGGTCAGCGCCTCCGCGTCGGCCGGGCAGTTCGCCGTCACCGAGCGCGGACTGACCGCCGAGGGCGGCTGGGGCGAGTACCCCCTGCCGACCTTCCCCGCGAGCTCCTTCGTGTCGGCGGGCCCGGCCACCGTCCTGCTCGACCACTCCGCCGAGTACGAACTCGTCGACGGCGGCTCCGCGCTCGCCCTCACCCTGCTCCGCGCCGTCGGCTCGATCAGCGTCAACCTCCACCCCCTGCGCGACGAACCCGCGGCGAGCGAGATCCCCGTCCCGGGCGCGCAGGACCTGGGCATGCGCATCGAGAACCGGTTCGCCGTGCTGCCCTGGGCGAGCGGCTGGCGGGGCGCGAACGCGGTCGCGCTCGCAGAGGAGTTCCGGGCCGACGTCCTGGTCGCCCGCGGGACCGCGCCCGGCGGCGGCCCGCTGCCTCCGGACGCGACCGGTGTGCAGGTCGACGGCCGGGACGTCCAGGTGTCCAGCATCCGCCGGGTCACCGACGCCGGGCACGGGCCCGGCACCGAGGTCCGGCTGGCCGCGCTGCGGGACACCGCGTCGACCGTCCGGGTGACCGGCGCCTTCACCGAGGCCACGACCGTCGACCTGCTCGGCCGGCCGATCGCCGCGGAGCCGGTGGCGGGGGACGGGCTCGAACTCGTCCTCGGCCCCTGGGAGATCCGCACCGTCGTCCTCCGCTAGTGGACAACACCCCCCGACACCCAGAAAGTTGTGAACTCTTGCCCTCCGAGCACTCCGCGTACGTATCGGACACCGCCCCGTGGCGTGGCGCCCTGCGCCCGGCCCGCTCGTGGCTGCACTCCGACGCCCCCGCCCTCTCGCTGAACGGGAACTGGCGCTTCCGGCTGTCGCCGACGGCGGCCGTGGCCGAGCGGTTCGCGGAGGAGGACTTCGACGACCAGGGATGGGACGGCATCCCGGTGCCCGCGCACTGGGTGCTGGAGGGCGACGGCGCCTACGGCCGGCCGATCTACACGAACATCCAGTTCCCGTTCCCGATCGACCCGCCGCACGTCCCCGACGAGAACCCCACCGGCGACTACCGCCGCCACTTCGGCGTCCCCGACGGCTGGTCGGACGCCGAGCGGGTGCTGCTGCGCTTCGACGGGGTGGAGTCGCTGTTCAAGGTGTGGGTGAACGGCGTCGAGATCGGCAGCGCGAGCGGCAGCCGGCTGGCCCACGAGTTCGACGTGACGTCCGCGGTCCGCCCCGGAGACAACGTCGTCGCCGTCCGGGTGCACCAGTGGTCGGCGGCCAGCTACCTGGAGGACCAGGACCAGTGGTGGCTGCCGGGCATCTTCCGGGACGTCACCCTGCTCGCCCGCCCGGCCGGCGGCGTCGAGGACGTCTGGCTGCGCACCGGCTACGCCGACGGACACGGCCGGATCGACCCCGAGATCACCGCCGACACCTCGGCCTTCCCCGTCACCCTGCGCATCCCCGAACTGGGCGTCGAGCGGGTCTGGGAGACGGCGGCCGACGTGATACCCCTCGACATCCCGGGTGTGGAGCCGTGGTCGGCCGAGGAGCCCCGGCTGTACGACGTCACCGTGTCCTCGGCCGCCGAGACCATCGCCCTGCGGGTGGGCTTCCGCACCGTCGAGATACGCGGTGACCGCTTCCTGGTGAACGGCCGCCGGGTCGTCTTCCACGGCATGAACCGGCACGAGGCCCACCCCGAACGCGGCCGGGTCTTCGACGAGGCGCACGCCCGCGAGGACCTGGCCCGGATGAAGCGGTTCAACGTGAACGCCATCCGCACCAGCCACTACCCGCCGCACCCCCGGCTGCTCGACCTCGCCGACGAACTCGGTTTCTGGGTCGTCCTCGAATGCGACCTGGAGACCCACGGCTTCGACAACGTCGGCTGGACCGGCAACCCGACCGACGACCCGGCCTGGCGCGCGGCCTGCCTCGACCGCATCGAGCGCACCGTCGAACGGGACAAGAACCACCCCGGCGTCGTCATGTGGTCGCTCGGCAACGAGGCCGGCACCGGAGCCAACCTCGCCGCCATGTCGGCCTGGGTGCACGCCCGCGACCCGGAGCGTCCCGTGCACTACGAGGGCGACTACACGGGCGACTACACCGACGTCTACTCCCGGATGTACGCGACGGTGCCGGAGACCGAGCAGATCGGCACCGACGGCTCCCGGACGCCGCTGCTCGGCTGCACCCCCGCCCAGGGCGCCCGGCAGCGCACCAAGCCGTTCCTGCTGTGCGAGTACGCCCACGCGATGGGCAACGGACCCGGCGCCCTCGACCAGTACGAGGAGCTGGTCCACCGTCACCCCCGGCTGCACGGCGGCTTCGTCTGGGAGTGGCGCGACCACGGCATCCTGGCCAGGACCCCGGACGGGACGCCGTACTACGCCTACGGCGGCGACTTCGGCGAGGTCGTGCACGACGGCAACTTCGTCATGGACGGCATGGTGCTGAGCGACGACGTGCCGACGCCCGGCCTCCACGAGTTCAAGGCGGTCGTGCAGCCGATCCGGTTCGCCTTCGACGGCGACCAGCTCGCGATCACCAACCTGAGGCACTCCGCCGACACCTCCGACCTGCGCTTCCGCTGGCGCGTCGAGCACGACGGCACCCTCGTGGCGGCCGGGGACCTGAAGGTCCCGGCGGTGGCCGCGGGCGAGTCGGGGCGGGTGCCGCTGCCGGCGGTCCCGGTCGCCCCGGACGCCGAGACCTGGCTGACGGTCGAGGCGGTGCTGGCCGCGGAGACCCCGTGGGCGCCCGCCGGACACGAGGTGGCCACCGCCCAGCTGGACCGCTCGGTACGGCGGCCGGTACCCGCCGTCCGGCGCCGGAACGGCTGGCGGCCGGCCGCGGGCACCCTCACCCTCGGCATCGCCGAGTTCACCGGAGGCTCCCTCACCCGCCTCGCCGGACGGGCCGTGACCGGTCCGCGACTGGAGCTGTTCCGGGCGCCGACCGACAACGACGAGGGCATGTCCGACCGGCTGGAGGGCAGCGACGCCAGCGCCTTCGACGTGTCCAGCGCCGACCTGTGGCGCCGGGACGGACTCGACCGCCTCACCACACGGCGGGTCACCGTGGAAGAGGCCACGGACGCCCTGCGCACCGTCGACCGGGTCTCCGCCGCGCACTCCGCGCTGTCGGTGACGGTGGAGACCGTGTGGTCCGTCGAGGACGGCGAGCTGGAACTGCGCGTGGACATCGAGCCCTCGCGCGGCTGGACGACGGTGTGGCCGCGGATCGGGGTGCGCTTCGAACTGCCCGACGGGACGGCCCCGGTGGACGGCGCCGACTGGTTCGGCCTGGGCCCGCACGAGTCCTACCCGGACAGCCTCCGCGCGGCCCGCACCGGCCGCTTCTCCGCCGCCGTCGCGGACCTCGCGGCCGGCTACGCCCGCCCCCAGGAGACCGGCCACCGCTCCCGGCTCCGCCACCTCACCCTGACCAGCGCCGACACCGAGGTACTGCACCTCACGGCGCTCCCCGACACCCGGGGACGGCGCCCCGGCTTCACCCTGGCCCGTCACACCCCCCAGCAGCTCGCCCGGGCCGCCCACCCCTACGAACTCCCGGAGTCCATCACCAGCCACCTCATCATCGACGCGGCCCAGCACGGCCTCGGCTCCCGGGCCTGCGGTCCGGACGTGTGGCCCGAGTTCGCGCTGCGCCCCGAGGCCCGCACGATCAGGCTGCGGGTGACCGGGGGCCGGGTACCGCCCGCCGTCTGACGCCGTTCTGGACGGGGCTCCGGCAGCGGTACCGGCTTCGGCTAGCCGGCGCCGCTCGCCGGCTCCGTGACCCAGCCCGCCGCCAGGACCAGGCGGGTGTCGCGGTGTACGGCGAGGAAGCCGAACGGGCGGTCGAAGGTGGCCCGGACGACGGTCGACTCGTGCCGGTACTGCGGCGGGCCGCCGCCCGGCGCGGCCAGCACGGCCGTCACCGCCGCGGCCCGGAAGCCCAGCGGGCCGAACTCCGCGACCGCGGACTGCCCGGCCGCCCCGATGGCCAGCGGCGCGTCGCTGATGCCGGGGAAGTGCCCCTCGCGGGCGTCGGCGGCCGTGGAGAGCCCGAACAGACCGTGCAGTTGCAGCAGATCGTGGTCGGCGCGCACCTCGAAGCCGACGGTCGTCACATCCAGCAGCACGGGGTCCGGGGTGGCCGACGGCAGCCGCTCCACGGTCACCCCGGGACCCGCCGGCCCGTAGGGGAGCTGGCCGCCGGTGGTCACCGGCAGGGCGCGCTCCAGGACGCCGATGCCGGTGTGCAGCACCTGCCCGGGCGCCATCCCCTCCTCGCCGAGCAGCAGATGGACGTCGAGGGCGTTGCCGCCGAGGATTTTCAGCGTGGTGACGTGCCCGTCCGGTCCGGCGGTCACCCCGATCCGGTCCGTGCGGACACTGCTGCGCTGCAGACCGGCCAGCGTACGGCCCTGCCACGGCCCGGAGCCGGGCCGCAGCGAGGTCTCCCGGAACGGCTGCCGCCAGTCCGTGTGCAGGGCCAGCGCGGTCGCGAGCACCATCCGGGCGCCCTCGGTCAGCTTGACCGGCATCCGCTCGACCAGTCCCTCGGTGCGCTTGGCCGCCCACGCGTCCAGCGCCTCCTGGGAGGCCGCGGCGTCGGCGCCGAGCACCCCGTGCGCGTCGGCGGGCAGCCCGGCCGCCCACTGCTCGCGCAGCTCCAGCGCACGGTCGGTCCACAGTCCCAGGGCCGCCCCGACACCGTGCGTCGAGTCGAGCCCGCCGAGTAATTCCCGTGCACCTGCGGCCGCTTGGTCCGCTTGCAGTCCCACGGCCTGGGTCAGTTCGTCCCGGGCGCGGCCGGTGGCGCCGTCGGCGAGGAGGGCCAGCAGCGGCCAGACACCGGCGGCCGAGAAGACCGTGCCCTGTCTGGTCCGCTGCGCCCAGCGTGCGGTGAGCGCGTTGACGGCGCTGACGGTGTTGTTCATTCGTCGTCCTCCCAGGAGTACTCGGGGAAGGGCAGGGGATCCGTGATCCAGCCCGCCGCGAGGACGAGCCGGGAGTGCCGGTGCAGGGCGAGGAAGCCGAAGGGGCGGTCGAATCGGGCGTCGATCCGGGTGGTGACGTAACGCCGCTCGGGTGCGGGGCCGGCCCCGGCCATCCCGAACGCCGTCACCGCCGCGGCCTCGAAGCCCAGCGCGCCGAACCTCGCCATGACGGCCTGCTCGGCGGACCCGACACCGAGCGGGAAGGCGCTGATCCCGGGGAAGTGCCCCCGGCCGCCGTCCAGCGCCGTGGTGAGCCCGAACAGCCGGTGCAGTGCCGCCAGGTCGTGGTTCGCGGTCATGTCGTACGCCACGGTCGTCACGTCGAGAGAGGGCGGCTCGGGGGCGGTGCACCGCAGCCTCTCCACGGTCAGGCCCGGCCCGGTTGCCCCGAAGGGGAGCCGGCCGCCCCGGACCGGCCGGTGTGTGCCGGCCAGGATGCCGACGCCGGCACCCAGTACCTGTCCCGGCGTCATCCGCTCCTCGCCGAGCAGCAGATGGACGTCGAGGGCGTTGCCGCCCAGCACCTTCAGCTCGGTGACGAAGCCGTCCGGGGTGTCCGCCACGCCGATCCGGTCCAGCAGTGCGCTGGAGCGCCGCAGGCCGAGCCGCTCGGTGGCCGCCCAGGGCTCGTACGCCGTCTCCAGCGGCCCCTCCTCGAAGGGCGCCAGCCAGCGGGTGCGCATCGCCAGCGCGCTCGCCAGGACCAGCTCCGTGTCCTTGTCGAGGGCGACCGGCATCCGCTCGACGAGGCCGCCCGTGCGCCGCGCGGCCCAGGCGTCCAGCGCCTCGCGGTCCACGGGCTCGTCCCCGGTCAGCACCCCGTGCGCGTCGGCGGGCAGCCCGGCCGCCCAGCCCTCCCGCAGCTCAAGGGTCCGCTTCGTCCACACGCCCAGCGCGGTGTCCAGGCCTTCCGCGCCGGCCATCGCGCCGAGCAACTCCCTTGCGGCACCGGCCGCTTCCCCGGCCGGCAGGCCCAGCGCCGCCGCCAGTTCGGCCCGCGCCCGCCCGTGCGCCCCGTCCGCCAGAAACGCCAGCAGCGGCCACACCCCGGCCGCCGCGAACACCGTGCCGTCCTCCGCGGTGGTCGCCCAGCGGGTGGTCAGCGCGTTCACCGCGCGCACGACCGCTCTCCCCACCCTCATTCCGCCCCCGTTCACGGCGCGCTTACGATGCGCGCAGTCGTACGTCAGTTCAGCCGTCCGTTTCACGCGGCCAGACGCCCCCTCAGGAGCACGGTACCGGTGTCCATACCTCCGCCCCCCGGCCCCCAGCAGCCACAAGGGCCGTACCAGCCGCCCCAGACGGGCCTGCCGCAGTACCCGCAGTACCCGCAGGGACCGTACGGGCAGCAGCCGCCGTACCCCTCGCCGTACCAGCCCTGGGGCCAGGGCTACAGCCCCTACGCCCTCCCCGCGCCCGTCAACGGCCTTGCCATCGCCTCCCTCGTGCTCGGCGTGCTGTGCTGTCTGCCGGGCGTGGGACTGGTGCTGGGGCTGGTCGCGCTGAGCCAGATCCGCAAGCGCGGTGAGCGCGGCACGGCGATGGCGGTCATCGGCTCGGTGTTCTCCGGGATCGGGCTGGCCCTGTGGGTGCTGCTGCTCGCCACCGGCGGCGGGGCCAGCTTCTGGGAGGGCGTCAAGGAGGGCGTGAACGACCGCTCCAGCCTCTCGCTGTCCACCGGCGACTGCTTCGACACCCCCGACGGCACCCTCACCGGCGACCTGGTCACCGACGTCACGCACGTCACCTGCGACGACGCGCACGACGGCGAGGTCTTCGCCACCTACGACCTCAAGGGCACCGACTATCCGGGCGACGACGCGGTCGGCGGCTCCGCGGACCAACGCTGCTACGCCCTGGAGGACACCTACGCCTTCGACGTCTGGGCGGTCCCCGACGACGTCGCCGTGTACTACTTCACGCCCAGCGAGGACAGTTGGGCGGCCGGGGACCGCAGTGTCGTCTGCGCCTTCGGCAGTGCCACCGACGGTGACAAGCTCACCGACTCCTACCACCAGGGCGCCGACTCCTACGCTCCCGAACAGGTCGCCTACCTCAAGGCCGCGCACGTCCTGAACGCCGCCCTGGACACCGCGCCGGACTCCGACTACATCGAGGACGACCTGCCCGGGAACAAGGCGTGGGCGGGCCGGGTGGCCACGGCGCTCGGCAAGCAGTCGGCGATGCTGCGCTCGTACGAGTGGACCGCGGACACGAAGCAGCCGGTCCTCGCCCTGGCCGACGACCTCGTCAAGGCGCGCGCCGAGTGGGCGAAGGCCGCGAAGGCGCCGGACGCCGATACCTTCTACGCGCATTACGACAAGGGCGGCAAGCTGATCGACCCGCATCGCGCGGTGACCGTACGCGAAGCTCTGGGCCTCATCGCGGTCCCGCCCGCGTACGACGACGGAGACAGCGGCTCCGGCAGCGGAGGAAGTGGCTCCGGTATGCAGGTGTGACCGCGGCCATAGCGGGGAGAAAGTGCCTGCGTAAAGCCTTCTCGGGCCACATGTCATCACATCGAGTGATTCTCTGGCCTTTGCTTGCGTGGCGGAACCCAGGGTTGCCAGGCTGTTGCTGTCTGTACAACCTGATGGGAGCGGCCAGTGACTTTCGGTGAGCAGCCGGCGTATCTGCGTGTCGCGGGTGATCTCCGCAAGAAGATCGTCGACGGTTCGCTGCCCCCTCACACCCGGCTCCCCTCCCAGGCCCGCATCCGCGAGGAGTACGGCGTCTCCGACACCGTCGCCCTGGAGGCCCGCAAGGTGCTGATGGCCGAGGGGCTGGTCGAGGGCCGCTCCGGCTCCGGGACCTATGTGCGGGAGCGGCCCGTTCCCCGGCGGGTGGCCCGCTCCGGGTTCCGCCCGGTCGGCGGCGCCACCCCGTTCCGGCAGGAGCAGACCGAGGCGGCCGCGCGCGGCACCTGGGAGTCGAGCAGCGAGCAGGCCGAGGCCGGTGCCGTGATCGCCGACCGGCTCGGCATCCACGTCGGCGACCGTGTGATGCGCACCCGGTACCTCTTCCGGGACGCGGGCGAGCCGATGATGCTCTCCACCTCCTGGGAACCCCTCGCGGTCACCGGCCGCACGCCCGTGATGCTGCCCGAGGAGGGCCCCCTCGGCGGCATGGGCGTGGTCGAGCGGATGCGGGCCATCGACGTCATCGTGGACAACGTCACCGAGGAGGTCGGCGCCCGCCCCGGCCTGGCCGAGGAACTGCTCACCCTGGGCGGCGTCCCCGGCCATGTGGTCCTGGTGATCCAGCGGACTTACTACGCCTCGGGCCGCCCGGTGGAGACCGCCGACGTCGTCATCCCGGCCGACCGGTACCGCGCCGCGTACCACCTCCCCGTGAAGTAGCGCACACCCTTGCGATAGTTGACGTCTTCACGGTCTCTGTCAGGGCCTCGGCCCGGCCGCTGCGATCCGGCCGTTCTCGCAGGTGGTCCCGGCTCTCCCCGGTGTGCCTCCGACGCGAAAGTCCGGGTGTGCGAACGGCGCGTTCGTCATCGTGCGCCCCCACCGTTCTGGCTGGTTGCGTACCTCTTTGTGAAAAGTCGTATTCGCTGCGTAAAGGTTAGGCGTACGCTCGGGCATATGCGGAGTGCGGTTTCCTTAGCGGGGCGGGGACGGGCGGGAGCCGGGAGAAACGGAGGGGCGCGATGACGGAAGGCACGGTCTCTCTCCCCTGGCTCGTCATACGGCAGGACGACAACGGCAATCGCTACCGCGTCGGCCGGTACGCGACCCGGGCCGAGGCGCAGAAGATCGCCGACAGTCTCGACGACCGCGGACACAAGCAGCTCTACTGGGTCGAACGCATCGGCCTCGGCGGCGGCAGCGGGGACGGCGGCAGGCGCAACTGACCCTCCACCACCTCCCGTAGGCTCCGGACCATGAGCGAACGGATCGTGGTGGTCGGAGCTGCCCTGCTGGACGCGGGCCGCCTGCTCGCGGCCCGCCGCAGCGCACCCCCGGAGCTGGCCGGCCGCTGGGAACTGCCCGGCGGCAAGGTCGAGCCCGGCGAGACCCCCGAACAGGCCCTGGTACGCGAACTGCGCGAGGAACTGGGCGTGGAGGCGGAGCCGCTGACGCGGGTGCCGGGGGAGTGGCCGTTGCGGGAGCCGTACGTCCTCCAGGTGTGGACGGCCGCCCCGCGCCCGGGTTCCCCCGCCCCGAAGCCCCTCCAGGACCACGACGAGCTGAGGTGGCTGACCCCGGAGGAGCTCTGGGACGTGAACTGGCTGGACCAGGACGTGCCGGCGGTACGTGAGGTGGCCGCGATGGTGGGACACGGGTCGTAGCCCCGGTTCCACCAGGGGCGCGGGTCTGCATTGAATATGCGGCCACCGCCGCGTGGGCGCGACTGGCCGCGACGGCGCCGCCGCCGCCCGGCAACCGCACCCCCTACCCCCTGGGCGCCCGGCCCTCTTCCTGTGCGCCGTTCGGGCCACAGTGCGCCCTCCCGTGCGGTACTGCATCCCGGTAACCGGGTATGTGCCCATTAACCCCACGAAACCGGACATGGGTGGGCTCGCGGCCAGCGATGCGACTGGGAAGTGATCGGTGTGATCGACACCGAAGGTGACACCGCCGATTGGACCTTTCCCGCGGAACCGGGCGCCGTGCGCACCGCACGGACCGCGGTCCGTGACCAACTGACCGGCTGGGGTCTCGACGGCCTCGCCGACATCGCCGCCCTGCTGGTCAGTGAGCTGGTCACCAACTCGCTCCGGCACGCCACCGGTCCCATCGGCGTCCGCCTGGTCCGCCCGGCCGACCTCGGCGACACCCTCCGGGTGGAGGTCTCCGACCCGCTCCCGGACCCGCCGCGCGAGCGCGCCGCCAGCCCCGACGACGAGAGCGGCCGCGGTCTTCAGCTGGTCGCCGGCTCCTCGCGCAGTTGGGGCACCCGGCCCGGCGGCACCGGGAAGACGGTCTGGTTCGAGCTGGTGGTACCCGGCCGGACGGGGTGAACGGGGGTGTACACGCAGCGCTACGACGTCCACTCGCGGGAGTGGCCGGGGAATGGGTGCCGGAGTGCGTGATTCGACGGCGTGTTCCCTGGTTAGAAGACTGGAAGTGTTGTCACGGTCCGGTCCGGAAATCGTCGGGACCGTGCTGTGATCGTGAACACCGTGTCAGGCGGCGCCGTAGTGCTGGATACTGCGGGCAGCCGCCCCCGGTGACCGGTGCCGGGTGCGGTGAGCTGGAGGGGACGGTTCGCGTGAGCGAGATACCAGCTAAGGCCACGGAGTCCGAGGACCCGTCGGACGGTGCGAGGGCGGGGACCGCGGAGACAGCCGCGGCCCCCGGCGACGCCATGTGGCAGAGCAGCCCACCCGGCTCGATCTACGACTACATCAAGGTCGCCTCGTTCTCCATCGGCGCCGGCGGCCTGGTCGACCAGTGGAGCCTGCGCGCCGAGCAGATCTTCGGCATCCCCGCGGAGCGTGCCGTCGGCATGGATCCGATCGAGGCGTTCGTCGACCCGGACCTGCGCGAGCGCGGCCAGCGGAAGATGGCCGAGATCCTGGACGGGCGGGAGTGGACCGGCGTGGTCCCGTTCCGGATGCCCGACACGGCGGACGGCGAGCGCGGCGAGGAGGGCCTCGCCGAGGTCTACGTCATGCCCACCCGCACCGCCGAGGGCGAGAACGCGGCCGTGTGCATAGTGGTCGACGTCCGCACCCTACGCAGCATCGAGACCGACCTCGCCGCCTCGCAGTCGATATTCGGTCAATCTCCGTTCGGTTTCCTGCTGATCGACCCCGACCTGCGGATCCGCCGCGCCAACGTGCGGTTCTCCTCCATCTTCGGCGGCACCCCCGACGACCACCGCGGCAAGGGCGTCCACGACTATCTGCCGCGTTCCGAGGCCGAACGGGTCGCGGCCACCCTGCGCCGGGTCCTGGAGACCGGCAACTCCATCACGGACATGCACGTCACGGGGTTCGTGCCGGGCTCCGAGGAACGCCGGCACTGGTCCATCAACCTCTACCGCGTGCACAGCGGCACCGGCCGCCCCATCGGCATCGCCTGGCTCGGCCTGGACATCACCGCCCGCCGCGCCGCCGCCCGCGAGGCCGCCGCCGCCCGGCGGAATCTCGCCCTCCTCAACGAGGCCGGCGCCCGCATCGGCAACTCCCTCGACCTGGAGACCACCGCCCGCGAACTCCTCGACGTGGTCGTGCCCGGCTTCTGCGACCTCGCCACCGTCGACCTCTACCAGGGCCTGCTGGCGGGCGACGAGCGACCGCCGGGGCTCTCCGACGGCAGCGCGGAGCTGCGCCGGGTCGCGTTCGCCAGCGCGGTCTCCGACGCGCCCTTCGTGGGCGGCGGCGCCCCGGTCGCCGTCGGCGCGGTCCACCACTACCCCTTCAACTCGCCCTGCGCGGACGCCCTGCGCACCGCCCGCCCGCAGCATGTGCCGGCCGAGGAGGGCGGCCTCGTCCAGTCCACCCTCGCCGTCCCGATGGTCGCCCACGACACGGTCGTCGGCCTCGCCCAGTTCGCCCGCACCAAGGGCAGCGAGCCGTTCGGCGACCGCGACCGGGACCTCGCCGTCGAGCTGGCGGCCCGCGCCGCCGTCTGCATCGACAACGCGCGGCTGTATCGCCGTGAGCACGAACGCGCGTTGATACTGCAACGGTCCCTGCTCCCGCCCGGCGACCCGGAGGCCTCGGGGCTGGACATCGCGTGCCGCTACCTCCCCGGCAACGCGGCGACCGAGGTCGGCGGCGACTGGTTCGACGTCATCGAACTCCCCGGTCACCGCACGGCGCTGGTGGTCGGCGACGTGATGGGCCGAGGACTGCGCGCGGCGGTCGCGATGGGTGAACTCCGTACGGCGGTCCGCACGCTGGCCCTGCTCGACCTCGAACCCGCCGAAGTGCTCTCCGCGCTGGACGAGATCGCGCGCGGCCTCGGCACCCCAGGCGGGGTCCAGCAGGCCACCCGCACGGCCCGCCAGCCCCGCGACGCCGACCTCTCCGAGGTCTACCTCGCGACCTGCGTGTACGCCGTCTACGACTCCGTCACCCGGCGATGTACGTTCGCCAACGCCGGTCACCTGCCTCCGGTCCTGGTCGAACCCGGCGAGGACGCCCTGATGCTCGACGTCCCGCCCGGCATGCCGCTCGGCGTCGGCGGCGAGCCCTTCGAGGAGGTCGAGGTCGAACTCCCCGAGGGTGCGCTGCTCGCCCTCTACACGGACGGCCTCGTCGAGTCCCGCGACCACCCCCTGGACGAGGGCCTCCAGGCGTTCGTCGGAGCGCTCACCGACCCCTCCCAGCCCCTCGAGGACGTCTGCGACCACGTCCTGAACACCCTCGACACGCACCACGGCGAGGACGACATCGCGTTGCTGATGGCACGTGTACAGGGGCTGCCGGCCGAGTCGGTCGGCGACTGGACGCTGCCGCGCGAGCCGCGCAGTGTGGGCCGCGCCCGTGAGTACGCGCGCGGCCAGCTCATCACCTGGGGCCTGGAGCCGCTGGTCGACACCACGGAACTCCTGGTCAGCGAACTCGTCACCAACGCGCTGCGATACGGCGAGGGCGAGATACGGCTCCGCCTCCTCCTCGACCGCACCCTGGTCTGCGAGGTCTGGGACTCCGGCCTGGTCCAGCCGAGGCGCCGGCGCGCCCGCGACACCGACGAGGGCGGCCGGGGGCTCCAACTGGTCGGGCTGCTGAGCGCGGCGTGGGGCTCGCGCCGGACGCCACGCGGGAAGACGGTGTGGTTCGAACTCCCCCTGCCGGACGGCGAGACCGGCCTGACGGACCCGGCGGAGGCTTTGCTCAGCCTGTTCTGAGAGGGATGACTCCGACCGCCTCACGAGCGCGCCGCCGTCGCGGCAGCCCGTGCCCCTTGCGGGGTCGCGCCGGTTGCGCCCGTGCGGCGCCGCGGGGGCTGGTCGCGCAGTTCCCCGCGCCCCTGACGGGGGTTGCGGCGGGTTCGCCCCGTGCGGCGCCGCGGGGGCTGGTCGCGCAGTTCCCCGCGCCCCTGATGGGGGTTGCGGCGGGTTTGCCTCGTGCGGCGCCGTCGTGGTTGCTCGCGCAGTTCCCCGCGCCCCTGACGGGGGTTGCGGCGGGTTCGCCTCGTGCGGCGCCGCGAGGGCTGGTCGCGCAGTTCCCCGCGCCCCTTGAGGGGCGCGGCGACTGACGCCCCTGAAAGGGGCACGGGGAACTGCGCGAACGGCCCCCACGCACCCGCAGACGCACCGCGACCGGTCCCGGCACCCCCGTGGGCGTCAGCCCAGCCGTGCTCGTGTCTCAGGCCCGCCGAACGCCACCACCGGCCCCCCGTCCCCCTCCTCGCCCAACAACACACCCCCGAGTACCGCCCCCGCGAGCCCGCTCTCGTGGGCCGCCTCCCCGGCGTACGGGTTGCCATGGGCGCGTACGTCCCGTCCGGCCAGCTCCCGGGCGCGCCGCGCCAGCCGGTCCGCGTCCGCGGACGCGCCTGCGGACGCGGACCGGCCGGCCTCCGCCAGCAGCGCCCGCGCCTCCGCTCCCACCGCCCCCCGATGCACCCCCACAAAGTCCTCCGCCGCCCCCAGTGCGCTCCGCGCCACCAGGTCCGCCCCGGCGGCCATCACCCCGGACCGCCCGCCCCCGGTGCCCTCCACCGCCCGTACGACCCGGCGCAGGGCGTCCAGCGGGTCGTAGGGTCCACCGGTCAGCTCCTCCCGCACGGCGGCCAGCACGGTGTCGGCGTGGGCCAGGCGCGCCGGTGACACGGGCGCCCGGACGCCCGCCAGTTCCGCCTCCGCGCCCGTGAGCGCGGCCGGCACCAGGCCCGCCGCCGTCCGCAGTTCCGCCGCGAGCCGGGCCACCCCGTCCAGCAGCACCCCGGCCTGCGCCACCGCCCCCTCCGCGGCGCGCAGGCCACGGCGGAAGCCGTCGCCGTCGCCCGAATCGGCGTCCTGGCGAGCCCGGTTGAGCCGCCCGGTCGCGAACACCAGCCGGTCCTTGGCCTGTTCGACGTGCCCCACCACGGCGGCGACGGCCCCGCTCCCGTACCGCTCGCCCGCCTCCGCCAGCGCACTCGCCACCCCGCCCGTGCGCGCGGCCAGTTCCCGGAACCGGCCCTCGGCCACCGCCAGCGCGTCCCCCGCATCCCACTCGGCGTCGAACCCCTCCGCCGCCGCGTCCAGTTGCCGCCCCGCCTCCGCGCACCGCCCCACCACCCCGACCAGCGCCTGCCGCCGGCCGGTGTCGTCCCCGGGTATCCCCTCCTCGTACCGCCGCCATATCGCGAACGCGGCCGACAGCTCGGTCTCGGCCGCTCGCAGGGCCGCTACGGCCCGGTCGCCGCCGTCGACGTACCCGAGCGCCTCCCGGCTGGTGCGGACGCAGTCGTCGGCCAGGACCAGGGCGGACCGCGCCTGCCGCTCGACATCGACCGGTGACGGCGTCGGCGGGGCGGCGGAGACGATCCCGGGGGTGGTCCGCGAACGGGACCGCCGGACCCGCCGCACGTACCCGTAGCCGCCCAGTGCACCGGCGGCCGCCACGGCGACCAGCGGCATGACGTAGTCGGCGGTCGACGCCCCGTCCGCCCGGGCCGCGGCGACCGGCTCGCGCGCCGCCACGGGAACCGGATCTTGAGCGGTGGTCGTCATCACCGGCAACACCAGCCAGAGCGCTCCGGTCACCCCGCCGAGCACGGCATGCCCCACCCGCACGCCTATGTGCCCGGTGGCGTGCCTCGGACGGCCCCGGATCAAGGATGACGTCACATTTCGGAGCGTATGGGCAGCCTGTCGGCTTCGCGACCGGGGCGGGGACGGGCGGGGGACGACGAGAACAGGGGGACGACCGATGGCAACGGAATCAGAGTCCGAGGGGGAGGGGGCGGGCGAGGGGGAGGACGCGCCGGAGGTGCCCGGCGTCCGGAAGAGGGCCTCCTGGGTCCGCTGGGCCCGGCGTATCGGGCTCGCCGCCGTCCTGCTCCTGGTCCTGCCTCTCCTCACCGCCGAGACCGCCCTCCGCGTCAACTACACCGGCGACCCGAGGCCCGGCACCCGCACCCGGGACAAGGACGCCCTCTGGCTCGGGCACGCCTGGGTCGACGGCCGTAAGACCGACGCCGACGTCACCGCCCTCGCCACCCGGCTCGCGGACACCGGCATACGCGACCTCTACGTCCATGCCGGACCACTGGAACACAACGGCACGCTGCCCAGAACGGACTACCCCAAGGCGCGTTGGCTGATAACGGCCGTGCATCGAAAACTTCCCGGCGTCCGCGTCCAGGCCTGGCTCGGGGACGAGATCGCGCCCGAGAAGCCGTACGCCATGCATCTGGAGAAGGCGGAGACACGTGCCGCCGTCGTCGCGTCGACCCGGCAGGTGATCGCGGCCGGCTTCGACGGGGTCCACTTCGACCTGGAGCCCCTGCACTCCGGCGACCGGAACTACCTGGCTCTCCTCGACGCGCTAGGGCCGGTGACCCCGCTGCTCTCCGTCGCCGCACACCAGATCGACCCGCTCCCCGCGTTTCACTCCTTCTGGGGTACCGTCACCGGCCATCCCAAATGGTGGTCACAGGAGTATTTCGGGCAAGTCGCCCGCCGGGTGGACCAGATCGCGGTGATGTCGTACGACACCATGCAGCCCCTGCAGAGCCTGTACGGCGGGTACGTCGCGCAGCAGACCAGCCTTGCGCTGGAGGTCACCCCGGCGGACACCGACCTCCTCATGGGTCTGCCCTTCTACCACGAGAACCGCTTCGGCCACTGGGCGCACGCGGAGACCGTACCGGCGGCCGTGCGAGGGGTTCGGCTGGGACTGTCCCGCACGGACGCGGATCGCGCTAACTTCGGCGTCGCCCTGTACGTCGACTTCGCCGCCACCGAGGATGACTGGACCTCTTATCGGAAGGACTGGGTCCGTACGTCATGACAACCGCTCGTGCCCACCTCACCCGTGACGACCTCGCGCCGCTCGCCCGCGAGGCCCTCGGCCGTGCCCCCGCCGCCGTCACCCGGCTGCGCGGTGGCTCCAAGAAAGGCGTGTACCGGCTCGCCCTCGACAACGGCAGGTCCGCGATCGCCTACGTCTGGTCCCCGGAGGAGGACTACTGGGGCCCCGCCGACGCCGACATCCGCGACCCCTTCGCCCACGCCTCCGGGCTCGGCCTCTTCCTCGCGGCCCACGACCGGCTGACCGAACTCGGGGTGCGCACCCCGCGGCTGCTGTTCGCCGACGAGGAGGCCGAGCACCTGCCCTCGTACGCGGCGGTCGTCGAGGACGTCCGCGGCGGCAGCCTGGAGGTGCTGCTGCGCAGCGATCCCGGCGCGGCCCGGGTGCCGCTGGCCCGGCTGGCCGGGACGCTCGGCGCGCTCCGGGAGTGCGTGTCCTCGGGGTACGGCAAGGCCGCCCTGGTGGAGGAGGGCGGCAAGCCGCTCGGCAGCTCCTGCGAGCAGGTCGTCGCGGACCGCGCCCTGCACGACATCGCGGAGGTGGCCGAACGGGACCCCCGGGTGCGGGAGGCCCGCCAGGCGCTGTCGGAGCGGGTCCGGGAGCTGTACGACGTGATCGAGCCGCGCGACCACGCCTCCCTCGTGCACGGCGAACTCGGCCCGGACCACGTCCTGGTGACCGAGGAGGGCGATCCCGCGCTCATCGACATCGAAGGCCTGATGTACTTCGACGCCGAATGGGAGCACGTCTTCCTCCAGCTCCGCTTCGGGCCCGCCTACGACGTGCTGCGCACCGCCGACCTCGACGAGGACCGCATGGAGCTGTACCGGCTCGCGATGCACCTCAACCTCGTCGCCGGGCCGCTCAGGCTGCTGGACGGCGACTTCCCGGAGCGCGAACCGATGCGGGACATCGCCGAGTTCAACCTCCGGCAGGCGCTCAGCCTCCTGCGGGGCGCCTCCTGATCTTCGAGCCGAGCCACACCAGCGGGTCGTACTTGCGGTCCACGGCCCGCTCCTTCAGGGGGATCAGCGCGTTGTCGGTGATGTGGATGCCCTCGGGGCACACCTCCGTGCAGCACTTGGTGATGTTGCAGTAGCCGAGACCGTGTTCGTCCTGGGCCGTGCGCTTGCGGTCCAGGCCGGACGTCTCGGCCGCGTCCAGCGGATGCATGTCCAGCTCCGCGACCCGCATCAGGAAACGCGGCCCGGCGAACGCCGTCTTGTTCTCCTCGTGGTCGCGGACCACATGGCAGGTGTCCTGGCACAGGAAGCACTCGATGCACTTGCGGAACTCCTGCGACCGGTCCACGTCCTCCTGGAACATCCGGTACTCGCCGGGGCCCACTCCGGCCGGCGGTACGAACGACGGGATCTCCCTGGCCTTCTGGTAGTTGAAGCCGACGTCCGTGACCAGGTCGCGGATGACCGGGAAGGCGCGCAGCGGGGTGACCGTGAGGGTCTCGTCCCGTTCGAAGACGGACATCCGGGTCATGCACATCAGGCGCGGACGGCCGTTGATCTCCGCCGAGCACGAACCGCACTTGCCCGCCTTGCAGTTCCAGCGGACGGCCAGGTCGGGGGCCTGGGTGGCCTGGATGCGGTGGATGATGTCCAGGACCACCTCGCCCTCGTTCACCTCGACCTTGAAGTCCTCCAGGCCGCCGCCCTCGACGTCGCCTCGCCACACCCGGAAGTGGGCCGTGTAGCCGCTCATTCGTACAGCTCCTCTTCGGCGAGGTACTTGACCAGCTCCTCCTTCTCGAAGAGAGCGAGCAGGTCGGCGCGGATGGGGTCGGTGGTCTCGCGGGTGAGGCTGATCTGGCCGCGCTCCGGGTCGGTGGCCGCCAGCCCGCCCGTGGGATCGGCCAGCCGGCAGAGCAGGTTGATCCGGCGCCAGTCGCGGTCCATCGTCGGATGGTCCTCACGGGTGTGGCCGCCGCGCGACTCGGTGCGCTCCAGGGCCGCCCGGGCCACGCACTCGCTGACCAGCAGCATGTTCCGCAGGTCCAGGGAGAGATGCCAGCCCGGGTTGAACTGGCGGTGCCCCTCCACGCCGGCCCGGCGCGCCCGCACCCGCAGCGCGGCGAGCCGCTCCAGGGCCTGCTCCATCTCGCCTTCCCGGCGGATGATGCCGACCAGGTCGTTCATGGACTGCTGGAGCTCCTGGTGGAGGGTGTACGGGTTCTCCGGCGGGCCGGAGTCCGGTTCCTGGCTCTCGGCCGAGAAGGGCCGCAGTGCCTCGGCCGCCGCCGCGTCGATCTGCTCGTCGTCCACTTCCGGCCGGGTGTCGAGGTCCACCGCGTAGTCGGCCGCGTGCCAGCCCGCCCGGCGTCCGAACACCAGCAGGTCGGAAAGGGAGTTGCCGCCGAGCCGGTTGGAGCCGTGCATCCCGCCGGCCACCTCACCGGCCGCGAACAGGCCGGGCACCCCGCGCGCCGCCGCCGTGTCGGAGTCCACCGCGACCCCGCCCATCACGTAGTGGCAGGTCGGCCCGACCTCCATCGCCTCCGCCGTGATGTCGACGTCCGCCAGCTCCTTGAACTGGTGATACATGGAGGGCAGCCGGCGCCGGATCACCTCGGCCGGCATCCGCGTCGACACGTCCAGGAAGACCCCGCCGTGCGGGGAGCCGCGGCCCGCCTTCACCTCGGAGTTGATGGCGCGGGCGACCTCGTCGCGGGGGAGCAGCTCGGGCGGCCGACGGTTGTGGTCCGGGTCCTCGTACCAGCGGTCGCCCTCCTCCTCCGACTCGGCGTACTTCTCCTTGAAGACGTCCGGGACGTAGTCGAACATGAACCGCTTGCCCTCGGAGTTGCGCAGCACCCCTCCGTCGCCGCGCACCGACTCCGTGACCAGGATCCCCTTCACCGACGGCGGCCAGACCATGCCCGTCGGGTGGAACTGCACGAACTCCATGTTGAGCAGGGGCGCCCCGGCCAGCAGGGCGAGCGCGTGCCCGTCGCCGGTGTACTCCCACGAGTTCGACGTCACCTTGAAGGACTTGCCGATGCCCCCGGTCGCGACCACCACGGCGGGCGCTTCGAGGACGAAGAAACGGCCGCTCTCCCGCTCGTACGCGAAGACCCCCGACACCCGGCGGCCGTCCTTGAGGATCCGGGTGACCGTGCACTCCTGGAAGACCTTCAGCCGGGACTCGTAGTCGCCGGTCTCCTTCTTGTCCTCCTGCTGGAGCGAGACGATCTTCTGCTGCAGGGTCCGGATCAGTTCGAGGCCCGTACGGTCGCCGACGTGCGCGAGGCGCGGGTACTCGTGGCCGCCGAAGTTGCGCTGGGAGATCTTGCCGTCCTTCGTGCGGTCGAAGAGGGCGCCCCAGGTCTCCAGCTCCCAGACCCGGTCCGGGGCCTCCGTGGCGTGCAGCTCGGCCATCCGCCACTGGTTGAGGAACTTGCCGCCGCGCAGGGTGTCGCGGAAGTGGACCTGCCAGTTGTCGTGCTCGTTGACGTTGGCCATGGCCGCCGCGATACCGCCCTCGGCCATCACCGTGTGCGCCTTGCCGAACAACGACTTGCAGATCACCGCCGTACGGGCGCCCCGCTCGCGCGCCTCGATCGCGGCGCGCAGGCCCGCGCCGCCGGCCCCGACCACGACGACGTCCCACTCCTGCCGGTCCACCACGGGCATCAGAAAAACCTCGGATCGTCGAAGGCACCGGACGCGAGCAGGTAGACGTAGAAGTCGGCGAGCGCCACGCTCACCAACGACGCCCAGGCGAGCAGCATGTGCCGGTTGTTGAGCCGGCCGACGAACTGCCACGCCTTGTAGCGCACGGGGTGTTTGGAGAAGTGCTTGAGCTTGCCGCCGACGATGTGCCGGCAGGAGTGGCAGGACAGCGTGTACGCCCAGATCAGCACGATGTTGACCAGGAAGACCAGGGTGCCGAGGCCCATGTGGCCCCAGTGCTCGTCCGTGTCCCGGAAGGACAGGACCGTGTCGTAGGTCAGCACGCAGGCGACCAGCAGGGCGAAGTAGAAGAAGTACCGGTGGACGTTCTGCAGGATCAGCGGGAAGCGGGTCTCACCGGTGTACTTCGCGTGCGGCTCGGCCACCGCGCAGGCCGGCGGGGACGCCCAGAAGCTGCGGTAGTACGCCTTGCGGTAGTAGTAGCAGGTCAGGCGGAAGCCCAGCGGGAAGATCAGGATGATGATCGCCGGGGAGATCGCCCACCAGCTGCCGAAGAGGTCGGCGTTCGGGCCGGACGGCATGGTCTTGCAGTTCTCGGCCAGACAGGGCGAGTAGAACGGCGAGACGTACGGCGCCGAGTAGTAGTGCGCGTTCGAGAAGGCCCGCCAGGTCGAGTACACGACGAACGCGAACAGACCGGCCGCGGTGACGGCGGGTGCCAGCCACCAGCGGTCGGTCCGCAGGTGCGGGGCGGAGATCGCGGCGCGCGTACCGGTGCGTACGCCGCCGCTGTTCGGATGTGGTTCCGTACCAGTGGCCAATGGATGACTCCGGTCGGTTCGGGGGTCGGTGCCTGCGGGCAGCGCGCCTGTCGGCGGGTGCCGGTCACGCCTCTTACGGTGCGTGCCGGTCGCGGGCGCCGAGACCCTCGTCGTCCGTGTCCGTCCACAGGTTGATGTCGTACGGGTCGTCGGAGATGGTGACGAGTTCGGGGCGCTTGCCCGGGGTGCTGGTGTTGGCCGTCTCCCGCAGCAGCGCCACGCTCTCGCGCAGGTGATCGGCGTCGGCACGGACGCGGCGCATCTCCAGTCCGCCGCTCCCGAGCTGCTGCTCCAGGCGGCCGACGGACCGGTTCAGGTCGTCCAGACAGCGCTGTACTGACGTCAGGTCGTCGTGCACGGACATGACGTGACCTCACTTCCGCGGACTTCGGTGTCCAAGGCGGCAACGTTCATGCGCCTGCGAGTGTTGCGCGTCACACCTGCCGGTGTGAAGGCATGTGCAGCGATTGGCGGATTGCACGCCTCCGTCGCACGCCCGCACGCGCTCTGTGTGCGCCGGGGGCGGGCGCCGCCGCGAGGGGTGCCCCCGTGCGCCGCCCGGGTGGGCGTTGCGCCGCACGGGTGGGCTTTGGCAGCCCTCACCGCCGTGTCGTCCCCGGCCGACGGACCCCGTCCATTTCAGTGGGGTCCGTACTTCTTACATGTGATCAACTCCAAAATACCCCCAAATGTGAACAGACCCCACCCGTGTCACCGGGCCTCCCGGAGGTAGCAGAGATGTCTCACCACGGCGTCGGACCCAGGCCTGGCCGCAGTGCGGTCATGCGTTCCGTCACGTTCCTGACCGCGGGTGCCCTCGCGGTGCCCTTCCTCACGGGCTGCGGCTCCGACGACGAGGGCAGCAAGCCGCTGGCCGGACAGGACATCGCGGCGGTCGCCCGTGACGCGGTCGCCGAGGGCGGCACCCTGAAGTGGGCCGTGGACGCCGTACCGGAGACCCTCAACACCTTCCAGGCCGACGCCGACGCGGGCACCACCCGGGTCGCCCAGGCGGTCCTGCCGTCGATGTTCACCATCGACGCCACCGGCCGCCCGGTCCGCGACCCCGACTACCTGGAGTCCGCGAAGGTCATCGAGACCGAGCCGCGCCAGGTCGTCCTGTACAAGCTCAACCAGCAGGCCGTCTGGAGCGACGGCCGGGAGATCGGCGCCGCCGACTTCGCCGCCCAGTGGCGCGCCCTGTCCGGCAAGGACTCCGCCTACTGGACCGCCCGCAACGCCGGCTACGACCGCATCGGCAAGATCGAGCGCGGCGCCAACGACCTGGAGGTCCGGGTCACCTTCGAGCGCCCGTACGCCGACTGGAAGTCGCTGTTCTCGCCGCTCTACCCCAAGGAGGTCATGGGCACCCCGGACGCCTTCAACGACGGCGCCCGCCGCAAGCTCACGGTCACCGCGGGACCCTTCAAGGTCGACAAGGTCGACACCGCCAAGAAGGACGTGATCCTCACCCGCAACCCGCGCTGGTGGGGCCGCCCGGCCAAGCTCGACGAGATCGACCTGCACGCCGTGGACCGGGAGAATCGGGCCACCGCGCTCGCCGCCGGCACGGCCGACGTCGCCGACATCGACGCCTCCGAGGCCCAGCGGATCACCATCGCCGGGCGGGACAAGGGCACCGGCACACCGTTGCAGGGCGCCGGGAAGACCTCCGCGAGGAAACTGCGCTCCTGGGCACTCACCCTCGGCATGGACGAGGAGCAGCTGCCCAAGGGGCCGAAGAAGCTCCGCAAGAGGATCTCCAAGTGGCTGGAGCAGCAGCAGGAGCTGCGCGACTTCGACGTCCGCAAGTCCCTGGAGCCCGCCTACACGCAGCTCGCCCTGAACGGCTCCGAGGGACCGCTCGCCGACGAGCGGGTGCGCCGGGCCGTCGCCCGCGCCCTCGACCGCCAGACGCTCGCCAAGCTGGTGCTCACCCCGCTGGGGCTGCCCGCCGTGCCGGTCGGCAGCCACCTCGCCCTGTCCGGGCAGGCCGCCTACGCCGACAGCAGCGGGTCGATCGGCGGCCTCGACACCCACGAGGCGCAGGCGCTGCTCGCCGACGCGGGCTGGGTGGCCGGCGGCCCGATCAAGGCCGGGGACAAGGCGGCCGGCGCGCAGAGCGGGCAGGGCGACAAGACGGGCAAGGGAGAGAAGGGCGACAAGAGCGGTAAGTCAGGCAAGGGTGATGACTCGGACGGCGGGGACGACGGGCAGTTCATCGTCGGGGAGGACGACAAGAGTCCCGACACCCCCGACGACAAGGACACCCGCGACCACCAGAAGGACCACGCCCACGGGGCGCCCGGGGCGTACGCGCCCAAGGGCACGGCCGCACCCAAGGGGGCGCAGGCCGCGGCCGCACCGCTGGCCAAGGACGGCAAGGCGCTGAGCCTGAGGTTCGTGCTGCCGTCGGGGCCGGGGTCACAGACGCTCCAGGACGTCGCCGAGCGGATCCGGCAGATGCTGGCGGCGGTCGGCATCCAGACCGAGATCACCAAGGTCTCCGACGAGAGCTACTTCAAGGACCACATCGCGTCCGGGCAGTACGACCTCGCGCTGTACTCGTGGCCGTCGTCCGCGTTCCCGGCGACCGACGCTCGGCCCATCTACGCGAAGCCGGTGCCGGCCGCCGACGGGTCCCTGAACGTCGAGCAGAACTACACGAGGGTGGGCACCGACCAGGTGGACCAGCTCTTCGACCAGGCGCTCGGGGCGCTGGACGAGGACGAGGCGGACGGGCTGCTGCGGAAGGCGGACTCGCGGATCTGGGCGTCGGCCGGGTCGCTGCCGCTGTACCAGCGGCCGCAGATCGTGGCGGCCAGGAAGGGGCTGGTGAACGTAGGCGCGTTCGGCTTCCAGACGCCGGTCTACCAGGACATGGGGTTCCTGAAGAAGGGCGCGAAGGTGTCGGCGAGTCCGTCGCCGGCCGGCTGACCGGCGCCGTAGCTCAGGCGTTACTCAAATTGCTTGCCGTCACGCGTTCGGCACCCGCAGGATCACGGGGACAGCGGTCGATGCCGCGGGCGCCGACCGCTCCCACACGGGGGACATGGAGCGGGCGTATGCGCGGTATCGGACCACGGGTCTGGGCGACAGGACTGGCCTCGCTGGTGCTGGGAGCGGGCCTGACGGCCTGCACCGGAGGCACCGGCGGCGGGGACGGCCGTCCGGACGGGGGCGCGAACGGAACCGGCACGGCGGCGGCGAAGGCGTGCGGAGACGGCACGTACAGCTGGTCCGCGGTCAAGGAGTCGGACCGGCTGACGGGCGTCTCGGAGCGGGAACGGCTGGGCGCCGGCGGCGGCGCGCTGCGCAACCCGATGGAGCGCGTGTACACCCCGCGGCCCTCGGTGCGGACCCAGGGCCCGGCGCTCTCCCCGGCCGAGGTCCTCTTCTCGCTGGGCAAGAAGATCGGTGAGGTCGACTCCACGGCCCGCACCCTGGCGGCCGACGACAGCGGCACCACCTACACCTTCACCGATGTGCACGCCAAGGCCCCGGCCCTGGACAACGGCGCTGCCCGACTCGACGGCGCCGGAGACTTCGTGACCTACGACGGGGTGCGGGAGGTGACGGGCGACTTCCGCTACTCCTGCGCGGACGGCCGGACCACCACCGGGCACGCGCGGACCTGGCGAGTCGTCCTCGGCGGAGTCCTCGACTGCGGCGAGGCCGTGGACGCGCGGCTCGCCCGGCAGGCCGCCCGGCTCTCCTGCGAAACCGGCTCGGCCGCCACGAAGGGCGCCTGACCGACACCCTCCCGGGGCCCCCACCCACGGCCCCGGGATGCCCCCACGGCCTCACCCCGTACCATGGGGTGAGGCCGTGGCGTGTTCAGCCCGGCAGGGTGCGCGAACACCGATGTACGCGCAAGCCCCTTCCTCATACTCCGGGAGTACGCCGCACCATGGCCACGCGCCACGACATCCGCAACGTCGCCATCGTCGCCCACGTCGACCACGGCAAGACGACCCTCGTCGACGCCATGCTGAAGCAGGCCGGTGCCTTCGCCGCGCACGCCGCCGAGTCGCTCGACGACCGCATGATGGACTCGAACGATCTGGAGCGTGAGAAGGGCATCACGATCCTGGCCAAGAACACGGCCGTGAAGTACCACCCGAAGGACGGTGGCGAGGTCGTCACCATCAACATCATCGACACCCCGGGCCACGCCGACTTCGGCGGCGAGGTCGAGCGCGGTCTGTCGATGGTGGACGCGGTGGTGCTGCTCGTCGACGCCTCCGAGGGCCCCCTGCCCCAGACCCGCTTCGTGCTGCGCAAGGCGCTCCAGGCCAAGCTGCCCGTCATCCTGTGCATCAACAAGACGGACCGCCCCGACTCGCGCATCGACGAGGTCGTCAACGAGGCCTACGACCTCTTCCTCGACCTCGACGCCGACGAGGACCAGATCGAGTTCCCGATCGTCTACGCGTGCGCGCGTGACGGTGTGGCCTCGCTGACCAAGCCGGAGGACGGCACCGTCCCGGCCGACAGCGACAGCCTGGAGCCGTTCTTCTCCACGATCCTGTCCCACGTCCCGGCCCCCGAGTACGACGAGGCGGCCCCGCTCCAGGCGCACGTCACCAACCTGGACGCGGACAACTTCCTCGGCCGTATCGCGCTGCTCCGGGTCGAGCAGGGCGAGCTGCGCAAGGGCCAGACCGTCACCTGGATCAAGCGCGACGGCACGATGTCCAACGTCCGCATCACCGAGCTGCTGATGACCGAGGCGCTCACCCGCAAGCCCGCCGAGATGGCGGGCCCGGGTGACATCTGCGCGGTCGCCGGCATCCCGGACATCATGATCGGCGAGACCCTCGCCGACCCCGAGAACCCGATCCCGCTGCCGCTGATCACGGTCGACGAGCCCGCGATCTCGATGACCATCGGCACCAACACCTCGCCGCTGGTCGGCCGGGGCGGCACCGGCAAGGGCGCCGACAACAAGGCCGCGGTCAAGGACCGCAAGGTCACCGCCCGGCAGGTCAAGGACCGCCTCGACCGCGAGCTGGTCGGCAACGTCTCGCTGCGCGTGCTCGACACCGACCGTCCGGACGCCTGGGAGGTACAGGGCCGTGGTGAGCTGGCGCTCGCCATCCTGGTCGAGCAGATGCGCCGTGAGGGCTTCGAGCTGACCATCGGCAAGCCGCAGGTGGTCACCCAGATCGTCGACGGCAAGGTGCACGAGCCGGTCGAGCGCATGACGATCGACGTGCCCGAGGAGCACATGGGCGCGGTCACGCAGCTCATGGGCGTCCGCAAGGGCCGTATGGACAACATGTCGAACCACGGCTCCGGCTGGGTCCGCCTGGAGTTCGTGGTGCCGTCCCGCGGCCTCATCGGCTTCCGGACCGAGTTCCTGACCGGCACGCGCGGCACGGGCATCGCCCACTCCATCCACGAGGGCCACGAGCCGTGGTTCGGCCCGCTGACCACGCGTAACAACGGCTCGCTGGTCGCCGACCGCTCCGGTGCCGTCACCGCGTTCGCGATGACGAACCTCCAGGAGCGCGGTGTGCTGTTCACCGACCCCGGCACCGAGGTGTACGAGGGCATGATCGTCGGCGAGAACTCGCGCTCCGACGACATGGACGTGAACATCACCAAGGAGAAGAAGCTCACGAACATGCGGTCGTCCTCGGCCGACTCCTTCGAGGCGATCGTCCCGCCGCGCAAGCTCTCCCTGGAGCAGTCGCTGGAGTTCTGCCGTGACGACGAGTGCGTCGAGGTGACCCCGGAGGCCGTGCGTATCCGCAAGGTCGTCCTGGACCAGAAGGAGCGCGGTCGCACCGCCAGCCGCGCCAAGCACGGCTGACGCACGCCGTTCGACCAGGAAGCCGGGCACCCACCAATGCGGGGTGCCCGGCTTCGTGTTGAGCGGGGAGGTAGGGAAAACCCTAATTCTCGTCGCGGATCCGTAAGGGCGGACCGCACGGCACTAGGCTTCTGACAGCATGCGCCCTGTCTGTGTCCAAGCGCACTTTCCGCGATTCTGCAACTGGATTTTCATCCGACTTGGGTTCGGTAAACGAACATGCAGGCCCGATAGGTGTGTAACAAGTCCGTTTCGCAGGGATCTTTCTGCAAACCCTTTGTCCGGATTTTGGAAGAAGTTCGCGTCAGGTGTGATCGAACCGAGACCTTATGAGTGTGGTTCGGTCATGGCGCATGGCAGATAGTTAGGCGCGTAGAGCTCGCATCTACGGGGTCATGCGCTGGGTGGCGCTGACCTGCGAGCGCGGGGAGTGCACCTCACGGTTTCAGGCGCCGGTGACGGCGAAGTGTCGTGTGCTTCCTTCTGCGGTGAATCAATGGACTCATGAGGAGGAGCCCCATGCGTGGTGCCAAGAGCGCCAAGTGGGTTGCGATAGCCGCCGTTGTGGCGCTGGGTGCGACGGCCTGTGGCGGCGGGGGGGACGACGGCAGCTCCGGCAGCGGCAAGGGCAACGGCGTCGTGTCGGTGGAAATCGGCGAGCCGCAGAACAGCCTGGTTCCCACCAACACGTACGAGACCGAGGGCGGCCAGGTCATCAACGCCCTCTTCACGGGTCTGACCAAGCTTGACGCCGACAACAAGGTCGTCGACGCCATGGCTCAGTCGATCGAGTCCAAGGACAACAAGGTCTGGACGATCAAGCTCAAGTCCGGCTACACGTTCCACAACGGCGAGAAGGTCACTGCCCAGTCCTTCATCGACGCCTGGAACTACGGTGCCAACCAGACCAACGCCCAGCAGACCAACCCGCTGTTCAGCCACATCGAGGGCTACAAGGACCTGAACCCGGGCGAGGGCAAGAAGCCCACGACCGACAAGATGTCCGGTCTGAAGGCGATCGACGACAACACCCTTCAGGTCACCCTGAGCGGCGCGTTCTCGGCGTTCCCGTCGCAGCTGTCCTTCACCGCGTTCGTCCCGCTGCCCAAGGCGTTCTTCAAGGACCCGAAGGGCTTCGGCGAGGCCCCGATCGGCAACGGCCCCTTCAAGATGAAGGGCACGTTCAAGCACAACGAAGAGATCGACGTCACGAAGTACGACAAGTACCCGGACGCCTCGAGCATCGAGGTCAAGGGCGTCAACTTCAAGGTCTACTCGAACCTGGACACCGCCTACAAGGACCTCGTCGCCGGCAACCTCGACACGCTGCTGACGATCCCCAACTCGGGTCTGCCGACGTACCACAAGGACCTGCCGGGTCACTACATGGACACGGCCGACTCCGGCGTCGGCTACATCGGCTTCCCGATCAAGTACAACAAGGCCTTCCAGAACGCTGACCTGCGCAAGGCCATCTCCATGTCGATCGACCGCAAGACGATCGCGAGCAAGATCTTCCTCGGTGCCCGTACGCCCGCGGACGACTACATCAGCCCGATCATCGACGGCTACCGCAAGGGCGCCTGCGGCGACACCTGCACGTACAACCCGACCAAGGCCAAGGAGCTCTACAAGCAGAGCGGCGGGCTGCCGGGCAACACGCTGGAGATCGGCTACAACGCCGACGGTGACCACAAGGCGTGGATCGAGGCTGTCGCCAACCAGATCCAGCAGGCCCTCGGCATCAAGGTGACGGCCAAGCCGTTCGAGCAGTTCCAGACCATCCTGAACGACCTGGACGCCAAGAAGTACCAGGGTGCCTTCCGTATGGCCTGGAGCATGGACTACCCGGACATGGAGAACTACCTCCGTCCGATCTTCTCCAAGGACGCCATCGCCAACGGCTCCAACTACTCCGGCTACGTCAACGAGGACTTCGAGAAGCTCCTCGTCCAGGGAGACCAGGCCCCGACGCACGAAGGGGCCATCAAGAAGTACCAGCAGGCCGACGACGTCCTCCTCAAGGACATGCCGTACATCCCTGTGTACTTCTACACCCTGAACACCGGCTTCAGCGACAAGATCAAGTCGCTGAAGATCGCCGGCCACCAGATCCTGTGGGACACGGTCAAGCTCAGCTGACCGGGTTCTGAGCAGATCTGACACAGAGCGGTACGGGGTGAGCAGGGGGAGGAATAGCCTTCCCCTGCTCACTCCTGCTGCCGTCTTCCGTCCGACCGTGCCGTCCCCCCGGCCGCGGTCGGGCCGAGCACCCCCCTCTGGAGTACCCATGGGCCGATACGTCGTGCGCCGCCTCCTGCAGGTGATCCCTGTGGTGATAGGCGTCACGTTCATCATCTTCTGCCTGGTCTTCGCTCTGCCCGGCGACCCCATCCAGGCACTGGCCGGCGACAAGCGCGCCGACCCCAACATCGCGGCGATCCTTCGCGCGCACTACCACCTCAACGAGCCGCTCTATCTGCAGTACTGGCACTACATCAGCGGCGTCTTCACCGGCAACCTCGGCGAGACGTACAACGGACGTGCCATCTCGGACATCGTCTCCGAGCGGTTCCCCGTCACCCTGAAGCTGGGTCTGACGTCGTTCGCCATCGAGGCCGTCATCGGCATCGTCGCGGGCATTTTCTCCGCCCTGAAGAAGGGCAAGTTCATCGACAACGTCGTGCTCATCTCGACGCTCGTGCTGATCTCCATCCCGGTCTTCGTGCTCGGTAGCGTGCTTCAGCTGGAGTTCGGCGTGAACCTGAAGATCACGCCGGTCGCCGGTATCGAGAAGGGCTGGCCGCAGAGTTACATCCTGCCCGCCATCGTGCTCGCCTCGACCTCCATGGCCTACATCTCGCGCCTGGTACGGACGAGCATGACGGAGTCGATCCGCGCGGACTACGTCCGTACGGCGATCGCCAAGGGTCTGCCGACCCGGCGGGTCATCGGCGTACACGCGATGCGCAACTCCCTGATCCCCGTGGTCACCTTCCTGGGCTTCGACCTCGGCGCTCTCATGGGCGGCGCGATCATCACCGAGCGCGTGTTCAACATGCCCGGTATCGGCGGTCAGCTGGCCCAGTCCGTCTATCTGCGCGAGCGGCCGGTCGTCGTCGGTCTGGTGACCCTGCTGGTGCTGATCTACCTGGTCGCCAACCTCCTCGTAGACCTGCTGTACGCCGTGCTCGACCCGAGGATCCGTTATGAGTGAGAAGACGATAGAGAGGCCCACCACCGACGAGGCCGCCATCGCCAAGGAGATCGAGGCCGAGGAGAAGGCTGCGGCCCGTCAGGCGAGCCTGCTCAAGGACGGCTGGGCGGATCTCCGCAAGCGGCCCATGTTCATCGTGACGGCCCTCATCATCGTGGGTCTGCTCGCTCTGGCCATCGCGCCCAGCCTGTTCACGAGCCGTTCTCCGTTCTCGGACGGTTTCTGCCAGCTGCAGAACTCCATGACCGGGCCGTCGTCCGGACACTTGTTCGGGTTTGACGTCCAGGGCTGCGACATCTACACGCGGACCGTGTACGGCACCCGCAACTCGATCGTCGTCGGCGTGGTGACGACCGTGGTCACCACCCTGATCGGCGGTCTGCTGGGCATGCTGGCCGGTCTGCTGGGCGGCTGGATCGACGCGGTGCTGTCCCGGATCACCGAGGTCTTCTCGGCGCTCCCGCTCATCATCGGCGGCCTGCTGATCATGTCCATCTGGGGCGGCGGCGACGTGTGGTCGGTGTCGTTCATCATGGCGATCCTCGGCTGGCCCCAGGTCTTCAGGATCATGCGCGGCGAGGTCATCGGCAACAAGTACAACGACTACGTGATGGCTGCCCGGGCACTGGGCGCCGACTCGTGGCGGATCGCGTTCCGGCACATCCTGCCGAACACGCTCGCCCCCGTCATCGTCATCACCACCATGAACCTCGGTGTCTACATCGCCGCCGAGGCCGCCCTGTCCTACCTGGGCATCGGCATCCAGTACCCGAACATCTCCTGGGGTGTCATGATCAGCGACGCCCAGGACCGGTTCCTGACCAATCCGCACGCGCTGCTGTTCCCGGCAGGTGCGCTGAGCATCACCGTGCTCGCGTTCATCGTGCTCGGCGACGTGGTCCGCGACGCCTTCGACCCCAAGACGCGCTGAGGGAGGCGTACGTGACCATCATCGACCCGACGGACGCCGTCCCGGCTCCCCGTCCCGGCGACCCGGAGCGAACCGGCCCGCTGCTCGAGGTGCGCGATCTGCACGTCGAGTTCCAGACCCGTGAGGGCGTGGTCCGCGCCGTCAACGGCGTCAACTACTCCGTGAACTCGGGGGAGACCCTCGCCGTGCTCGGCGAGTCCGGCTCGGGCAAGTCCGTGACCGCGCAGGCGATCATGGGCATCCTGGACATGCCGCCGGCCCGCATCCCACAGGGAGAGATCCGCTTCTACGGCCAGGACATGCTCACCATGTCCCACGAGGAGCGGCGCAAGCTGCGCGGCGCCCGGATCGCGATGATCTTCCAGGACGCGCTCTCCGCGCTCAACCCCGTGCTCAGCGTGGGATACCAGCTCGGTGAGATGTTCCGAGTCCACCAGGGCATGTCCCGCAAGGCGGCCAAGGCCAAGGCCGTCGAGCTGATGGACCGGGTGAAGATCCCGGCCGCCGCGGCCCGGGTGAACGACTACCCGCACCAGTTCTCCGGCGGTATGCGCCAGCGCATCATGATCGCGATGGCGCTCGCCCTGGAGCCGGACCTGATCATCGCCGACGAGCCGACCACGGCCCTCGACGTGACGGTCCAGGCCCAGGTCATGGACCTGCTCGCGGACCTGCAGCGCGAGTACCAGATGGGCCTGATCCTCATCACCCACGACCTCGGTGTCGTGGCGGACGTGGCCGACAAGATCGCCGTGATGTACGCGGGCCGGATCGTGGAGACGGCGCCGGTGCACGAGCTGTACAAGCGGCCCGCGCATCCCTACACCCGGGGTCTGCTGGACTCGATCCCGCGCCTGGACCAGAAGGGCCAGGAGCTCTACGCGATCAAGGGTCTGCCGCCCAACCTGCTCAAGGTGCCCAGCGGTTGTGCCTTCAACCCGCGGTGTGAGAAGGCGCAGGACATCTGCCGCACCGACCGTCCGGTGCTGGTCCCGGTGACCGAGCAGGACGGCACGGAACTGCCGGGCCGCGCCAGCGCGTGCCACTTCTGGAAGGAGACGATCCATGGCTGAGTCGACCAAGGCCGGCGAGCCGACGGACGCGACGCCGAACGTCTCCGACGTCGAGGTCGTGGACGTGCACACCGAGGACGAGGCGGTCGCCGCCCTGGAGTCTCCGGTGGACCGGGGCGAACCGATCCTGCAGGTGCGCAACCTCGTCAAGCACTTCCCGCTGACGCAGGGGATCCTCTTCAAGCGGCAGGTCGGCGCGGTGAAGGCCGTCGACGGCGTCTCCTTCGACCTGTACCAGGGCGAGACCCTGGGCGTCGTGGGCGAGTCCGGCTGCGGCAAGTCGACGGTGGCCAAGCTCCTGATGAACCTGGAGCGGGCCACGGCCGGCGAGATCTTCTACAAGGGCCAGGACATCACCAGGCTCTCCGGCAAGGCCCTCAAGGCCGTTCGCCGGAACATCCAGATGATCTTCCAGGACCCGTACACCTCGCTCAACCCCCGGATGACGGTCGGCGACATCATCGGCGAGCCCTACGACATCCACCCCGAGGTGGCCCCCAAGGGCGACCGGCGCAAGCGGGTCAAGGACCTGCTGGACGTCGTGGGTCTCAACCCCGAGTACATCAACCGGTACCCGCACCAGTTCTCCGGCGGACAGCGGCAGCGCATCGGCATCGCGCGCGGACTGGCGCTCAACCCGGAGATCATCATCTGCGACGAACCGGTCTCCGCCCTCGACGTGTCCGTCCAGGCACAGGTCATCAACCTG
Organism: Streptomyces sp. NPDC031497; assembly: GCF_055580905.1. Taxonomy (NCBI): domain Bacteria; kingdom Bacillati; phylum Actinomycetota; class Actinomycetes; order Kitasatosporales; family Streptomycetaceae; genus Streptomyces; species Streptomyces sp. NPDC031497. The sequence goes on from NZ_JBVIKO010000006.1 coordinate 439,881, forward strand.
ATGGAGCGGCTGCAGGACGAGTTCAACCTCTCCTACATCTTCATCGCCCACGACCTGTCGATCGTCCGGCACATCTCGGACCGGGTCGGGGTCATGTACCTCGGCAAGATCGCCGAGATCGGCTCGGACGAGCAGATCTACGAGCACCCGACGCACCCCTACACCCAGGCTCTGCTGTCGGCCGTGCCCGTGCCGGATCCGCACGACCGTGAGCAGCGCGAGCGGATCATCCTCACCGGCGACGTGCCCTCTCCGGCCAACCCGCCGTCCGGCTGCCGCTTCCGCACCCGCTGCTGGAAGGCCGAGGACAAGTGCGCCCAGGAGGTTCCGCTGCTGGCGATCCCCGAGCGCTTCAAGTCCTCGGACACCCCGGCGGCGCACGAGTCGGCCTGCCACTTCGCCGAGGAGAAGGACGTCGTCCACGCGGCCTGACGTCCCGGCACCACCACCACCGGTTCCCGGTACCTCCTTCAGGGGTACCGGGAACCGGCATGTTCCGAGGAGACCGTCCGGATGCTGCATCGTGCCCAGCACTACGCGGCCTATCTCGTGAACACCGACGGCTTCGAGGTGGAACTGGTCGCCGCCGACGGACCGCCGCCCGGCCTCACGCCGTGATCCGGGCCCGTGCCCAGTGGCACGCCACCTGTGCGCCGCCCGCTCCGCCCAGCACCTCCAGGTCCTGGCCCCGGCAGGCGTCCGCGACGCCCGCCCGCTCCGCCTCGCCGCTCGCCAGGATCTGACAGCGGACGTGGAAACGGCAGCCCGCGGGGATACGGGAGGGGTCGGGGGGCTCGCCGGTCAGCACCACGCGCTCGCCCGGCGCCTCGGGCAGCACCGACAACAGCGCCTGGGTGTAAGGATGCCGGGGAGCCGTCAGGACCTGTTCGACGTCGCCCGTCTCCACGATCCGGCCCAGGTACATCACCGCGACCCGGTCGGCGATGTTCCAGGCCAGACCCAGGTCATGGGTGACCACCAGCGCGGCCAGGCCCAGCTCGGCGCGCAGCCGCAGCAGCAGCGCCAGGATCTCGCCGCGCACGGAGGCGTCGAGGGAGGCCACCGGCTCGTCGGCGACGATCAGTTCGGGTTCCAGGACCAGCGCGCCCGCGATCACCACGCGCTGGCGCTGCCCTCCGGACAGCTCGTGCGGGTAGCGCAGGAAGAAGCGTTCCGGTGGACGCAGTCCCGCGTGGCCGAGCGCCTCGGCGACCTTCGCCCGCTCGTTTCCCGTGAGGCCGTGGATCCGCAGCCCCTCGGCCACGGCGTCGTACACCGTGTGCCGGGGGTTCAGCGAGCCGGTCGGATCCTGCAGCACCAGCTGCACCCGCCTGCGGTACGCCCGCAGCGCCCGCGAGGAGTACTCCAGGGGCTTCCCGGCGAAGGAGATCCGTCCCGCGGTCGGCGTCACGAGGCCGAGCAGCGAGCGCGCCAGCGTCGTCTTGCCGCAGCCGGACTCGCCGACCAGCGCCACGATCTCCCCGGCCCGGATGTCCAGTTCGACGCCGTCCACGGCCCGGGCCCCCGGGGCGCCGTGGCGTCCGGGGAAGGTCACGTGGAGCCCCTGGGCGCTGAGCAGCGGCGGGGGTGTCGTCGTCATGAGGCGCTCCTCGTGTCCTCGGCCGCGGTGGTCGCTCCGGGCACCGCCCCTACGTGCACACAGGCGGCCCGGCGGCCCGGCTCGGCGTCCCGCAGCACCTGGTCCTGCGTGGCACACCGGTCCAGTGCCACCGGACAGCGCGGATGGAACGCGCAGCCCAAGGGCAGTGCGGACGGGTCGGGCGGGTCACCGGCCAGGCCGCACGGGGCGAACCGGGAGGCGGGGTCGCCGACGCGCGGGAACGCCGCCGACAGCGCCTTGGCGTACGGGTGCCGGGCGTCCTCGTAGACCTGGCGGGCCGGGCCCTCCTCGACGACACGGCCCGCGTACATCACCGTGAGCCGGTCGCAGGTGTCGGCGAGCACCGCCAGATCGTGGCTGATCATGATCAGGCCCACGTCCTGCTCCGCCACGAGCTGTTCGATCAGCCGCAGGATCTGTGCCTGGATCATCACGTCCAGGGCCGTGGTCGGCTCGTCCGCGATGATCAGCCGTGGGTCGCAGGCCAGCGCCATGGCGATCATCACCCGCTGGCGCTGCCCTCCGGACAGCTCGTGCGGGTACGCCGAGGCACGGGACGCCGGCAGACCCACGTGGTCCAGCAGCTCGCCGGTCCGTCTGCGTGCCGCGGCCGCCGTCGCCCTGCGGTGCAGCAGGATCGGCTCGGCGATCTGATCGCCGACGCGGTGCACCGGATTGAGCGAGTGCATCGCCCCCTGGAAGACGATCGAGGCGCCCGCCCAGCGCACCGCCCGTACCTGCCCCCACCGCATGGCCAGCACGTCCTCGCCGTTCAGCACGACCTCCCCGGACACCCGTGTCCCGGCCGGCAGCAGTCTGAGCAGCGCGAGGGCCAGCGTGGACTTGCCGCAGCCCGACTCGCCCGCGATGCCGAGCTTGCGCCCCGCCGCCAGCGACAGGTCCACACCCCGCACCGCGTCCGCTCCGCCGGGGTAGGTCACCTCCAGGTTCCGGACCTCCAGCAGCGTCAACGGGCCACCCCCAGCCTGGGATTGAGGACGGACTCCACCGCGCGCCCGCACAGCGTGAACGCCAGTGCGACCGCCGCGATCGCGATGCCCGGCGGTACCAGATACCACCAGTCCCCGGCGCTGACCGCCCCCGCCTCCCGCGCGTCCTGCAGCAGCCCGCCCCACGAGATGACCGTCGGATCACCGAGGCCGAGGAAGGCCAGCGTCGCCTCGGCGAGGACCGACGAGGAGATCATCAGGGTGGTCTGGGCGAGGACCAGCGGCATCACGTTGGGCAGCACATGCCGGGTCATCACGTGCCAGTGGCCGCCGCCGAGCGCCCTGGCCCGTTCGATGTACGGCCGGGACTCCACCGCGAGCGTCTGCGCGCGCACCAGCCGGGCCGTGGTCGGCCAGGAGGTGACGCCGATGGCGAGGATCACCGTGCCCAGCGACCGGGACATCACCGTGGCCAGCGCGATGGCGAGCACCAGCGCCGGCATCACCAGGAACCAGTCCGTGATCCGCATCAGCACGGTCGCGTACGCCCCCCGGAAGTGCCCGGAGGTGACACCGACGACCGTACCGATCACCACCGACAGCACCGCCGCCAGCAGCCCCACCAGGAGCGAGATCCGCGACCCCCACACCACCAGGCCCAGCAGATCGCGCCCGAACCGGTCGGTGCCCAGCGGGAACTCACCGCTCGGCGCCTCCAGCGGACCGCCCGGCGCGGTGGTCACCGCGGCCACGTCGGAGCCGACCGTCAGGGGCGCGGTCAGCGCCACCAGGGCGAACAGGACGAGCGCGGTCAGGCCGACCAGCCCGGCGCGGTGGGTGCGGTACTGCCGCCAGAACCGCAGGGCGGAGCGGCGGCGGCGCTGCCAGGCCAGCGCGTGCGGCCCGGCGCCCTCGGGAGCCCGGGCCTCGGGAGCCCCGGCCCCTGGAGCCCCGGTCTCCGGTGTCGGCGGGGTGGCCTCGGTCGTCATCGGCCCACCCGGGGGTCGAGCAGCGGATAGACCAGGTCGGCCAGAGTGTTCATGATGATCACCGCCGAGGCGAAGAAGAGGAACAGCCCCTGCACCAGGGGCAGGTCGGGCACGCTCAGGGCCTGGTAGAAGAGTCCGCCGAGGCCCGGCCAGGAGAACACGGTCTCGACCAGGATGACGCCCGCGACGGTCCGGCCGAGGTTGACGAAGACCAGGGTGACCGTGGGCAGCAGCGCGTTCGGTACCGCGTGCCGGCGGCGCACCAGGTCGTCCCTCAGGCCCTTGGCGCGGGCGGTGGTGAGGTAGTCGCTGCCCATCTCGTCGAGCAGTGCCGAGCGGGTGACCAGCAGCGTCTGCCCGTACTCGACCGCGACGAGGGTGAGCACCGGCAGGACGAGATGGTGGGCGACGTCGAGGACGTAGGCGAAGCCCTCCTTGCCGCCCGTCTCCATGCCGCCGGTCGGGAACAGCCCGGGGACGGGGCCGAGGCCCACACCGAACACGATGATCGCCAGCAGGCCGAGCCAGAACGACGGCACGGAGTACAGGACCAGCGCCAGGCCGGTGTTGAGCCGGTCGCCGAGCCGGCCGTGCCGCCATGCCGAACGGGTGCCGAGGAACATGCCGAGCGCGGTGTAGAGCACGAAGGCCGTGCCGGTCAGCAGCAGCGTGTTCGGCAGCGCCTCGCCGATCTTGTCGACGACCGGGGCGCGGAACTGGTACGACGTGCCCAGGTCGCCGGTGAGCGCCTTGCGGCAGTAGTCCGTGAACTGCTCCCACACCGGCAGGTCGAGCCCGAACTCCTTGCGGTACTCGGCCAGTTGCGCGGCCGAGACCGGCCGGCCGCCCGTCATGGTCTTGACCGGGTCGCCGGGGATCAGCCGGAAGAGGAAGAAGCCGGTGACGAGGACGGCGAGCAGCGAGACGGCGGCACCGCCCGCCTTGGCCGCCCCGTAGCGCAGATACGCGGCGGCCGTGCGTGCCCGCGGCCCGCGGGCCGCCGGACCGTCCGGAACCGGTACGGCGGCCGTGTCGGCCGACGCGGACACCGCGTCGCGAGCAGTCGGCTGCATGGGCTACTCGCGGTCGTCGGCGGTGGCGCGGCGGCGCCGCGCGAAGAACGCTCCGGCACCGGCGAGGACCACGACACCGGCGACGATACCGATGACGACGCCGGTCGAACTGCCCCCGGAGGAGCTTCCGGAGCCCGCCGGTACCGCCGACCACCAGCTCCAGTAGCCGTCCTGGCCGTAGATGTTGCCGGCGGCCTTGGGCATGGTCTCGATCGACTTGATCTGGTCGGTGCGGTAGGCCTCGACGGCGTTCGGGTACGCCATGACGTTCATGTACCCCAGGTCGTACAGCCGCGACTCCATCTGCTTGACGACAGTGGCCCGTTCGGCGGAGTCGTACTCGGCGAGCTGCTTGGCGTACAGGTCGTCGTACGTCTTGTCGCAGACGAAGTTGTCGGTCGCGCCGGTGTCCTTCGGGGTGGCGGGCAGGGCGGCGCAGGTGTGGATGGACAGCACGTAGTCCGGGTCGGGGTTGACGGACCAGCCGTCGAAGGCCAGGTCGTACTTGCCCGCGAGCCAGGGGTCGGTGACGTTGTCCAGGCAGTCGAGGGTCGTGCCGATGCCGAGCTCGGCCCACCACTCCTTGAGGTACTGGCCCACGGCCTTGTCGTTGGGGTCGGTGGCGTGGCACAGGACGCGGTAGTTCAGCGGCTTGCCGTCCTTGCCGACCCGTTTGCCGTCGGCGTTCTTCTTGTAGCCGGCCTGGTCGAGGAGCTGGGCGGCCTTCGCGGGGTCGTAGGCGAGTTCCTGGCCGGCCGACGGCTTCCAGAAGTACGTGGAGAAGCGCGGCGGCAGGTAGCCCTGGCCTTCGACCGCGTGTCCCTGGAACACCTTGTCGACGATGGTCTTCCGGTCGACGGCCAGGAACAGCGCGTGTCGCACCCGCTCGTCGAGCAGGGAGGGGTCGCCGTCGCCGAACTTCTGGCCGTTCTTCGCCTGTGCGCCCGGGTTGGTGGCGAGGGCGTAGAAGCGGCGGCCCGGGGCGTCGTTGACGTGGATGTCCTTCTGCCCCTGGAGGGAGGACGCCTGAGCGGGCGTCAGGGCGGGTGCGCCCGCGACGAAGGAGACCTCGCCCTTGCGCAGCGCGGCCACGGCGGCGTCCTGGTCCTTGTAGTACTTGAAGACCAGCTCGTCGAACTTGGGGGCCCCGCGCCAGAAGTCCTTGTTGGCCCTGAGCCGGACGTAGCTGTCCGCCTTGTAGTCGGTGAGGACGAACGGCCCGTCGCCGACGACGGGGAACTTGTCGTCGTTGTTGAACTTCGAGAAGTCCGAGACGTTCTTCCAGATGTGCTCGGGCACGATCGGCACGTCCAGGGCGGTCATCGTGGCCTGCGGCTTCTTCAGTTCGATGACCAGCTTGGTGGGGCTCGGGGCCGTCACTCTGCGGAAGTTGGTGACGAAGTTGCCGTTCGCGGTGGCGGCCGCCTGGTCCGTCATCAGCTTGTCGAACGTGAATGCCGCGTCTTCGGCGGTCACCTTCTGCCCGTCCGACCACTTCGCGTCGGAGCGGATCGTGTACGTCCAGGTGAGCTTGTCGGCGGACGCGGCCCACTTGGTGGCCAGACCGGGGATCGGGTGCGCGTCCCCGGGGTCGTAGTCGGTGAGGTACTCGTACATCAGCCGCTGGAGGCTGGTGCTGAGCAGACGCACCGCCAGGAAGGGGCTCAGCGAGTCGACGCTCTGGGCCACCGCGACAGTGAGCACCTTGCCGCCCTGGGCGGCCTCGGCCTGTTGGGGCGCCGGGTCGAGCGGGGTCGCGAGCAGCGCCGAGACGGTCAGGGTGAGGGCGCCGGCGGCTGCCACGAGCCGGGGCGTACGGGGGCGTGGGCTTCTCGGGTGTGAACGCCTTGCGCTGTGCTGGGCTTGTGGGCTCATGGATCGTGACCTCGCGTCATCGCTCGCACAGGGACGGCTTGCTCGGACTCCAGGGCCGGATTCTCGCCTGGTGACGCCAGTGGGGTGATGAGTGTGTCTATCAGCGGCTGTCTGGGTGCGTCAACGGCGCGTGGATCCAGTGTGGCCTGCGGAAAAGGCGAGTTGACGCCCCATCGGATCATTATTGGTCTAGACCGGTAAAAGGGGCCTGGTGGGACGCTGGCGCCGCCTGATGCCGGATGCGGCCGCCGTGAAACGTGCCTCGTCATTGCGGGTGAACACGCGGCGAAGGCGCCGCCAGCCGGATGGCGCCACTCCTCCGGGTGGGTTGTCCTGCGGATGGGTGCAGTGAATATGTGTTATGCGCCATTTCTGATGATATTGACCGGTAGCGCACCACTCACGGATCACCCTTCACGGAGGAGGCACGCCATGCGTTCAGCCACGCACGCCCGATGGGCGGCCTGCGCGGCGGTGACGGCGCTCGCCGTCACGGCCTGCGGGGGCGGCGGCGGCAGCGGCGGGGGCGGCGGCGGCAGCGCCGTGCTCAGCTCCTCCTGGGGCGACCCGCAGAACCCCCTGGAGCCCGCCAACACCAACGAGGTCCAGGGCGGCAAGGTCCTCGACATGATCTTCCGGGGTCTGAAGAAGTACGACCCGAAGACCGGCAAGGCCCAGGACATGCTCGCCCAGAAGATCGACACGAGCGACTCGCAGAACTACACGATCACCGTCAAGAACGGCTGGACCTTCTCCAACGGCGAGAAGGTGACCGCCCACTCCTTCGTCGACGCCTGGAACTACGGGGCGAGCCTCAAGAACAACCAGAAGAACGCATACTTCTTCGGGTACATCGAGGGATACGACAAGGTCCACCCCGACAGCGGCAGCCAGAGCACCGAGGCGCTCTCCGGTCTGAAGGTCGTCGACGACCAGACCTTCACGGTGAAGCTGAACCAGAAGTTCTCCAGTTTCCCCGACACCCTCGGCTACGCGGCCTTCGCCCCGCTGCCCCGGTCCTTCTTCACCGACCACGCCGGCTGGCTGAAGCAGCCGGTCGGCAACGGGCCGTACAGCATCGAGTCGTACACCAAGGGCTCGCAGATGTCCCTGAAGAAATGGGACGGCTATCCCGGTCCCGACAAGGCGCAGAACGGCGGGGTCACCCTCAAGGTCTACACGGACAGCGACACCGCCTACACCGACCTGATCGCCGGCAACCTCGACCTCGTCGACGACGTTCCCGCCTCGCAGCTGAAGAACGTCAAGAACGATCTCGGTGACCGGTACATCAACACCCCGGCCGGCATCATCCAGACGCTCGCCTTCCCCTACTACGACAGCGCCTGGAACCAGAGCGGATCGGACAAGGTCCGCACCGGCCTTTCCATGGCCATCAACCGGAAGCAGATCACCGACACCATCTTCCGGAACACCCGCACCCCGGCCACCGACTGGACCTCGCCGGTGCTCGGCCTGGTGGGCGGCTTCAAGGAGGGGCTGTGCGGGAGCGCCTGTGACTACGACCCGGCGCAGGCCAAGAAGCTCGTCCAGGACGGCGGGGGGCTGCCCGGCGGACAGCTCAAGATCACGTACAACGCCGACACCGGCTCGCACAGGATGTGGGTGGACGCCGTGTGCAACTCCATCAACAACGCGCTCGGCAACGACAAGGCGTGCGTCGGGAATCCGGTGGGCACCTTCGCCGACTTCCGCAACCAGATCGGCCAGCACAAGATGACCGGCCCGTTCCGTGCGGGCTGGCAGATGGACTACCCGCTCATCCAGAACTTCCTCCAGCCGCTCTACTACACCAACGCCTCCTCCAACGACGGCAAGTGGTCCAACAAGGACTTCGACAAACTCGTCGACCAGGCCAACGCCGAGACGGACACCGGCAAGGCCGTCGGCACCTTCCAGAAGGCCGAGGAAGTCGTCCGCGACAACATGGCCGCCATTCCGCTCTGGTACCAGAACGGCAGCGCCGGCTACTCCGAGCGGCTCTCGAACGTGGCCCTCAATCCGTTCAGCGTCCCCGTGTACAACGAGATCAAGGTCAGCTGACACGGCATGGGGCGCTATGTCGTCCGGCGGCTGCTCCAGATGATCCCGGTGTTCATCGGGGCCACGCTGCTGATCTTCCTCATGGTCAACGTCATGGGCGACCCGATCGCCGGGCTGTGCGGAGAACGGGCCTGCGATCCGGCGACCGCCGCCCAGCTGAAGAAGGAGTTCGGACTCGACAAGCCGGTGTGGCAGCAATACCTCACCTACATGGGGAACGTCTTCACCGGGGACTTCGGTACGGCGTTCAACGGACAGCCGGTCACCGAGCTGATGTCCACCGCGTTCCCCGTCACCATCCGGCTGACGATCGTGGCCATCGTCTTCGAGGTCGTCATCGGCATCACCCTCGGCGTCCTCACCGGCCTGCGGCGCGGACGGCCCGTCGACACCGGGGTGCTGCTGGCGACCCTGGTCGTCATCTCGGTACCGACCTTCGTCACCGGCCTGCTGCTCCAGCTCCTGCTCGGCGTGGAGTGGGGCTGGATCAAACCCTCCGTCTCCCCAGACGCCACCTTCGGCGAGCTGATCGTGCCGGGGCTGGTCCTCGCCTCCGTGTCGCTCGCCTATGTCACCCGGCTGACCCGGACCTCCATCGCCGAGAACAGACGGAGCGACTACGTCCGTACGGCCGTCGCCAAGGGGCTGCCCCGGCACCGGGTCATCACCCGGCACCTGCTGCGCAACTCCCTCATCCCCGTCGTCACCTTCATCGGCACCGACATCGGCGCCCTCATGGGCGGTGCCATCGTCACCGAGCGGATCTTCAACATCCACGGCGTGGGCTACCAGCTCTACCAGGGGATCCTGCGCCAGAACACCCAGACGGTCGTGGGCTTCGTGACGGTGCTGGTCCTGGTGTTCCTGGTGGCCAACCTCCTGGTGGACCTGCTCTACGCCGTACTCGACCCGAGGATCCGCTATGCCTGAGCAGCCGTTCGAGCCGGACCGGGCCATCGCCGGGACGGGCATGGGCGGGGCGATGGACCTGGCGGCGAGCGAGGCGGAGACGCTGGAGCGGACACCCGGCGGACCGCTCGGCACCGGCCCGTCGGAGAAGCCACGCTCGCTCTGGTCCGACGCCTGGCGGGACCTGCGCCGCAACCCGGTCTTCATCGTCTCCGCCCTCGTCATCCTCTTCCTCGTCGTCATCTCCCTGTGGCCGTCCCTGATCGCCTCCGGCTCCCCCCTCAAGTGCGACCTCGCCAAGGCCCAGGAGGGCTCCCAGCCGGGCGCACCCTTCGGGTACGACGGACAGGGCTGCAACGTCTACACACGGACCGTCTACGGGGCCCGTACGTCCGTCACGGTGGGCGTCTGCGCCACGCTCGGCGTCGCGATCCTCGGGTCGGTGCTCGGCGGGCTCGCCGGGTTCTTCGGCGGGTTCTGGGACTCCGTGCTGTCCCGGATCACCGACGTCTTCTTCGCGATCCCGGTCGTCCTCGGCGGTCTCGTCCTGCTCTCCGTGGTGACCAGCAACACGGTCTGGCCGGTCATCGGGTTCATGGTGCTGCTCGGCTGGCCCCAGATCTCCCGGATCGCCCGCGGCTCGGTGATCACCGCCAAACAGAACGACTACGTCCAGGCCGCCCGCGCGCTCGGCGCCTCCAACTCCCGGATCCTGCTGCGGCACATCGCGCCCAACGCGGTGGCCCCCGTGATCGTCGTGGCCACCATCGCGCTCGGCACCTACATCGCGCTGGAGGCGACCCTGTCGTACCTCGGCGTCGGCCTGAAACCGCCCAGCGTCTCCTGGGGCATCGACATCTCCGCCGCCTCGCCCTACATCCGCAACGCCCCGCACGCGCTGCTGTGGCCCTCCGGAGCCCTCGCGCTCACCGTCCTGGCCTTCATCATGCTCGGCGACGCGGTGCGCGACGCCCTCGACCCGAAGCTGAGGTGAGCGCCACCGTGCTGCTCGAAGTGCGCGACCTGCACGTGGAGTTCCGGACCCGGGACGGGATCGCGAAGGCGGTCAACGGGGTCTCCTACGCCGTCGACGCCGGGGAGACGCTGGCCGTGCTGGGGGAGTCCGGATCGGGGAAGTCGGTCACGGCCCAGGCGGTGATGGGGATCCTGGACGCGCCGCCGGGGCGGATCGGCGGGGGCGAGATCCTCTTCCGGGGGCGGGATCTGCTCAAGCTCAGGGAAGAGGAGCGGCGGAAGATCCGGGGCGCCGAGATGGCCATGATCTTCCAGGACGCGCTGTCGGCGCTGAACCCGGTGCTGAGCGTGGGCGACCAGCTCGGCGAGATGTTCGTCGTGCACCGGGGGATGTCCAGGAAGGCCGCGCGGGCCAAGGCGGTCGAGCTGATGGACCGGGTGCGGATCCCGGGCGCCGCCCAGCGGGTGCGGGACTATCCGCACCAGTTCTCCGGGGGCATGCGCCAGCGCATCATGATCGCCATGGCGCTGGCCCTGGAACCGGCGCTCATCATCGCCGACGAGCCGACCACGGCGCTGGACGTCACCGTCCAGGCCCAGGTCATGGACCTGCTCGCGGAGCTGCAGCGCGAGTACCGCATGGGGCTGATCCTGATCACCCACGACCTGGGCGTGGTCGCGGACGTCGCCGACCGGATCGCGGTGATGTACGCGGGGCGGATCGTCGAGTCCGCGCCGGTGCACGACATCTACAAGGCGCCGGCGCATCCGTACACGCGCGGGCTCCTCGACTCCATCCCGCGCCTGGACCAGAAGGGGCAGGAGCTCTACGCCATCAAGGGCCTGCCGCCCAACCTCATGCACATCCCTCCGGGCTGCGCCTTCAACCCGCGCTGCCCCATGGCCCAGGACGTGTGCCGCACCGACGAGCCACCGCTGTACGACGTGGACCGACACCGGGGCAGCGCCTGTCACTTCTGGAGGGAGTGCCTCAATGGTTGACGCGATGGTTGAGCCGATCCTGGAAGTGAGTGGACTGGTCAAGCACTACCCCTTGACGCAGGGCATCTTGATCAAGAAGCAGATCGGTGCGGTCAAGGCCGTCGACGGTGTCGACTTCGTGCTCAACAAAGGAGAGACCCTCGGCATCGTCGGGGAGTCCGGCTGCGGCAAGTCGACCGTTGCCAAGATGCTCGTCAATCTCGAGCGGCCGACGGCGGGGTTGATCAAGTACAAGGGCGAGGACATCACCAGGCTGTCCGGACGGGCGCTGAAGGCCGTCCGCCGCAACATCCAGATGGTCTTCCAGGACCCGTACACCTCGCTCAACCCCCGGATGACCGTGGGCGACATCATCGGCGAGCCGTACGAGATCCACCCCGAGGTGGCCCCCAAGGGCGACCGGCGCAAGCGGGTCCAGGACCTGCTGGACGTCGTGGGTCTCAACCCCGAGTACATCAACCGCTATCCGCACCAGTTCTCCGGCGGCCAGCGGCAGCGCATCGGCATCGCGAGGGGGCTGGCGCTGCGCCCCGAGGTGATCGTCGCGGACGAACCGGTGTCCGCGCTGGACGTCTCCGTGCAGGCCCAGGTGATCAACCTGCTCGACCGGCTCCAGAACGACTTCGACCTGTCGTACGTCTTCATCGCCCACGACCTGTCGATCGTGCGGCACATCTCGGACCGGGTCGGGGTGATGTACCTCGGGCGGATCGTGGAGATCGGCAAGGACGAGGAGATCTACGAGCATCCGACCCACCCCTACACCCAGGCGCTGCTCTCCGCGGTGCCGGTGCCGGATCCGGAGGCCCGGGAACACCGGGAGCGGATCATCCTGAGCGGGGACGTGCCGTCGCCGACGAACGTTCCGTCGGGGTGCCGGTTCCGCACGCGGTGCTGGAAGGCGCAGGAGCGCTGCGTGCTCGAGGTGCCGATGCTCGCGGTGCCCGCCGTGTTCCGGCTCGGGTCGGGGCCGGCGGCCCATGACTCGGCCTGCCACTTCGCGGAGGAGAAGCGGGTGGTGCCGCCGGAGGGGCCGACGGACGATCTTGCCGACGGGGGTGCGTAGCGGGACGAACCGGGGTCAATCTCGTTAACACACAGGCAACTTCGGCGACCCGGTCCCGATATACGGACGCGGCACGCTTAACAACGTACGGCCGTGCGGGTGCCGTAAACGGGCCGGGACGCGCCATGTCGTCCCGGCCCGTTGCCCCTTTCTGCGCCTAAACCGGCGCCGCTCTCGCGGACCTGGCTGGTCCTTCGTCGTGGTTCCTCACTTATGGATTGCGGTGCTCTGTGGAGCGCTGGCGCTCAGCCCAGTCCGAGAGTGCGCCGGAGGAAGTCCAGCTGGAGCAGCAAGAGGTTCTCCGCCACCTGTTCCTGCGGGGTCATGTGGGTCACGCCCGACAGGGGCAGGACCTCGTGCGGGCGGCCCGCGGCCAGCAGGGCGCTGGACAGGCGCAGTGAGTGGGCCACCACCACGTTGTCGTCCGCCAGGCCATGGATGATCATCATCGGGCGGTGCGGTTCGGCCGCGTCGACCAGGCCCGCGTCGTCGATCACCGAGTTGCGGCGGTACACCTCCGGCTGCTCGCCCGGGTGACCGATGTAGCGCTCCTGGTAGTGGGTGTCGTACAGGCGCAGGTCGGTCACTGGGGCGCCCACCACCGCCGCGTGGAAGACGTCCGGACGGCGCAGCGCGGCGAGGGCGGCGAGGTAGCCGCCGAAGGACCAGCCGCGGACGGCCACCTTGGTCAGGTCGAGCGGGAAGTCCGCGGCGAGCGCCTGGAGCGCGTCGACCTGGTCCTGCAGGGCGATCGCCGCGATGTCGTCCTTGACGGACTTCTCCCAGGCCGGGGAGCGGCCGGGGGTGCCCCGCCCGTCCGCGACGACCACCGCGAACCCCTGGTCGGCGAACCACTGTGAGGTGAGGTGGGCGTTGTGCGCGGCGACCACGCGCTGGCCGTGCGGACCCCCGTAGGGGTCGAGCAGAACCGGAAGGGGAGTGTCCCCGTGGTAGTCCCGTGGCATAAGCACGGCGCACGGAATTCGGCGTGCGCCCCCCTCGGTGAGTGTCACGCGCGGGGACAAACCGGGATCTTCGGCGTATGACGTGACAGTTGCCAGATGTTTTCCGTCACGCAGCACCTGGACGTGGGCGCCCGGCCGGTCCAGTGCGGCGGACACCAATACGGTCACGCCCCCGGCGCGCGCGGCCGTGTGCACGCCGGGCTCCTGCGACACGCGCTCCACGCCGAGTTCGTTGACGCGGTAGACGTGTACCTCGCCGATTTCGGGGGACTCGGCCTCCTCGCCGGCGGACGCGGAAACCAGCACGTCATCGGCGGTCACGTCGAGAACCGCACGGATGTGCAACTGGGCGCCTGTGAGGGGTCGTTCACCCACCGCGAGCACCCGGGCGCCGCCCTCGTCGGCGATCCGGACCAGCTGTCCGGAGGGGCTCCAGCAGGGCACTCCACCGAAAAGTTCAAGCCATGTTGGATCTTCGTCGGCGTGCACCATCCGGGTCGCCCCCGACCCCGGGTCCACGGCGAGGAACAGCTGGCTGCGCTGGTCGCGCGCCTGTACGAGCAGTAGCGGCGCACCCGCCTCTGACCAGTGCACACGCGCCAAGTAGGGGTAGCGCGCCCGGTCCCAGGAGACCTCCGCGCGCCCCCCTTCGAGGTCGTAGGCGAACAGCCGTACGTCCGCGTTCTCGGTGCCCGCCGCCGGGTAGGCGACATGATGTGGCTCACGCTCGGGGTGGGCGGGGTCGGCGATCCACCACCGCTGTACCGGCGTGTCGTCCACCCTGGCCACGAGCAGCCGGTCGGACCCCGGCGACCACCAGAAGCCGCGCGAACGCCCCATCTCCTCGGCCGCGATGAACTCGGCCAGTCCATAGGTGACCTGTTCCGACTCGGGCTCCGCCAGCGCCCGGTCGCCCGCTCCGTCGGCGCCCACGACCCGCAGGGCGCCCTCCGCGACGTACGCGACCTGGCGGCCGTCAGGGGACGGGCGCGGGTCGATCACCGGCCCGGGGACCGTGAGTTCGCGTGCCGTGCCGGCCCTGAGCTCCGCCGTGAAAAGCCGCCCTGACAAGGCGAAAGAGGCCAGCTCCAGGGTCGCGTCGGTGGCGTAGCCGACGATGCCGGCACCGCCCTCACGGCTGCGTTCGCGACGGGCCCGCTCCTGTGCCGAGAGGTGTTCGTCGGCGCCGCCGAGCAGGGTGCGCGGATCGGCCGCGAGGCGCTCCTCACCGCTCGGCACATCGAGAATCCACAGGGAATTGGCCCGGTCCGTACCGGAACCGGAGCGCAGGAACGCCACGCGGGAGCCGTCGGGGGCCACGGTGAACGCGCGCGGCGCGCCGAGCGTGAAACGCTGGGTGCGGGCGTGCCGGCGGGGGAATGAGACAGCCTCGGTCTTCATGCCCCGACCATATTGGCCATGCGCCCCCTTGTGCGGCCGTGCGCCGAGCGATGCGCGAGCACGCATAGTTATGATCACTACCGCTGAGTGGGTATGAACCTGCTGGCTTGCGCATGGATTTGCTGTACCGATCTACAACCCCCATACCCGAACCCCCCGCGTCCCTGGGATCTTTGGAGGTGAGCCGCCGTGGCACTCTCGATTTCGGCGGTGGTGCTGCTGGCGATCATCGTCTTCTTGCTGATCAAGAAGTCGGGTCTGAAGGGCGGGCATGCGGTCGTCTGCATGCTGCTCGGTTTCTATCTGGCATCCTCGACCATCGCGCCGACGATCAGCGATCTGACGACCAACGTCGCCAGCATGATCGGCAGCATCAAGTTCTGACCCGGACCACCTTCCGACCCGGTCGACCTCGTCGACCGGGTCTGCGCGGCGCTGTCGGTGGCGTTTCGTAGGGTGGGCACATGACGGAACCGCCCGCCCGACCGCTGCCCGCCCGGCGTCTGCTGCTCGTGCACGCGCACCCGGACGACGAGTCGATCAACAACGGCGCCACCATGGCCCGCTACGCGGACCAGGGCGCCCACGTGACGCTGGTCACCTGCACCCTCGGTGAGGGCGGCGAGGTCATCCCGCCCGGGCTGCGGCATCTGACCGGTCCCGCGCTGGGCGAGTACCGGCGGGGCGAGTTGGCCGCCGCCATGCGCGAGCTGGGCGTCGGCGACTTCCGGCTGCTCGGCGGCCCCGGCCGCTACCAGGACTCCGGCATGATGGGCACCGCCGACAACGACGACCCGCACTGCTTCTGGCAGGCCGACGTCGACGAGGCCGCCGGGCACCTGGTCGAGGTGATCCTGGAGATCCGCCCCCAGGTCCTGGTCACCTACGACGACAACGGCGGGTACGGCCACCCGGACCACATCCAGGCCCACCGAGTCGCCGTGCGGGCCGTGGAGCTGGCCGCCGAGGCCGGCCACCGCGTCGCCAAGGTCTACTGGAACCGCGTCCCGCGCACGGTCGCCGAGGCCGCCTTCGCCCGCCTCCGGGACGATCTGCCGGGGCTGCCGTTCGCCAAGGCCGCCGCCGTCGACGACGTACCGGGCGTGGTCGACGACCGCCGGATCACCACCGAGATCGACGGCACCGCCTACGCCACCGCGAAGACCGCCGCGATGGCCGCCCATGCCACCCAGGTCGAGGTGGCGCCGCACGGCGCCCCCTGCTTCGCCCTGAGCAATGAGCTGGCGCAGCCCGTATTCATCACCGAGTACTACGAGTTGGCGGTCGGCGAGCCGGGCGCGGCGCGCGAGACCGATCTCTTCGCCGGTATCAGGGAGGCGTCATGAGCTCCGCAGGACGTGGCTCGATGCTCGCGCAACCGTTGCAACGGCCCCCCGCCGGGCGGATCGCCGCCCTGTTCGGGCTGGTCGTGCTCGGCGCCCTGGTCGGCCTCGCCGGGGCCCTCGTCCAGGCCGCCTGGTTCCCCGGTGGGCTGCTGCTCGCCCTGGCCGGCGCCGCCGGGCTCTTCCTCGGCGGGGCGCGGGCACTGGGCAGTCGGTCCGGGGCCGCGGCGCCCGCGTTCGGCTGGGTCGTCGCCGTCATCCTGCTCACCGCCAGCAGACCCGAGGGCGACTTCCTGTTCGGCGCGGGAGGCGGTTCCTATCTCTTCCTGCTCGGCGGCATGGCGCTGGCTGTGATCTGCGCCACTATAGGTTTCGGGCGGCAACCTGACACGGACGGCGCCCGACTTGGCAAGTGACGTACCACTTCGCCGTGGGGCGCGCGTGCGAGTCCGGTGTGGGTTTCCCCAGCGGTCATGGGATAAGCGCCAGAAGTGGCCAGTATGGTGGTGCGCGCCGCCGAGCCGCCCGAGCAAGGTCGAACGGGCGGCGGAGCCAACCGGGAGAACCTGCCTTGAGTCGTGAAACTGACACTCCTTCCTCCGGGCCCGACGGGCACGGGGGAGCCGCATACCCCTCGGGCACACCGCCGTACGGGACCCCCATGGCTTCCGACGACGGAAAGGGCGCGGGCCGTTCGGCCGCGCAGCCTGAGGAACGCAAGACCGAGACCACGCTGACGACCCGGATCCGGATCAACATCCCCGGATCCCGGCCGATTCCGCCGGTGGTCGTCCGTACCCCTGTCCCGGACGCCGAGGGCGGCACCGGCGAGGAGACGGGCACGCACGCGCAGCCGACGGCCGCCACCATGTCCACCGGCACCGTCGAGCCGCCCGCCGAGACCGCGCCCGCCACCGGTGAGAAGTCCAGCGACTGGTTCGCGCCGCGCAAGTCCGGCCCCGCCAAGGGCGGTCAGCGCGGCGGCGCCACCAATGGCGCCGGGACGCCCGGCGGTTCGCCCGCCGCAGCGCCGAACGGCCCGGCCGCACAGGGCACCCCCGGTGCCCCGCGTCCGAACGGCGGCCGCCCCGGCGGTGTCGTCGGCTCCATGAGCGTGCCCGGCACGTCCCGGCCCGGCGCGACCAACGGCGCGGGGCTGCCCACGGGCGCGACCGGCGGCCCGGTCGCTCCCGGGCACGGCGGCGGCACCGGCTCCTTCGACGTGACCGAGGCGCTCGCCGCGGGCCCGCTCGGCGGCCCCCGGGGCGGCGCCAGGGGTCCCGGCGAGCCCCGCCGCGACGAACTGCCGTACTTCACCGAGAACGGCGGCCAGAACGGCGCCCAGCCCGGCCCCGGCGCGCCCGGCGGCGGCCCGGCCGGTCCCGGCGGCCCCAGCGGCTTCAACGGCCCCGGCCTGCCCGGCGGCCCCGGCGGCCCGCAGGGCCCGGCGGGCCCCACCGGCGGCCCGGTCACCGGCAACGGCCCGTTCATCCCACCGGTCAACGGCGGTGAGTCCTTCGGCGCGCCGGGCGGCCCCGCCGGCCGCGTTGCCGGTCCGGGCGGTCCCGGCGCCGGCCGTGGTGGCGGTCCAGGCGGCCCCGCCGGCCGTCACGCCCAGGCCGGACCCGGCGCGCGCACCGCCCCCGCCGGTCCCGGCCTCGGCCCCGGCGGTGGCCTGAGCGACGACACCGCGATCCTCACCCCGCAGAAGCCCGCCCCCGAACCGGGCACGCCCGGCTACGGCTCCCCGGCGGACAACGTCTCCGGACACACCGTCACCAGCGGCATCCCGGTCGTACCGCCGGGCGCGAACTCCCCGTTCGCGTCGGGCGCGCCCGGCGAAGGCCCGCTGCCGCACACGCCCCCCAAGCTGCCCGAACCGGTCTCGCCGCCCCCGGCCGAGTCCAAGAGCAAGGCCAAGGCGAAGAAGAAGCGCGGCAAGCTGCCGCTGCTCGTCGGTGTCGTGGTGGTCGCCGGTCTCGGTGTCTACGGCGCCGGGCTCCTGATGAACCACTCCGACGTGCCGAAGGGCACCACGGTGCTCGGCGTCGACATCGGCGGCGGCACCCGCGACGACGCCGTCAAGAAGCTCGACGACGCCTTCGGCTCGCGGGTGAACAAGCCGCTGAAGCTGTCGGTCGACGGCAAGGCCGTCTCGCTGCCGCCGGACCAGGCGGGCCTGCAGTTCGACATGCAGTCCACGGTCGAGGAGGCCGCCAAGAGCGACTACAACCCGGTCTCCGTGATCGGGGCCCTGTTCGGCCAGCAGCGGGTCGTCGAGCCCGCCATGCCGGTCGACGAGGAGAAGCTCCAGGCCGCCCTCAAGGGCCTCGGCAGCGGCTCCGGCTCGGCCAACGAGGGCACCATCAAGTTCACCTCCGGCAAGGCCGTCGCGGTCTACGGCAAGGCGGGCAAGGGCATCGACGCGGCCGCCTCCACGAACGCGGTCAAGCAGGCGTACGAGTCGATGGTGGAGACGGGCGCGGCTTCCGCGGTCGCCGTACCGACGACCACCGTGCAGCCGACGGTCTCCAACGCGGAGGTCGACCGCGAGATGAAGGCGTTCGCGGAGCCGGCGATGTCGGGCCTGGTCACGGTCAAGACGGACACCGGCGTCCCGCTGCCGATGAGCCCGCAGAACTCCCTGTGGAAGTTCCTCCGGGTCAAGGCCGTCAACGGCAAGCTCGTCGACAGCCCCGACCTGAACGCGCTCAAGGAGCTCTACGGCAGCACCTTCGACGGCGTCAAGATCACCCGCGCCAGCGGCGAGAAGACGGCCGTCACCCCGCAGGACGTCTACGTCGCCCTGCGCCAGGCGTTGCTGAGCAAGACGAACCGGGTGGGTGTCATCAAGACGAACCCGAGCTAGTCGAACAACAACGATGAGGGGGCGCCCGGTACTCACCGGGCGCCCCCTCTCGTCGTGTCACGTGCTGCTCATGACATCTGTCATGCGGCTCTCCGGACGCCCGACACTGCCCCCGACCCTGCCCCCGCGGCCAGCATGGACGGCATGACAACGACAGCGGCGACGACGGCCACCGGCACCCCGGTCGTCGGGTTCGACCAAGTGAGCAAGACCTACGGGAGTGTGCGGGCCGTCGACGGGCTCTCGCTGCGGCTGCACCCGGGGGAGACCGTGGCCCTGCTCGGGCCCAACGGCGCGGGCAAGTCGACCACGCTCGACCTGCTGCTCGGCCTCAAGCAGGCCGACACCGGCACGGTGAGCGTCTTCGGCATGACCCCGCGCGAGGCCATCGTCGCCGGCCGGGTGGGCGCGATGCTGCAGAGCGGCGGCCTGATGGACGAGGTCACGGTCGCCGAACTCGTCAAGCTCGCCTGCCAGCTGCACCCCAAGCCCTACAAGGTCAGCGACGTCCTCGCCCGCGCGGGCATCTCGGGGATCGCCGACCGCAAGGTCAACAAGCTCTCCGGCGGCCAGTCCCAGCGCGTCCGCTTCGCCCTCGCCACCGCCGGCGACAGCGACCTGATCGTCCTGGACGAGCCCACCACCGGCATGGACGTCTCCGCCCGCCAGGCGTTCTGGGCCACCATGCGGGAACAGGCCGACCAGGGGCGGACGGTCCTGTTCGCCACGCACTACCTCGAAGAGGCCGACGCCATCGCCGACCGGGTGCTGGTGCTGCACCGCGGGCGGCTGCTCGCCGACGGAACGGCAGCTGAGATCAAGGCCAAGGCGGGCGCCCGGCGGATCTCCTTCGACCTGGAGGGCGAGATCGACGAGGAGGCGCTGCGGGCGCTGCCGTTCCTCACGGCCGTCACTGTGTCAAAAAGCGGCTCCGCTGCGGGCAGCGGCCAGACGATCCGCATGCAGTCGTCCGACGCCGACGCCACCGTCCACGCCCTCTACGGCCTGGGCGTCTACCCCCGCAACCTCGAAGTCGCCGGGCTCGGCCTGGAGCAGGCGTTCGTCGCCATCACGGAGGCCGAAGAGGCCAAGGAGGCCACGCAGTCGTGAACGCCCTGATCAAGCTGGAGCTCGCCCGGGCCCTGCGCAACCGCAAGTTCCTGTTCTTCTCGGTGATCTACCCGTCGATCATCTTCCTGCTGGTCGCCGGCCAGGGTGACACCACCCAGACCGTCGACGACTCGGGGCTCTCCCTCGCGGCCTACGTCATGGTCTCCATGGCCTCCTTCGGCGCCCTCACCGCCGTCCTGATGGGCAACAGTGAGCGCATCGCCAGGGAGCGCGAGAGCGGCTGGGTACGGCAGCTGCGGCTGACCACCCTGCCCGGGCGCGGTTACGTCCTCGCCAAGACCGCCAGCGCCGCCGTGGTGAGCCTGCCGTCCATCGTGGTCGTCTTCCTGATCGCCGCGGCTGTGAAGCACGTACGCCTCGACGCCTGGCAGTGGTTCGCCCTCACCGGCGCGATCTGGGCCGGCAGCCTGGTCTTCGCCGCACTCGGCGTCGCCATCGGGTATCTGGCGAGTGGCGACGCGGTCCGCCCGATCACGATGATCACCTACTTCGGCCTGTCGATCCTCGGCGGCCTGTGGTGGCCGTCCTCCTCCTTCCCGACCTGGCTCCAGGACATCGCGAAGTGGCTGCCCACGCACGCGTACGCTGCCCTGGGACGGGCCATCGAACAGAGCCAGGCCCCGCAGGCCAAGGACATCGCCATCCTCGTCGTCTACTTCGCCCTGTTCGCGGGCGGCGCGGCCTGGCTGTACCGGAAGGACACGCTGAAAGCGTGAGCATGATGACGGAAGACCTGCGGCCCGAGGAGGAAGCCCGGGCGAACCGGCTGGTACGGATCGGCCAGCCGCCCCGGAGCCGGGGCGAGGCGATGCGCAAGATGGTGTGGGTCCTGCCGTGGCTGTTCTTCCTGGCCTCCCCGGCGCAGGACCTGGCCTCCGGCCACCACTCCACGGGGGCCACGGCGGCCGGCTGGGCGGGCCTGACGGCCTTCGTCGGGATCTACCTGACCATCGTCTTCCGCTCCATGGGCAGGCCCTTCCGGGGCTGGATCGTCACCGCCGCCATCGCCGTGGAGTGGACGCTCGCGGTCACCCTGGCCTTCAGCCTCGGCGGCTCCTGGTTCGGCCTGTTCGTGTACGTCTCCGTGATGTGCGGAGTGACCTTCCCGCTGCGGGTCGCCTACTGGACGATCCCGCTGACCACCGCCGCCATGATGCTGGCGGGCTGGTACGTCCACGACATGGACGAGGCCTGGGGCCTGTTCCTGGTGGTGCTGCTGGTCGGCTTCTCCATGACCGGCGTACGGCAACTCGTCGCCACCACCATCGAGTTGCGCAAGGCCCGCGCCACCGTCGCCCAACTCGCCGCCAACGAGGAGCGGTTGCGCCTCGCCCGGGACCTGCACGACCTGCTCGGCCACTCGCTCTCCCTCATCACGCTGAAGAGCGAGCTGGCCGGCCGGATGCTCCCCGACCACCCCGACAAGGCGGCCCAGCAGGTCTCCGACATCGAGCAGGTCAGCCGGCAGGCCCTGGTGGACGTCCGCGAGGCGGTCACCGGCTATCGGCGGCCCCGGCTCGCCGACGAACTGGCCGGCGCCCAGGTCGCCCTGACCGCCGCCGCGGTCACCGCCGAGGTCCCGGCCGACCCCGACCTCGCCGGAGTGCCCGAGGACGGCGAGGCGGCGCTCGCGTGGGCGCTCCGGGAGGCGATCACCAACGTCGTCCGGCACAGCGGCGCGAGCGCCTGCACGGTCGAACTGCTGCGCCGCCAGACCCTCGACGGACCGGTCCTCGAACTCGCCGTCGAGGACAACGGCTCGGGCGGCTCCGGCAAGGGCCCCGGCAACGGGCTCACCGGGCTCACCGAGCGGCTGGAGAAGGCCGGCGGCACGCTGGAGGCGGGGCGCCTGAAGCGCGGTTTCCGGCTGGTCGCCCGGGTCCCGCTCGGCGTCGGCGGGGCCGTAGGATCCCGGGCATGAGCAGCACGATCAAGGTCCTCCTCGCCGAGGACCAGTCGATGGTCCGGGAGGCGCTGGCCGCCCTGCTGGGGCTGGAGGACGACATCGAGGTCGTGGCCCAGGTAGCGCGCGGTGACGAGGTGCTGGCGGCGGCGCGGGCGCACGGCATCGACGTGGCCCTGCTCGACATCGAGATGCCGGGCTGCACCGGCATCGAGGCGGCGGCCCAGCTGCACCAGGCGCTGCCCGCCGTGAAGCTGGTCGTCCTCACCACCTTCGGGCGGCCCGGCTATCTGCGCAGCGCGATGGAGGCGGGCGCCGACGCGTTCCTGGTCAAGGACGCCCCCGCCGCCCAACTCGCCGAGGCCGTCCGCAAGGTCCTGGCCGGCGAGCGCGTCATCGACCCCACCCTGGCCGCCGCGGCCCTGGCGGAGGGCGCCAACCCCCTGACCGACCGCGAGCGGGAGGTCCTGCGCGCGGCGGCCGACGGTTCCACGAACGCGGAGCTGGCGGCGGCGCTGCACCTTTCGCAGGGGACGGTACGCAACTACCTCTCGACGGCCATCCAGAAGCTGGCGGTACGCAACCGGGCGGAAGCGGTCCGCATCGCGAGGGAGAAGGGCTGGCTCTAGGGCCTGTCTGACAATTCCCGTCTGCCTCACGACGCCATGCACGCACTCTCGCCGCACCGGGCGCAGACCCAAGTACGTCCAGTACGAGGGCCTACGCCCGGCGCGCCGAGAGCACGCACCTGACGCCGCGAGGCCGCCCTCCGGGCGACGACGGGAATTGTCAGACAGGCCCTATAGCGCCCGACCCGCGGCAGGTGCCCTTCTCAGTTCAGCCGGGCCCGGGCCGCCCGGGCCTCGCCCCGCACCTTCTCCGCCGCCCCCTCGTCGACCACGTCGATCAACTCCGCGTACTCCTCCAACTCCTCGGCGCCGTCGACGAAGTCACCCCGCTCCACCAGCAGCCGCGCCCGGTCGTACCGCAGCCGGGCCGGGTGCGCGGGCATCCGCAGCGACAGGTCCACGGCCCACAGGCCCACGTCCGACCGCTCCGGCCGGGCCGCCGCCCATGCCCGTACGTTGTTGAGGATCCGCCGTACGACGTCCAGAGGCTCCGCCGGCTCCAGCATCGACGGTTCCAGCGGCACCCCCGCCGCCCCCACCACCAGCGTCTGCGCGTCCGCCCCGCTCAGCACCCGCCCCCCGTCGAAGGGATCGGCCAGCACCTGCTCCTCCGCCGGCCCGAACCCCACCACGAAGTGCCCCGGCAGCGCGACCCCGTACACCGGCGCCCCCGCCCGCCGTGTCACCTCCAGCCACACCACGGACAGCAGGATCGGCAGCCCGCGCCGCCGGCGCAGCACCTCGTGCAGCAGAGAGGACCCCAGCCGGCGGTAGTCCGCGGGGGTGCCGTGGAAGCCGAAGCGTTCGCCCAGCACCCGGTGCGCCGCCGTGGCCCAGGCGAGCGGCCCGTCCGGCCGGTACGGCAGCTGTCCGGCCAGCCGGTCCAGCTCCATCTGCGCCGCGTCGATCCCGGCCTCGTCCAGCGAGCCGTCGGCCGCCGCGCCCAGCAGCAGACACAGCGTCGCCAGATCGGGCCGCTCGGACCGCGCCTCCTCGGCGAACCGCTCCCTCACCTCGGCGGCCCGCTCCGGCGACGGCGGACGCAGCTGCGGACGTGGATCGGGATCGGGATCTGGATACGGGGGATGCATAGCTGTTCGGTGCCCTTCCGGAACGATCCGTACCGCGGCGGCGGCCTCAGCGGCCGTCCGCCTCCGGCGCCCTGTAGTGGTGGTACGCGTGGTGCGCCCCGAACCCCAGCCCGGTGTACATCGCCCGCGCCCCCGTGTTCTCCGCCTCCACCTGGAGCCAGGCCGCGGACGCGCCCTCCTCCAGCGCCCGCCGGGCGAGCGCGGCCATGACCTCGGTGGCCAGCCCCCGGCGCCGGAACGCCGGATCTACCTCGACGGCGGCGAACCCGGCCCACCGGCCGTCCACCACCAACCGCCCGATCGCCGCCGGGGCCCCCTCGCCGGGCACGGTCGCGAACCACACGGACGGCCCTCCGCCCAACACCCGCAGGGCGACCTCGCCGACCCCCTTGCGCTGGTAGCGCGCCAGCCAGGCCTCGTCGGCCGACCGGGAGAGCACCACACCGGCCCCCTCCGCCCGGTCCGCCACCGGCGCCAGCGCGCCGGTCCACAGCTCGGCGCTCACCTCACGCACCCAGCCCCGCCGCTCCAGCTCCGCGCAGAGCAGCTCCTGCGTGCCCTCCGCGCCGGTCGCGGTCTGCACGTAGGCGGGCAGCCCGCGCTCGCCGTACCAGCGCCCCACGGCATCCAGGGCCGCGTCGAGCGGCAGCCCCGGGTCGCCGAGCGGCAGGACGCTGTTGGCCCGCCGGGTGAACCCCCCTGCGGCCCGCAGCTCCCACTCGCCCAGCCGCTCGCTCTCCACCGGCCGCCAGCCGCGCGAGGCGACACGCGCGAGCTCCCGGTAGGTCGCCGCCGGTCCCCGGCGACGCGCCGGAGCGGCCGGCACGGTCTTGGCGGCCACCAGCGCGGACTCCGGTATCCGGACGATCTGCCCGTCCCGCCTGGTGATCGTCAACACGCCGGCGTCGTCCCATGATGTGAGAACACCCACCGTGTCGGTGAACTTCTCCTCGGCGACGCCATTTCCGGCCAAACGGCGCACGGAGACCCGTTTGCCCACGTCAGCGGCGGTGATACGGACCTCGAAGCGTCCTGCGGCCGAGATTTCCACTGGTCAGTTCACCCCTCCTGTTCGGATCATGCCCCAGAACGGAGATACTAGGTGCGGGCATCGACGACGCCGCGCTCCCGCGCGCCAGGCGGCGGAGCCTACGGAGGCCCGCCAGCGCCCAATCGAGGAGGAACGACAGCGTGACCTACGTCATCGCGCAGCCTTGTGTCGACGTGAAGGACAAGGCGTGCATCGAGGAGTGCCCGGTCGACTGCATCTACGAGGGCCAGCGGTCCTTGTACATCCACCCGGACGAATGCGTTGACTGTGGTGCCTGTGAGCCGGTCTGCCCGGTCGAGGCGATCTTCTACGAGGACGACACTCCGGAGGAGTGGAAGGACTACTACAAGGCCAACGTCGAGTTCTTCGATGAGCTCGGCTCTCCCGGGGGCGCCAGCAAGCTGGGCCTGATCGAGCGCGACCACCCCTTCGTCGCCGCGCTGCCCCCGCAGGCCGAGTAAACCCGTACCGGCGGCCAGGCCGAGCAAGCCGTGACGGCGGCCCGCCGCACCACCGTGCCGCCTCGGTCCCGTACGGCCTGATCGCACCCGATCGGCGCCTGCGGGACCGAGGCGTTTGCCGTACCGGTCGTACCGAAGAAAGTGAGCCAGTGACCGTGTCCGCAGTCTCCGACCGTCTGCCCACCTTCCCCTGGGACAAGCTGGAGCCGTACAAGAAGACGGCAGCGGCGCACCCGGACGGCATCGTCGACCTCTCGGTCGGCACCCCGGTGGACCCGGTCCCCGACCTGATCCAGAAGGCCCTGATCGACGCGGCGGACTCGCCCGGCTACCCCACGGTCTGGGGCACCCCGGCGCTGCGCGACGCGATCACCGGCTGGGTCGAGCGCCGCCTGGGCGCCCGTGACGTCACCCACCGCCACGTCCTGCCGATCGTCGGCTCCAAGGAGCTCGTCGCCTGGCTCCCCACCCAGCTGGGCCTCGGCCCCGGGGACAAGGTCGCCTACCCGCGCCTCGCCTACCCGACCTACGAGGTCGGCGCCCGGCTGGCCCGCGCGGAGTACGAGGTGTACGACGACCCGCGCGACCTGGATCCGGCGAACCTGAAGCTCCTCTGGCTGAACTCCCCGTCCAACCCGACCGGCAAGGTCCTCTCCCGGCGGGAGCTGACGGAGATCCTCGCCTGGGCCCGTGCCCACGGCGTCCTGGTCTTCTCCGACGAGTGCTACCTCGAACTGGGCTGGGAGGCCGACCCGGTCTCGGTCCTGCATCCGGACGTGAACGGCGGCTCGTACGACGGTGTCGTGGCCGTGCACTCCCTCTCCAAGCGGTCCAACCTGGCGGGCTACCGCGCGGCCTTCCTGGCCGGCGACCCGGCGGTGCTCGGCCCCCTCCTGGAGATCCGCAAGCACGGCGGCATGATGACCTCGGCACCGACGCAGGCGGCGGTCGTGGCGGCCCTCTCCGACGACACCCACGTCCAGGAACAGCGCGAGCGCTACGCGTCCCGCCGCGGCCTCCTCCGCGAGGCGCTGGTGGCCCACGGCTTCCGCATCGAACACAGCGAGGCGAGCCTCTACCTGTGGGCGACGCGGGACGAGTCCTGCTGGCAGACGGTGTCCCACCTGGCCGAACTCGGCATCCTGGTGGCACCGGGCGACTTCTACGGCGAGGCGGGCGAAAACTTCGTCCGCGTGGCCCTGACGGCGACGGACGAGCGCGTACGGGCGGCCGTGGAGCGGCTTTCCTAGAACGTGCCCCGGCCGGAGCGCCCCTTCGGGGGCGCGGGCGGTGCCCACGTGCGGCTCCGCCGCGCGGGCGCGAACACCCCCCACGGCTCGCAGCCGACGCAACGGAAAGGGACCCAGGGAAAACCCCGGGTCCCTTCTGCGATCACCGGCCTGAGACGACCGGCGTAACGGCGTCAGCCCCCGATGGGGAGCCC
The DNA here is from genome assembly GCF_055580905.1 of Streptomyces sp. NPDC031497. Classification (NCBI taxonomy): domain Bacteria; kingdom Bacillati; phylum Actinomycetota; class Actinomycetes; order Kitasatosporales; family Streptomycetaceae; genus Streptomyces; species Streptomyces sp. NPDC031497. The sequence continues at coordinate 466,693 of NZ_JBVIKO010000006.1, forward strand.
CTTCACCGGCAGCCCCCCCTTGGCGAGCCCGTCCGTCGGCAGCCCACCCTTCGTTGCCGTGGCCGCCGTCTCACCCAGCAGCCCACCGGCGGAGCCGGCCGCGTCGCCCGCGGCGTGCTGCACCACCGGCGCCGCCACCTTGACGGCCTTGCCACCGGTCTTGCCCGCGGCCGGCAGTGCCGACTCGACCGCCTTGCCACCGGTGTGGCCGACGGCCCCGGCGACGTTCTGCGCCGCGGCGTCGGCGGTGTTGCCGACGCTCGCGCCGTCCAGGGCGGTCATACCACCCAGGTTCGGGGTGGCCGGCAGACTCGGGGCCGCGCTGGCGGAGCCGGCCGCACCGACCCCGGCAGCCGCTCCCGCTGCGACGAGCAGCGCGGCACGGGCGATCCGGCGGGTCAGAGGGAGGGACATGATGCTCCATTCGACGGGAGGGAACGTGATCGCCGTGACTACCGCTCGAAGCCCGCGAAGGTTGCGGAGGCCCAAGGTAAAGAATTGATAACGCATCGCATTATCGGGTGTGGATAAAAATGGGCAAAGAGTGCCTGGGTCGAGACCTCGCCGAGACCTGCAGAATCCTTACGGCCTCGTGTTCCCAAGGGATTTCGCCCATGTGTGAGTGGCCGTGCGAAAACCTGCGCGCATCATGCGCGCGATCCGCCCGGCCCGACCCGCAGGAGTGAAAGGCCGAACTACTGCCCGGTCACGATCCGCACCGACCCCGCGGACTTCTCGGCCCCGCCCGTGCCCTGCGCACCGGCCGTCGCCTGCCACTGGCTGTCCGTGCTCCCGGCGGACCACTCCCGGCCGGCGTACGACACGCGCTGGATGTGCAGCGCCGAGGAGTTGGCGACCGCCCAGTGCGCCAGCTGCCAGCCGCGCTCGCGCTCGGTGCGCCCGGACTTGTCGGTCTTCCCGCCCTCCGGCACCGGCACGGTCACGGTCCGCCCGTGCGCCGTGGCGGTCACGCTCGGCGTCGGTGTCGGCGAACCCGCGGACGAGCCGTTCACCTCCGCGCCGGCCTCCTCGACCGCGTCCCGCCCGAAGTCCCGTACCAGCGCGGTCCGTACCGCGTCCGGACCCGTCGCCGTCGCCGTGGCCGCCTCGGTCGTGGCCGCCGGGCGCCCGTCGCAGGTCAGCGTGGCCGCCGCCTGCCCGGTCAGGGCCGCCGCGAGCAGCGTGGCGTCCGTCTCGTGCTTGGCGTACGCCTCCGGGTAGCCGCTGCGCTGCACGCGCTGCGCGGCCACCGTCAGCGGCAGGGTCTCGTAGTCGCGCACCTTGGCCAGGTGGGCGTAGAACATGCCCGCCGCGTACGCCGGGTCCAGGATCTGCTTCTCGGTGCCCCAGCCCTGCGAGGGCCGTTGCTGGAACAGGCCCAGTGAATCCCGGTCGCCGTGCTCGATGTTGAGCAGCCCCGACTCCTGGAGCGCGGTCGCCAGGGCGATGGCCACCGCCCGCTCGGGCATACCGCGCCCGGTGCCGACGGCGGCGATCGTCGCCGCGTTCACCGCCTGCTCGGGCGTGAACTCGTACGACTCGCTGTCGCTGCGGCCCGAGACGACCTTGCAGCCCTCGGCGCCACCGCCGCCGGTGACGTACTGGACGACCAGATAGGCGGCGACGGCGCACAGAATGAACAAACCCGACACGAAACGCAGGGCACGGCGGCGACGCGTGGGGCGGGTGGGGGACGGCTCTGGCACGCGTACAACATACTGGAGAGTACGAGGCGATCACCCCCGGGTCCGGAAGCCTGTGAACATGCCCGCCGGGCGGCGCGCGTTAGGGTCGGGGCCATGGCCGACACCTCGCTTGACCTCACGCTGGACGCGGCCGCGCTGACCGCGCGACTCGTCGACTTCCCCTCGGAGAGCGGCACCGAGCAGCCGCTCGCGGACGCGATCGAGGCCGCGCTGCGTGCCCTGCCGCACCTGACGGTCGACCGCCACGGCAACAACGTGATCGCCCGCACGAACCTCGGCCGTCCCGAGCGTGTGATCCTGGCCGGCCACATCGACACCGTCCCGATCGCGGACAACGTGCCGTCCCGGCTGGACGAGGACGGCGTGCTGTGGGGCTGCGGCACCTGCGACATGAAGTCCGGCGTGGCGGTCCAGCTGCGCATCGCGGCCACCGTCCCCGCCCCCAACCGCGACCTGACCTTCGTCTTCTACGACAACGAGGAGGTCGCCGCCCATCTCAACGGCCTCCGGCACGTCGCCGAGGCGCACCCGGAGTGGCTGGCGGGCGACTTCGCGGTCCTCCTCGAACCGTCGGACGGCGAGGTCGAGGGCGGCTGCCAGGGCACCCTGCGCGTCCTTCTGAAGACCACGGGCGAGCGGGCCCACTCCGCGCGCTCCTGGATGGGCGCCAACGCGATCCACGCGGCCGCTCCCATCCTCGCCCGGCTCGCCGCCTACGAGCCGCGCTACCCGGTCATCGACGGCCTGGAGTACCGCGAGGGCCTCAACGCGGTCGGCATCTCGGGCGGCGTGGCCGGCAACGTCATCCCCGACGAGTGTGTGGTCTCAGTCAACTTCCGGTACGCGCCCGACCGTTCCGAGGAGGAGGCGATCGCGCACGTCCGCGAGGTCTTCGCCGACTGCGGGGTCGAGGAGTTCGTGGTCGACGACCACAGCCCCGGTGCGCTGCCCGGCCTCTCCCACCCGGCCGCGGCCGCCTTCATCGAGGCGGTCGGCGGCACCCCGATGCCCAAGTACGGCTGGACCGACGTCTCCCGTTTCTCGGCGCTCGGCGTCCCGGCGGTCAACTACGGCCCCGGCAACCCGCACTTGGCCCACAAGCGGGACGAAAGGGTGGAAACCGCCAAGATCCTGGCGGGTGAGGAGCGGCTGCGCGCCTGGCTGACCCGCTGAGCCACCCGGCGGCGCTTCGCACCGGACATGCTGACGTCCCGCGCCCGTAACCCGGGTGGATCTACGCTGGGGCGGATACACCTGCAAGCGGAGGGAGCGCACATATGCCTACCGGGAACCCCGAGGGGAAGAAGGTGCCGCCGGACGAGCAGCGCCTGGGACCGGTCCTCCGACGCCGCGGTCAGGTGACCGCGAGCACGACGGACCAGCGTCTGCTGGACGCGGGCGGCCCCTCCGACTGGGTCCACACGGACCCCTGGCGGGTGCTGCGCATCCAGTCGGAGTTCATCGAGGGCTTCGGCACGCTCGCCGAACTCCCGGCCGCGATCAGTGTGTTCGGCTCGGCGCGGACACCGGTGGACTCGCCGGAGTACGACGCGGGAGTGCAGCTGGGCCGCGGCCTGGTCGAGGCCGGCTGGGCGGTCATCACGGGCGGCGGCCCGGGTGCGATGGAGGCGGCCAACAAGGGCGCCCTGGAGGCCGGCGGTGTCTCGGTCGGCCTCGGCATCGAGCTGCCCTTCGAGCAGGGCCTGAACGCCTACGTCGACATCGGCCTGAACTTCCGCTACTTCTTCGTGCGGAAGATGATGTTCGTCAAGTACGCGCAGGGCTTCGTGGTACTGCCCGGCGGCCTCGGCACCCTCGACGAACTCTTCGAGGCGCTCACCCTCGTCCAGACTCAGAAGGTCACCCGCTTCCCGATCGTGCTGTTCGGCAGCGCGTACTGGGGCGGCCTGGTCGACTGGCTCAAGAACACCCTGATCGCCCAGGGCAAGGCGAGCGAGAAGGACCTGCTGCTGTTCCACGTCACGGACGACGTGTCGGAGGCGGTGGCTCTGGTGTCGAAGGAAGCGGGCCGCTAGGAACCGCTCGTCTCCCGCCCGCCCCGGTTCGTGCACCTCTCGACTCACCGGGTCGAGTGGCGGGCGGGCAGGGGGTCCGGGGGTCCGGGGCGGAGCCCCCAGGACGCTACGCCAGCCCGCGCCGGGCGACCGCCGGGGGCCGGTGGCCCGCGATCGACGCCACCATGTCCAGGACCTGCCGCGTCTCCGCCACCTCGTGGACGCGGTACACCTGGGCCCCCAGCCACGCCGACACCGCCGTCGTCGCCAGCGTGCCGATCACGCGTTCCTTCACCGGCCGGTCCAGCGTCTCGCCCACGAAGTCCTTGTTGGACAGGGAGACCAGCACCGGCCACCCCGTCCCGACCATCTCGCCCAGCCGCCGCGTCGCCTCCAGGCTGTGCCGGGTGTTCTTCCCGAAGTCGTGCCCGGGATCGATCATCACCGACTCCCGGGGCACCCCCAGCGCCACGGCCCGCTCGGCCAGCCCCAGGGTCACCCGCAGGATGTCGGCCACCACGTCGTCGTACGTCACCCGGTGCGGCCGTGTCCGCGGCTCCGCCTCACCCGCGTGCGTGCACACCAGCCCCACCCGGTACCGCGCGGCGACCTCCGCCAGCCCCGGATCGACCCCGCCCCACGCGTCGTTCAGCAGATCCGCCCCGGCCTCGCAGACGGCTTCCGCGACCGAGGCCCGCCAGGTGTCCACGCTGATCACGACGTCCGGGAACCGCCGGCGCATGTCCGCGACGAACCCGACGATCCGCCGGGCCTCCTCCTCGGCCGTGACCTCCTCGCCCGGCCCGGCCTTCACCCCGCCGATGTCGACGATCGCGGCCCCCTCGGCGATCGCCTGCTCCACGCGCGCGAGGGCGGGTTCGTCGTGGAAGGTCGCCCCCTGGTCGTAGAAGGAGTCCGGTGTCCGGTTCACGATGGCCATGATCACCGGTTCGTGCGGTGCGAATTCCCGCTTGCCCAGCCTGAGCATCGCCTGTGACCTCTCGTAGTAAGTCCCTCGGTACGACCGCCTGCGCCCCGGACTGTCAGACTCGCATGGCACGATCGGACACAGACACATTCGACACCGAGCACACTAGGCGCACTCGGCAGCACGAGTGCGCACCGAGCTTCATCGAGCCTGGGGGCCACCGCGATGGTTATGTTCCTGTTCCTGGTCGTCGCGCTCGCGGTCGTGGTCGCCGCGGTCACGCTCTCCGTGGTGAGCGGCGGCGAGAGCGGCCCGCTGCCCGAGGTGGCGCCCGAGCGCTTCCAGGACCCGCTGCCCCCGGACCGCCCGGTGAACCGCGCGGACGTGGAGAGCCTCCGCTTCCCGCTTGCCCCGCGCGGCTACCGCATGGCGGACGTGGACGACGCGCTCAGCCGCCTCGGCGCCGAACTCGCGGAGCGCGACGCACGGATCGCCGACCTGGAGTCCACGCTGGCCGGCGCCCAGGCCGCCCCCCACACCTCGTTGGCCAAGCCCGAGCCGGAGGACCGGCCGTGACCGACGGAGCGGCCGTGGCCGGACCGGACGGCAGACTGCGCTGCCCCTGGGCCCTGTCCACCGAGGACTACGTCGCGTACCACGACGAGGAGTGGGGCCGCCCGGTCCACGGCGACGACGCCCTCTACGAACGCCTCAGCCTGGAGGCCTTCCAGTCGGGCCTGTCCTGGATCACGATCCTCCGCCGCCGCCCCGGCTTCCGGGCCGCCTTCGCCGGCTTCCGGATCGAGAAGGTCGCCACGTTCACGGACGAGGACCGGGAGCGGCTGCTGGCGGACCCGGGCATCATCCGCAACCGGTTGAAGATCGACGCGACGATGGCCAACGCGAAGGCCCTGGCGGAGTGGGCGCCCGGTGAGCTGGACGAGCTGATCTGGTCGCACGCCCCGGAGCCGGGTACGTACCCGGCCCCGCAGACCATCGCCGACGTACCGCCGGTGACCCCGGAGTCGACGGCCCTGTCCAAGGCCCTGAAGAAGCGGGGCCTGCGCTTCATCGGCCCGACGACGGCGTACGCCCTCATGCAGGCGTGCGGCCTGGTGAACGACCATCTCGAAACCTGTGTGGCCCGGCAGACCCCGTGACGGACAGCGCCCCGTAAGGGGCCCGGGGAACTGCGCGCTGAGCCCCCACGCACCCGCAGTTCCCCACCAAGGTCACCGCCCCAAGTACTTCGGCTTCTCCTTGTTCACGAACGCCTGCACCGCGATCCCGTGGTCCTCGGAGGCCCCGGCCCGGGCCTGCAACTCGTCTTCCTTGTCGAGCGTCTCGTCGAGGGAGTGCGTCAGCCCGAAGGCGACGGCCTCCTTCAGCGCCGCATAAGCCACCGTCGGCCCCTCGGCCAGCTTCCGCGCGATCTTCTCGCCCTCGGCTCGCAGCTCGGCCGCGGGTACGACGCGATTCGCGATGCCCCAGGCGTACGCGTCCTGCGCGCTGATGCTCCGGGGAAAGAGCAGCAGGTCGGCCGCCCTGCCCGGCCCCACGACCCGCGGCAGCGTCCACGACACCCCGGAGTCCGCGGTCAGCGCGACCCCCGCGAACGACGTGTTGAAGGCGGCCGTGTCGGCGACCACGCGATAGTCCGCGGCCAGCGCGAAGCCGAGCCCGGCGCCGGCGGCGACACCGTTCACCGCGGCCACCACCGGCTTCGGCGCCCCGGCCAGCGCCCGCACGATCGGGTTGTAGTGCTCCCGGACCGTCGTCATCGTGTGCCCCGCCCCCGTCTCCCGGTCGGACGCGAGCAGCGTGATGTGTTCCTTGAGGTCCTGGCCCACGCAGAACGCCCGGTCTCCGGCGGCGGTCAGCAGGATCGCCCGGACGGCCGTGTCGGCCGCCGCTTCCCGCGCGACCTCCCGAAGCGCGACCTTCGTCGCGATGTTCAGCGCGTTCATCGCCTCGGGGCGGTTCAGCGTGATCGTCGCGAGTCCGTCGCTCACCTCGTAGAGCACGGTGTCGGTCATGGTGCGTCCCCTCCGTCGTCTCCGTCGTCGCGGCCGACGTACCGCTCAGTACGTCGATGTCCGAAGGACAGCATGGCGGAGATCCCCGTCCGGGGACCGGACCCGTCGTGTGACCTGCGTCAAAGAAATCCGAAGCCGACTCGGTCGGCGTAAGGACGCGGGGCGGCGCAGTATCGCAGTCACATCGCCGAATTGAGTGGTTTTGCTCGCGCGCGTTGCCCAAGCGATGCCGACTGATGTTGGTCATCGGGTCCTGAGATGCGGGATAATGGCTTGGAAGCAATGTGTTCGATGCCGGTGCCGCGTGTCCCGCCAGGATCGCGCGTGCCCTCGTGGGCCGTCGGCAGACGATGAGCTGTTTTCAGGAAGGGGAACCAGCATGGCGGCCATGAAGCCGCGGACGGGTGATGGCCCGCTCGAGGTGACCAAGGAGGGGCGGGGCATCGTCATGCGCGTTCCGCTCGAAGGCGGCGGTCGGCTCGTCGTCGAGCTGACCCCTGACGAGGCCGCGGCGCTCGCCGACGCCCTCAAGAACGTCGTCGTCTGAGGCGTCGCGACCACACCCTTTCGGCCGCCCCGGCATCGTATGCGGTGCCGGGGCGCTGCCGTACCCCCGGGTCCTGCGCCGCCGCGGTCCCGTCGGTGTCCCGCCGCGGTCTCGCCGGAGTCAGCGCTTGACGGCGCAGAGCAGTCCGTCGCCCACCGGCAGCAGCGACGGCAGCAGCTCCGGGCTCTCCCGGACCGTGCGCAGCAGCTCGCGCAGCCGCAGCACCTCGGTCGGCTGCGGCCCGGAGTCGACCGTACGGCCGTTGGCGAAGACGCCCTCGAAGACCACCAGGCCGCCCGTGCGCAGCAGGCGCAACGATTCAGCGAGATAGTCGGAGTACTCCAGTCGGTCGCCGTCGCAGAAGACCAGGTCGTAGCCGGCGTCCGCGAGACGGGGGAGGACGTCGAGGGCGCGGCCGGGAATGAAGCGGGCCCGGTTGCTGGCGAAGCCGCAGGCACGGAAGGCCTGCCGGGCGAACTGCTGGTGCTCCGGCTCGGGGTCGACGGTCGTCAGGACACCGTCCGCGCGCATGCCGTGCAGCAGGTGCATCCCGGAGACCCCGCACCCGGTACCGATCTCGGCGACCGCCTTGGCGTCCACGGAGGCGGCGAGCAGACGCAGCGCGGCACCCGTGCCGGGCGACACCGAGCGCAGCCCTGCGTCGCGGGCCCGGTCACGGGCCCACCGCAGCGCTTCGTCCTCGGCGACAAAGGCGTCGGCGAACGCCCAGCTCGTCTGCCGGTTGCCGGTAATGACCCTCTCCTGTCCCCGTGGTTGCCTGGGCGTGACTGTATCCGTTGGTGCCGGGAACCCGCAGATGGGACCAGGCGTTTAGAGGGGTGGAAGACGAGGCGGGGGGACACGAATGGATCACGATGCCGAGACGGCGGTCGAGCGACCGCTGACGCGGCTGGACGAGCCGTATCAGCAGAGATCAAATTCTTGTAAAACCGCTTATCCGGTGCTAACGGGCGAGGTGGCTATGGTAGGGGCTCCACTGGACACCACCAGAGCCGACAGGGGAGGTGCGGCCGCGCCTGGGGATCGGGGAGGAGCGCTACGGCGCTTCCTCGGATCGGCGGGCAGGCCGAAATCCGTGAACGACACCGCTGCTGACCCCAGCCACGCCGACGCGCTCGCCATGGGCGAGGACCGGACCGCGACCTTCTCCACCGACGCGGACGGGCAGGCATGGACTCCGCCCACGTGGGAGGAGATCGTCAGCACGCACAGCGGCCGCGTCTACCGCCTGGCCTACCGCCTCACCGGCAACCAGCACGACGCCGAGGACCTCACCCAGGAGGTCTTCGTCCGCGTCTTCCGCTCTCTGTCGACCTACTCGCCGGGCACCTTCGAGGGCTGGCTGCACCGCATCACGACCAACCTGTTCCTCGACATGGTCCGGCGCAAGCAGCGCATCCGCTTCGACGCCCTCGGCGACGACGCGGCCGAGCGCCTGCCCAGCCGCGAGCCCACCCCGTCCCAGGCCTTCAACGACGCGCACTTCGACGCCGACGTCCAGCAGGCCCTGGACACCCTGGCGCCCGAGTTCCGTGCCGCCGTCGTCCTGTGCGACATCGAGGGGCTGTCGTACGAGGAGATCGCCGCGACCCTCGGCGTCAAGCTCGGCACGGTCCGCTCCCGTATCCACCGTGGCCGCTCCCAGCTGCGCAAGGCCCTCGCGCACCGCTCCCCGGAAGCCCGCAAGTCGGAGCGACGCTCCTTTGTGCCCCGTGTTCCCGCACTGGGAGGAGGGGGCGCGTCCGCGTGAGTGGTTCACGACCGAAACCGGCCGAGCGGCAGCTCGCCGAGCAGCACCTGGGAGACCGACTCTCCGCCCTGGTGGACGGAGAGCTCGGTCATGAGTCGCGTGAGCGCGTCCTGGCCCACCTGGCGACCTGCGCCAGGTGCAAGGCGGAGGCCGACGCCCAGCGCGCCCTGAAGAGCGTCTTCGCGGAGGCCGCCCCGCCCCCGCCCTCCGAGAGTTTCCTGGCCCGTCTCCAGGGGCTGCCCGGCGGCGGCGACACGGACGGCTCGCCGTTCGGCGGCGGAGGTCTCTCGGGACGCCGGTCCGACAGCGGGGTCTTCGGCGTGAGCCAGGAGGACCGCTTCGAGTTCGGCTACGTCCCGGCCCACCCGCACGACTCGGCGGTGGCCGCCGGCCGCGGCTTCCGTATCCACCCCGTCAGCCGTCCGGACGCCGACCGCTCCGCCTCGCGCGGCATGCGGTTCGCGTTCGTCGCTGCCGGCGCGGTCTCGCTGGCCGCCGTCGCCCTCGGCGGGGTCACCGCGGGACTGCCCGGCTCCCCGGCCGCCGACGCCCGCAGCGGCACCGGCGGCGGCAGCGTCGCCCCGGCCGGTACGACGGGCACGGGCACCGCGAGCCCCGCCGACGCGCAGCGCCGCCGCTCGCTCTCGCCGCTGCTGTCCTCCGGCACCCTGCTCGGCAGCGCCACGACCGCGGCTCCCACCTCGGTCTCCGCGCCGCTGCTGCCCGGGGTCCCCTCCCCGGCCGCCGGAGAGAAGGCGCTGCGGGAACTGACCGCACCCGTGCTCGCCGGCGCGGCCGCCGTCTCCCCGCTGATACGACCGCTGACCACCAACGCGCCGTTCGCCCTCACCTCGTGGACCAGTACGCCCGAGGCGACCGGCGCCGCCCTGCTCGCCGCACCCGTCCCCGACACGACCTCCGCTCCCGCCCCCTCCTCGGCGCGCGCTCCCCGCTGACCGCCTGCCGAACGACCCCTGCGCGGTGACCCGCGAACCTGGTTGAATCCTGTGAGCTGACTATGCCCACGGCGGCTGCCCCGGGCACGGATTGGACCTTCCGCGGCCCGCCGCAGAGCGCGGGCCGTGGTTCGCCCGCGAGGAGACCATGGACGAGGGGATACCGACGTCACCGGAGACACCCGGTGACGCGGTGCCCGCTGCGGGGAAGCGGGCCGAGGAGGTGACTGCGGCCGCGCCGAGCGGGGCGCCCGGTGCGGAGCACAGGAAGGCCCAGGGGGCTCAGGAGGCCTCCGAGGCCGATACCGAGGGTGACTTCGCGCTGGAGCCGCCCGTCCCGGCCGCCGACCGCCCCCAGGCGCCCCAGCAGCCCCGGCACGCCCCCGACCCCTACAGCACCCCGCCCTACGGCCGCCCGGGCCCGTGGGCCCCCGCCCCGCCCGTACAGCACCCGGCGTCGCCCGCCGCCCGGCAGGACCCGGCGGGCGGCGGCCCGTGGACCGCCCCGCAGGATCAGGCGGGTCACGGCCCGTGGACCGCCCCGCAGGACTCGTTGCGCCAGGACCCGTGGGCGGCCGCCCGGGCGCCCCTCCGACAGGCCGGTGCAGCCGAGTCGGTGACGGAGGTGACGGAACGGCGGCGGACGCGGACCCGGCGGACGGTCGTCGTGGGCGCGCTGCTGCTCGCGGTGGTGTCCGGTGCGGCCGGCGGGCTGGTCGGGGCCTATCTGGAGCGCACCGGCGGCCTGGAGACCGTACAACTGCCCCAGCCCGGCCCACCGCCGCCCGGCCGCCCGCCGGGAGGTGCCGCCGCCATCGCCGCGCGGGCGCTGCCCAGCGTCGTCACCCTGCATGTCACCGGCGCCGGCGAACAGGCCACCGGCACCGGCTTCGTGCTCGACACCCGCGGGCACATCCTCACCAACAACCACGTCGTCGCGCCCGCGGTCTCCGGCGGAGGCAGGGTTTCCGTGACGTTCAGCAGCGGAGCCACCGCCGACGCGACCGTGGTGGGCCGGGACAGCGGCTACGACCTCGCCGTCGTCCAGGTGCGCGGGGTCCGTGGCCTCACGCCCCTGCCGCTCGGTGACTCCGACGACGTCCGCGTCGGCGACCCGGTCGTCGCCATCGGCGCCCCCTTCGACCTGCCGGGCACCGTCACCGCCGGGATCATCAGCGCCAAGGAACGGCCCATCACCTCGGGCGGCGAGGGCACGGACGGCAGCGACGTGTCGTACGTCGACGCCCTGCAGACGGACGCCCCGATCAACCCCGGGAACTCCGGCGGCCCACTCCTCGACTTCCATGCCCGGGCCGTCGGGGTCAACTCCGCGATCCGCGCCGCCGACGGCACCGGCGGCCTCGACGGCAGGCCGGCGGGGTCGGTCGGGCTCGGCTTCGCCATCCCCATCAACCAGGCCAAGCGGGTCGCAGAGGAACTGATCGACACCGGCAGGGCGACCCACCCGGTCATCGGGATCACCCTCGACACGCACTACACCGGCGACGGCGCCCGCATCGACGACAAGGCCGCCGACGGCGGGCCCGCCGTCGCCGCGGGCGGCCCCGGCGCACGGGCCGGACTACGCGCGGGCGACGTCGTCACCGGGCTCGACGGGCGGTCCGTCCACTCAGGTGAGGAGCTGATCGTGCGCACCCGTGCGCACCGCCCCGGCGACCGGTTGAGCCTCACCGTGGAGCGCGCCGGCGCCGAGAAACGCCTCACGCTGGTCCTTGGTTCCTCGGACAGGAACTGACAGAAACGTCACAGGCAGGACTCGACTCATGCCCCGACTAGGCAAACAACCCGGAAAACCGGTCGTACACACGGAGCGGGACACCTCGGGACGGTACCGGTCGGACAGGTCCGCCGGGTACCGTGGACCCGGCCCGGACCACGGAACACCCGCAACAGCGACCGGAGGGCCGAGGACCGAGGACATCGCAAGGAGCTTCAGGTGTTCAATGACATAGGACCACTCGAGCTGGTGACCATCATTGTGCTCGCCGTGCTCGTCTTCGGTCCGGACAAGCTCCCGAAGGTCATCCAGGACGTGATGCGGACCATCCGCAAGATCCGGGAGTTCTCGGAGAGCGCCAAGGCGGACATCCGCGAGGAACTCGGCCCGGAGTTCAAGGACTTCGAGTTCGAGGACCTCAACCCCAAGAACTTCGTCCGCAAGCACCTGGACAGCGACGAGCTGGGGCTGAAGGAGATCCGCAACGGCTTCGACCTGAAGAAGGAGATGGCGGAGGTCACCGACGCGGTGCACAGCCGCGAGACCGACTCCTCCCCTTCCACGGGTGCTGCGGGCGGCCGGATCGACATGACCAAGAAGCCGGAGGACCCCGGCAAGGACGACCGTCCGCCGTTCGACGCGGACGCCACCTGAGCAGTACCGGACACCCTTGCGTGAGCGGCGCACGTGACGCGTTTCATACCGCGTGTGCGCCGCTCACGGCTTGATCCAGCCGCCCGCGCGACCCACGTGCCGGGCGGTTTCGCTGCTGGTCCCAGCGGTGTGGATATGCTGCCGAGTTGTTGTGCGGACCGGACGAGTGCGCCCGAAGGGGGGCGGGCCGCCCCGGACCGACGAGAGCTAGGAGGCGTCCGGGCAGATGGAGACGACAAGTCGGGTGGGCGAACATTCGCCGGTCGCGGAGAACGGACAGCCGGTCCTCTCCGCCCGTCGCACGGTCGACGGCTACCTGGAGGCGCCCTTCCCCTGGTACGGCCTCGACGAGGCGTTCACAGGGCCGCGCTGGCTGATGCAGGTGGGTGCGGCGGCCGACGGCGCGGTGGAGCACGGGTCGATCGGGCACGGGGACGAGCCGTCGGTGCGGAACGAGCATCTGGCCGCGTCCGTCGGCGAGCCCAGGGAGAAGTTCGCGGTGGTCGTGACCGTCGCGGCGAACCCGTCCCGCAGGAGCGCCGACGGGACGGGGCTGCTGGAGGCCACGTCCGTGTCGTCGGCCGCGTGGCTGGCGGGGGTCGGGCTGCTGTCCTTCACCTGGCCGGGGCAGATGGACCACAGCCTGCGGGACGACTGGCTGGATCAGCAGACCGAGACGGCGTGGGAGCTGGCCGACGAGCTGAGCGGGCCGGAGTGGTCCACGCTGTCGCTGCCGGTGGACGGGGTGGCCACGCCGTTCCACTACCGCGAGTCGGAGTTCGGGTGGGTGCTCGCGGGCTCCACGTCGCAGGGCGTGCACCTGGGCGCGTACGGCAGGGGGATGTCCGCGTACGGGCTGGGGTTCGCGGTGATCAAGGACATCGCCGCTTACGCGTGACACGACAGGACGCGTGAAACGACAGTACGCGTGACACGACAGGACGCGTGACAGAACAGTACGCGTGACAGCACAAAGGGGCGCCGGTGGTTTTGGCGCCCCTTCGGCGTAGGGGGTGCTGTGCTTTTTGCGGCTCCGGAGCGGTCTGTGGTTGATCGCGCCCACGCGGCGGAGCCGCATGTCGAACCAGCCCCGCGCCCTCCGAAAGCAGGGCGCCGCCCTAGAACTTGTTCTTCGGGGTGATCCCCAAGGACAGTCCCGAAAGGCCCCGCTGGCGTCCGCCCAGCTTCCCCGCGATGCCCCTCAGGGCCGCGCCCGCCGGGCTGTCGGGGTCCGTCAGGACGACCGGCTTGCCCTCGTCGCCGCCCTCGCGGAGGCGGACGTCGATGGGGATGTTGCCGAGGACCGGGACGTTCGTCCCCGTCGTGCGGGTGAGGCCGTCGGCGACCACCTGGCCGCCGCCCGTGCCGAAGACGTCGACCATCTCGCCGCAGTGCGGGCAGGGCAGGCCGGACATGTTCTCGACCACGCCGACGATCTTCTGGTGGGTCTGGACCGCGATGGAGCCGGCCCGCTCGGCGACCTCGGCCGCCGCCTGCTGAGGCGTCGTCACGACCAGGATCTCGGCGTTCGGGACCAGCTGGGCGACCGAGATGGCGATGTCGCCGGTGCCGGGCGGGAGGTCGAGGAGGAGGATGTCGAGGTCGCCCCAGTAGACGTCCGCGAGGAACTGCTGGAGGGCGCGGTGCAGCATCGGGCCGCGCCAGACCACCGGGGCGTTGCCCGGGGTGAACATGCCGATCGAGATGACCTTCACGCCGTGCGCCGACGGCGGCATGATCATGTTCTCGACCTGGGTGGGACGGCCGTCCGCACCGAGCATGCGCGGGACCGAGTGGCCGTAGATGTCGGCGTCGACGACACCGACCTTGAGGCCGTCGGCGGCCATCGCGGCGGCGAGGTTGACCGTCACCGAGGACTTGCCGACACCGCCCTTGCCGGAGGCGACCGCGTAGACCCGGGTGAGGCTGCCCGGTTTGGCGAAGGGCACCTCGCGCTCGGTCTGGCCGCCGCGCAGGGCGGACGCCAGCTCCTTGCGCTGCTCGTCGCTCATCACGTCCAGGGTGACGTCGACGCGGGAGACCCCGTCGACCCGGGAGACCGCCTCGGTGACGCGCTGGGTGATCGTGTCGCGCATGGGACATCCGGAGACCGTCAGGTACACGGTGACCGCGACCGCGCCGTCCTCGCCGATCTCCACCGACTTGACCATCCCCAGTTCGGTGATGGGTCGGTTGATCTCGGGGTCGTTCACCGTCGCCAGTGCCTCGCGCACCGCGTCTTCGCTAGCCATACAGACGATGGTACGGCGACACGCACGGCGTCTATAACGCCCCTCACCGGTCGTCTACGTCACGCCTCGCCGACCGTTCTGCCGGGAATACGCCGTGCCCGTCCCGCCGCTCGTCCAAGTCCTTGAGCAGGTCCTGCAGCTCGGACCGGATCCAGTCCCGGGTCGCCACCTCGCCCAGCCCCATGCGCAGCGCGGCGATCTCCCGGGTCAGATACTCGGTGTCGGCGATGGACCGCTCGTTCTGCTTGCGGTCCTGTTCGAGGTTGACCCGGTCGCGGTCGTCCTGCCTGTTCTGCGCGAGCAGGATCAGCGGGGCCGCGTAGGAGGCCTGGAGGGACAGGGCCAGGGTCAGGAAGATGAACGGGTACTGGTCGAACCGCAGCGTGCCGGGCGCCGCGATGTTCCACAGCACCCAGAGGATGATCACGAACGTCATCCAGACGATGAACCGTCCGGTGCCCAGGAAACGCGCGATGCGCTCGGACAGCCGGCCGAAGGCCTCCGGGTCCCACTCGGGCAGGAGCCTGCGCCGCGGCGGGCGCGGCTGGTCCAGACGGTGGCCGCGCGGCCGGGTCGCGGCGGTGGCGCCGGACGGCGTCCGCTCCCGGGTGCTCTCACGCTCAGGCGCCACGATTCCCCACCCCCTTCTCCTGCTCCCCCTTCTCCTGCTCCCTTTTCTCCCGTTCCCTCTCCTGTTCCCTCTCCTGCTCCTCCTCGTCCAGGTGGAACTCGGTCTCCCGCCAGTCCTCCGGCAGCATGTGGTCCAGGACGTCGTCCACGGTCACCGCGCCCAGCAGCGACCCGGTCTCGTCCACCACGGGCGCCGCGACCATGTCGTACGTGGCGAAGAACCCGGCGATGATCGGCAGCGTGGCCTCGGGGTCGAGCGGTTGCAGGTCGTCGTCGTCGAGGAGCGAGCTGACCAGGGTGTACGGGGGGTCGCGCAGCAGGCGCTGGAAGTGGACGGTGCCCAGGTACTTGCCGGTCGGGGTCTCGTCGGGCGGGCGGCAGACGTAGACCTGGGCGGCGAGGGCCGGGGAGAGGTCGGGGTTGCGGACCCGGGCCAGGGCGTCGGCGACGGTGGAGTCGGGCCGCACCACGATCGGCTCGGTCGTCATCAGACCGCCGGCCGTGTGCTCCTCGTACGACATCAGCCGCCGCATCTCGGCCGCGTCGGCCGGCTGCATCAGGCTCAGCAGCCGCTCCTTGTCCTCCTCGGGGAGTTCGGCGAGCAGGTCGGCCGCGTCGTCCGGGTCCATGGCCTCCAGGACGTCCGCCGCCCGCTCCTCCTTCAGCTTGCCGAGGATCTCGATCTGGTCGTCCTCGGGAAGCTCTTCGAGCACGTCGGCCAGGCGGTCGTCGTCCAGCGCGGCGGCCACCTCGGCGCGGCGCTTGGCGGAGAGGTGGTGCAGCACGTTGGCGAGGTCGGCGGGGTGCAGTTGCTCGAAGGTGGCGAGCAGACTCTCGGCGCCCTGGCCCTGCTCCTCCAGGGAGAAGCCGGTGACCTGCGACCACTCGACGGTGAGCGACTCGCCTCTGGTCCGCCGGAAGGTGCCCGTGCGGCCCTTGCGGACGAAGACCCGGTCGACCTCCCACTCCCGGCGGGCCTGCC
The DNA here is from genome assembly GCF_055580905.1 of Streptomyces sp. NPDC031497. Taxonomy (NCBI): domain Bacteria; kingdom Bacillati; phylum Actinomycetota; class Actinomycetes; order Kitasatosporales; family Streptomycetaceae; genus Streptomyces; species Streptomyces sp. NPDC031497. The sequence continues at coordinate 482,908 of NZ_JBVIKO010000006.1, forward strand.
GCTGCCGTGCGCCCAGGTCCAGGACGGTGACCTCCTCGCCGGTCTCGACCAGCTGGACGCGGCGGTCGAGGAGTTCACCGAAGACCAGGCGCTCGGTGGGCCGCTGCTCGAAGCGGCGGACGTTGAGCACGCCGGTGCTGATGACCTGGCCGGACTCGATGCTCGTCACCCGGGTCATGGGCAGGAAGATGCGGCGCCGGGTGGACAGTTCGACGACCAGGCCGAGCAGCCGCGGGGGCTTGCGGCCGACGCGCAGCATGACGACGAGGTCCCTGACGCGTCCCACCTGGTCGCCGTTGGGATCGAAGACGGCGATACCGGCGAGATGCGAGACGAAGATCCGGGGAGCGCCGGCTGCCATGGGTCCGCTTCCTTTTTCTACGGAATGCCGCTTGCTGACTTTCCTGTCCTGTTCGCCTGCTCGGTGGGCTTCAGGCTAGCCCGTACCGATCGGATACGCCCTGGTGGGCGGTCCGGACGGACCGGCTCCGCCGGGTGGGCGAGGCACCGGTACGCTGCGGTACGCCGTGCCGGACCCGTCAGAAAGGTGGCCCTGTCCTTGACCGCGATTGCTCCGGGCCGTACCCGTACCCGTCGCGCCGCAGTGGTGACCGCGATGTGCGCGCTGGCCCTCCTCACGGCGTGCAGTGAGGATCCGGACGCGGGCACCAACGGGGTGGGAAAGCTGGCCCCGGACGTCATCCAGTCGAAGACCCGGGCGGCGGCGACGTCGGTGGCGACGGTCCGGATGGCGGGGACGGTGGTCACGAGCGGGCGTACGTACCAGCTGGACATGCGCCTGAACGCGGACGGCGGGACCGGGTCGGTCACGTCGAAGGGCTCGACCTTCCACCTGCTCCGGGTGGGCGACACCCTGTATCTGCGGGCCGACGCGGACTTCTGGAACCATGCCGACGGGAGTGACACCAGCGCGGCCGGCAAGCTCGACGGCAAGTACGTGAAGGTTCCGCAGGGCGACCCTTCCTACAAGAAGTTCAGCGGCTTCACGGACAAGGACCTCCTTCTCTCGGGCCTGCTGACCCTGCACGGGTCCCTGTCGGCCGACGGACACCACGAACAGTCGGGTACCCCCACCATCCGTATCGCCGGGGACGGCGGCTCCGGCGGCACGCTGGACGTCTCGCTGAAGGGCAAGCCGTATCCGCTCCGCCTGGAGCGCGCGGGCGGCGCCGGCACCCTCACCTTCACGGACTGGGGCAGGTCCTTCAGCGTCAGCGAGCCGAAAAAGGGCGAAACGGTCGACTACGGCAAGCAACTGCCCACGTCGTAGGGGGCACCAGGGGCGGCGGGACGCGCGGGTCCGGCGGGCTGCCGGGAAGTGAATCCGCCGGCACGGATGCCGCCACGACGCCACTCAGCCGCGACGACGACGCTCGACGCTACCGAGTTTGGCTTGTGACGGCGGTGGCCGGGGGTGTCAGGTTCGGTTCGTGACGGTGGCGGCCGGGGGTGCCGGACTCGGGCTGGGGTTGGGCTACTTGGGCCTTCTGCGCCTTGCGAGGAGCTTCGGCAGGCCCGCCGGGATGGGGTGCCGGGTGGTCGCCGGGGACGGCGCCGGAGCCTCCGCCAGGCTGCCCGTCGGCAGCGGTGTCGTCGCTCCCGTCGGGCGCAGGCGCAGCACCCTGCACTCCCTCGCCCAGCGGTCCGTCATGGCCTCCCCGTCGGGTGCGTTGAGGCGTTTGCCCTTCAGCTCCGCGACCGCCGCGTCCCACTCGGGGGAGCCGGCGGCCAGTTCCGACACCGTCGCCGTCCAGGTGACCAGCCGGCCGCCCTTGTCCTTGCTGCGGACGGTCACCTCGGCCGACCCCCCGTCGGCCAGCCCGGTCAGCGGCTGCTCGCTCCCGTCACCGACCAGGTACACGCCCCCGTCGGCCCAGGCGTGCCACACCGCACGCGCGGTCGGCGCCCCGGCGCCCCGGACCCAGATGAGGCCGGACTTCTTCGTGGCCTCCTCGACGAGGGCCCGGTCGAGCAGCTGACGTGTCATGGCGCCCAGCCTAGAGCCAGCCGTTGCGCTTCAGGGTGCGGTGGATGCCGAGACAGATGCAGACCGTGATGCCCATGATCACCGGGTAGCCGTACTTCCAGTGCAGCTCCGGCATGTACTTGAAGTTCATGCCGTACACACCGCACACCATCGTCGGTACGGCGATGATCGCGGCCCATGCCGTGATCTTGCGCATGTCCTCGTTCTGCGCGACGGACGCCTGCGCGAGGTTGGCCTGGAGGATGGAGTTGAGGAGTTCGTCGAAGCCGACGACCTGCTCCTGGACGCGGGCGAGGTGGTCGGCGACGTCCCGGAAGTACTTCTGGATGTCGGGGTCGACCAGCCGCATCGGGCGCTCGCTGAGCAGCTGCATCGGACGCAGCAGCGGTGACACCGCGCGCTTGAACTCCAGCACCTCGCGCTTCAGTTGGTAGATGCGCGCCGAGTCCACACCACGCGAGACCCCGCCCTTGCGGCCGGGCGAGAAGACCTCGGTCTCCACCTCGTCGATGTCGTCCTGCACGGCGTCGGCGACCGCGACATAGCCGTCGACGACATGGTCGGCGATGGCGTGCAGCACGGCCGAGGGGCCCTTGGCGAGCAACTCGGGGTCGTCCTGGAGCCGGTGCCGCAGCGCCCGCAACGAGCCCTGCCCGCCGTGCCGGACGGTGATGAAGAAGTCCCGACCGGTGAAGCACATCACCTCGCCGGTCTCCACGACCTCGCTGTTGGCGGTGAGCCGGTCGTGCTCGACGTAGTGGATGGTCTTGAAGACGGTGAAGAGGGAGTCGTCGTAGCGTTCGAGCTTGGGGCGCTGGTGGGCCTGCACGGCGTCCTCCACCGCCAGCGGGTGCAGCCCGAACTCGCCCGCGATACCGGCGAATTCGGCTTCGGTCGGCTCGTGCAGACCGATCCACACGAACCCGCCGTCCCGGCGCACCTGGCGCATCGCCTCCTGCGGGGTCAGCGGCTTCGGCGTCTGCACCCGCGCGCCGCCCCGGTAGACGGCGCAGTCGACGACGGCCGACGGCGTACCGGGGTCGCGGGTGGTGTCGTACGCGCCGGTCTCCGCGCGCAGGGTCTTGCGCTGGGAGGGGCGGGTCGGGCGGACCACGGCACGGAGGTCGCGGATCATCGACATGGGCAGGCTCCTTCGCGACAAGCAGCGGATGACCGCCGGCGGACGGGTGGAACTACCCGGAATGGGGACGTCCTGACTGCGGATGTTTGGCACGTCCACAAAGCGGGGAGCACCGCACCGTTGCGGTGGCGACTTCGCTACTGATTTGGATCAGACGAACGGATCCAGACAGATCCGGAGCGGACCGGTCAGAGGGATCAGGCAAGCGAAAACAACGTGCTCTTCCGAACGACAACGCGAACGTGAAGGCGGCAGCCGACCAGTAGACGAAATCAGCGGGCGGAAGAGCGAGTGGTACTGCACGGGTGACTTCGATCCATGACAGCCCCACCTCCTCCAGCCGGTCCCTCGTAAGGGAGTGCTCATGGCGTCGGGGTCTGACCGCGACGCTCTGCGTGCTGCCCCGAACCACCGCGGTCAGAGTAGCAGTAGCCCTCAGTGTCAAGGCGCTGCTTTGCCCGGTACTGACGAGTTCTATGCTCACGACATGGCTGATGTTCTTCCTCTGGTCGAGGCCCGGTTGACCACCGCACTGGGCGAACCGGACGCGCGCGCGGCGGTCACCTTCCTCGGTACGGACCGCATCGAAGTGCTCCGTTTCCAGGAGGATCTCCAGGGCGAGAAGGTCCTGCGCTACGCCACGCTCGGTATGTCCGCGCAGCCCATGACCGACCCCGCCGCGATGCTCGCGGACCCTGTCAAGGGGCCCCGCGCCGAACTGGTCCTGTCGGTCCGCGCCGGGCTCGCGGAGACCGACAAGGTGCTCCGCGCGCTCGCCGTCCTCGCCGCGTCTCCGCAGGTGGAGGGCCTGATCGTGACGCCGGGCGCATCGCTGGACGTCGGTGAGCCGCTGTGGCCCGGCGCTCCCTTCACCTCGGTCCTGGTCGGTGAATCGGGCGGTCTCGTCGAGGATCTGGCGCTGGACGAGCCCCTCGATCCCGTACGGTTCCTGCCGCTGCTGCCGATGACCCCGAACGAGGCCGCCTGGAAACGCGTGCACGGCGCCCAGGCCCTCCAGGAGCGCTGGCTCGCGGGCGGGACGGACCTGCGGGATCCGCACCGCAGGTCCGTGCCGCTGGACTGATGCACGAGGGTGAGCAAGCTCACCAAGCGCCCTGTGGAATTCGCCAGTTGGCAAAGACGGCGACGCCGTCCTCGGTGGCGTGCCCCGGCTCCAGCTCCGCCGCCTCGTGCGTGAGCGCGTTCCGCCGTACGAGCACCACGACCGCGCCCAGCACGGCGGTGACCGCCGCCACCACGAACGGGATGTGGATGTCGGTCCACTCCTCGATCTTCGGCGCGAAGTAGGGGGCGGCCGCGGCGGCGAACCAGCGGACGAAGTTGTAGCCCGCGCTCGCCACCGGGCGTGGCGCGTCCGACACGCCGAGGGCCGGCTCGGTGAGGATCGGTCTGCCCCGCACCGATCTGGTTGGTGTATACACATAGCGAGTTAGGGCGACTAATTAATGCAAGATGCATCTAACTCCGCCCGGTGACTGCCTCCGTCCGGACGGGTGATCGTCCTTGACGTGGGGGATTCCGGGTAGGAGCGTGGGGCCCTATGAGGGGCGAACCCAGTTGCCCGAAGTGCGGTGGCCGGGTCAGGGCTCCCGGCCTCTTCGCCGACACCTGGCAGTGCGAGGTGCACGGGACCGTGCATCCGGTACAGCCCGTGATCCCGCCCAGCGTCGAGGCCCTCGATGTCGTGGTGCACCGCACCCAGGTGCCGGTGTGGATGCCCTGGCCGCTGCCGGTCGGCTGGCTGTTCACGGGTGTGGCCTGCGCGGGTGACGACCGCAGCGGGGGACGCGCGACCGCCGTCGCCTGCTCCGGACCCGCGCCGCTCGGCGGCATAGGGGAGATGATCCTGGTCGCCGAGGAACTCGGGGTCGGTCTCGGCGCGCGGTACGCGGGCATCGACGGACCGGACCCCGGGCCCTCGATGGACGTGGAGAAGCCGCCGCAGACGAAGGTGCTCGCCGCCGGCCGGCCGGCACCGCTGTGGCATGTGCCGGGAGCGCCGGACGACCGGGCCGTCTTCGCGGGCGAGGCCCGGGGGATGTGGCTCTGGGCGGTGGTGTGGCCCGAGCAGACCGGGTTGCTGATGTACGACGAGCTGGTGCTCACGGATCTGCGGGACGCGGGCGCGGAGGTGGACCTGGTGCCCTGCGGGGCGTTGTCGCCCCGCCTGCTGGAGCCCTAGGGTGCGGAAGCGGGGGCTGCCTGTGACCTGCCTGTACGGGGCACCTCCGGCTTTCGTCTGTGACAGGGCACCGGTTTCCGGCCGCTATCCTTGACGTGTCCCTTCCGTCCCGTCCCGCCTGGAGTCCGCGTCGTGCGTGTCGATCTGCACTGCCACTCCACCGCCTCCGACGGTACGGACAGCCCGGCCGAGCTGGTACGGAACGCCGCTGCTGCCGGTCTTGACGTCGTCGCGCTGACCGACCACGACACCACCCGGGGCCACGCCGCGGCCGTCGCCGCGCTGCCCGAGGGGCTCACCCTGGTCACCGGGGCCGAGCTGTCCTGTCGTGTCGACGGCGTCTCCATGCACATGCTGGCCTACCTCTTCGACCCCGAGGAGCCCGATCTGCTCGCCGAGCGTGAGCTGGTCCGGGACGACCGGGTGCCGCGGGCCCAGGGCATGGTCGCCAAGCTGAACGCGCTGGGCGTGCCGGTCACCTGGGAGCAGGTGAGGCGGATCGCCGGCGAGGGTTCCGTGGGGCGGCCGCACGTCGCCTCCGCGCTCGTCGAGCTCGGTGTCGTACCGACCGTGAGCGACGCCTTCACGCAGGAGTGGCTGGCCGACGGCGGCCGGGCCTTCGTGGAGAAGCACGAGACCGATCCCTTCGCGGCGATCCGGCTGGTCAAGCAGGCCGGCGGGGTGTGCGTGTTCGCGCATCCGGCGGCCGCCAAGCGCGGGCGCACGGTGCCCGAGTCGACGATCGCCGAGCTGGCCGCGGCCGGCCTCGACGGCATCGAGGTCGACCACATGGACCACGACGCCGACACCCGGGCCCGGCTGCGCGGACTGGCCGCGGAGCTCGGGCTGCTGGTCACCGGCTCCTCGGACTACCACGGCAGCCGCAAGACGGTGGCGCTGGGCGAGTACACGACCGACCCCGAGGTGTACGGGGAGATCACACGCCGTGCGACCGGCGCGTTCCCCGTCCCGGGGACCGGCGGACGCTGAGGCCCGCCCCTTTCCCGAGTTCCCCTGCGCGGCAGACCGGGTCCACCCGCTTTCGGACCGGTCCGGCCCGCGCGCGGTGACCCCCATCGGCCCGCGGCACGACCGCCCGCAGCGCCGCCCTACGCACAAGGCTCACGCATGTTCGACGTCGCCGTCTTCGGCTCCCTCTTCCTGACCCTGTTCGTCATCATGGATCCCCCCGGGATCACCCCGATCTTCCTCGCCCTCACCTCCGGCCGGCCCGGCAAGGTGCAGCGGCGAATGGCCTTCCAGGCCGTGTGCGTGGCGGGCGGGGTGATCACCGTCTTCGGGCTCCTTGGCCACCAGATCCTCGACTACCTGCACGTCTCCGTGCCCGCCCTGATGATCGCCGGCGGGCTGCTGCTCCTGCTCATCGCCCTCGACCTGCTCACCGGCAAGAACGACGAGCCGAAGCAGACCAAGGACGTCAACGTGGCGCTGGTGCCCCTGGGCATGCCGCTGCTGGCGGGGCCCGGTGCGATCGTGTCGGTCATCCTCGCCGTGCAGAAGGCGGACAGCGTCTCCGCCCAGGTGTCCGTGTGGACCGCGATCCTCGCCATCCATGTCGTGCTGTGGCTGGTGATGCGCTACTCGCTGCTGATCATCCGGGTCATCAAGGACGGTGGTGTGGTCCTGGTGACGCGGCTCGCGGGCATGATGCTCTCCGCGATCGCCGTGCAGCAGATCATCAACGGCGTCACCCAGGTGATCAAGGGCGGGTAGCCGGGCGGGGCGGACAGACGCGGAACCCCCGCACGGCGTCGTGCCGTACGGGGGTTCCGAAGACTCTGCGGTGCTCCGCGTCAGTGTGTCTGGTGGTGTCTCGTCGCGTCTCGTGTGTCGTGGCTCGGGTCTCGTATGTCTTACGAAGCCTGGTTCTCGGCCGGTCGGATCCACAGTCGCTGCCCGATGGCGGCGGCCTGCTGGACGATCCTGTTGACGGAGGCGGCGTCCACGACGGTGCAGTCCACGGTGGTCCCGTCGACTTCGTCCAGTCGCCTGATTTCGAAGCGCATCTGCCTCTCCCTTCGTCTCGTGTACCTCTGAGTCAACGGCTTGCGTGTTACAAACATTCCCTTGGCTAAAGAAATTTTTCGAACGCCTAATTACCGGCCGGTAAGAGACGTTCGGGAGACTGACCGGGACCGGTTGTGTTCGCAGCGTGACCGCCGGGACAATGGAGGCGATGAACGACGACCTCGCCGCCCTCCAGGCCCGCATCGACCGTACGAACGAGCTGCTCACCCGCATGCTCGCCGAAGTGGCGAAGACGCCCTCGACGCATGCGATCTTCGTCGACGCGGGCTACCTCTACGCGGCCACGGGCCGGCTCGTCGCCGGGACGGAGGACCGCCGTGCCTTCGACCTCGACGCCGAGGGGCTGATCGACGCGCTCATCGACAAGGCACGCCAGATCTTCGCGGACAGCCGGCTGCTGCGCGTCTACTGGTACGACGGCGCGCGTCGCCGTATCCACACCGCCGAGCAGCAGACCATCGCCGAACTGCCCGACGTCAAGGTCCGGCTCGGCAACCTCAACGCCAACAACCAGCAGAAGGGCGTCGACTCCCTGATCCGCACGGACCTGGAGTCACTCGCCCGGCACCGCGCCATCAGCGACGCGGCCCTGCTCGGCGGCGACGAGGACCTGGTCTCCGCGGTCGAGGCCGCCCAGGGCTACGGCGCCCGGGTCCACCTCTGGGGCATCGAGGCGCCCGAAGGCCGCAACCAGGCCGAGCCGTTGCTCTGGGAGGTCGACAGCCAGCGCACCCTCGACCTCGAGTTCTTCAAGCCGTACGTCGCCCGGCGCACCGCCCACGCCTACGAGGCCGGCGCCACCCGACCCACCCGCGAGGACGTCCGTTTCGTCGGCGCGCAGATCGCCGCGAAGTGGCTGTCCTCGCGGGGCAGTGAGTCGCTCGTCGAGCTGCTGCCCGGCCACCCCTACCTGCCCGGCCCGGTCGACCAGGACCTCCTCGTCGAGGCCGAGGGCCTGCTCCAGTACTCCCTGCGCGGCCAGGCCGACCTGCGCCGAGCCCTCCGGGACGGCTTCTGGGAACACCTCCAGACGCAGTACTAGCCCGTTCGCGGCTAGCTGTTCGTGCGGTCCCAGAAGGCGGCGATCGCCTCGGCGGTGGGGGCCGGTCGGTCGGTGTTGGGGGAGTGCTCCGCACCCTCGACGACCGTGCGGTGGGCCCGCAGCCGTAGTGCCATGGCGTCCAGCAGCGGCAGCGGCCAGGTGTCGTCCCGCGCACCCGACAGCACATGGAACGGCAGCGGCACGGCGGCGAGTTCGTCGACACGGTCCGGCTCGGTGCACAACTGGCGTCCGGCGGCGAGAAGTTGGGCCGGCTTGTTGCCCAGCCAGCGGCGCCGCAGATCCTCCTGCTCCTCCTGCTCCTCCCGGTCGGTCAGGTCCGCCTGGTCCTGCGGGCCGCCCTCGTCCAGCTCCTCGGGCGCCTCCATGGCCTGCATGGCCTCCCACACCCCGGCCATCGGCAGCACCGCGAGCGCGTCCCGCAGCAGCTTCACCCGCTGCTGCTGGGGGACGGAGATCTGCGCCGGGCCCGAGGACATCAGCGTCAGCGAGCGGAACGGCGTGTGGTCGAGGAGTACGGCCGCGCGCGCGATCTGACCGCCGAGGGAGTGCCCCAGCAGATGCACGGGCCGACCGCCGCCGACCGCCGCCGCCTGCGCGAGCACGTCCCGCGCCAACTCCTCCTGGGCGTACGCCGATTCGTCGTCCTCCGGGCCGTCCGACTCGAACTGCCCACGCCCGTCCACGGCGACCGTCCGGTACCCGCGCGCGCCCAGGGCCTCGTGCAGCGGGTTGAAGTCCTCCTTGCTGCCGGTGAACCCGGGCAGCAGCAACGCGATCCCCTTGGGCTCGGCCCCGGCGGCCGCGGGCGCGTCGATGACGGCGAACTCACCACGCGCGGTGGCGAGCGCGTACGCGCGGGCACCGACGGGCGGGACAAAGGAACGAGGCCTGCTCATGGGGAGAGGCTATCCGGCGGACGGCGACGGGCCGTAAACCGGTGGATGAATCCCGCTCGCGGAGGGCGGACGGCGGACGGCGGGCAGGACGGGAACGCCGACGGCCCGGCCCACACGGGGTGGGCCGGGCCGTTCGGTTACGTGCGACGCGCTCAGGCTTCGGGAGCCGCGGCGGTGGCCTTCCGGGTCCGGCGGGCCTTCGGCTTCGCCTCCGCGCCGATGGCGTCGACCGCCTCGACCGTCTCGGCGGACTCGGCCGCCTTCCGGGTCGTGCGACGCCTCGGCTTGACCTCCGGCTCGTCGTTGGCCTGCGCCGGAATCTCCGCGCCGACGACAGCGGCCGTCTTGCGGGTCCGGCGGGGCTTGGCCTCGGCACCTTCGGCGGTGTCGACGGCGGCCTCGGCGGCCTTCCGCGTCCGGCGCGGCTTGGTCTCCGCGGCCTCGGCGGTCTCCGGGGCGGCGGCCGTCTTCCGGGTACGACGGGGCTTGGCCTCGGTGGCCTCGGCCGTGTCCACCGCCGTTTCGGCGGCGGCCGCGGTCTTGCGGGTGCGGCGCGGCTTGGTCTCCGCGACCTCGGCGGTCTCGGTGGTCTCCGGGGCGGCGGCCGTCTTGCGAGTCCGGCGCGGCTTGGCCTCGGTGGCCTCGGCCGTGTCGACGGCCGCTTCCGCGGCGGCTGCCGTCTTGCGGGTGCGGCGCGGCTTGGCGGCCTCCGTCTCCGGCTCGGCCTCGGCCGTCGCCGGAGCGGCGGCAGCCTTGCGGGTCCGGCGCGGCTTCGACTCCGTCGCCTCGACCGTGTCCACCGTGTCCACCGCGGCCTCGACGGCCTTGCGGGTCCGGCGGCGCGGCTTGGGCTCCGCCTCGACGGACTCCGCCGTGTCCACAGCCGTTTCGGCGGCGGCTGCCGTCTTGCGGGTGCGGCGCGGCTTGGGCTCCTCGGCGACCTCGGGCTCCGGCGTCGTCACGACCGCCTCGGCCGGCTCGGCGGCCTTGCGGGTCCGGCGGCGGACCGGAGTCACCGGGGTCTCGACGGACTCGACGGCCTCGGCGGTCTCCTGCGGAGCCTCCGTGACCTCGGCCGTCACCGCGGCCTCCGCGGACTTGCGGGTCCGACGGCGACGCGGCTTCTCCGGAGCGACGGTCTCCACCACGGCCTCGACGGTCTCCACGACCACCTCGGGCGTCACGGTCTCCGGGGCGGTGGCCGCCACCGGCTCCGCCCCGCCACGCGTACGGCGACGACGGCGCGGGGTGCGGGAACCCGCGGGCTCCGACGCCGTGACGGACTCGGCGGCGGGGGACGCGGACTCGGCGGTCGGCGCCGAGGACGTCGTACCGGATGCCGGGTCCAGCGCCGAACCGGCGCGGGTGCGACGGCGGCGGCGCGGGGTGCGGGCCGCACGCTCGCGCTCCTCGGCGCGGGGTGCGCTCCGGTCACGACGGTCGTCCCGGCCACCCCGACCGCGGCCACCACGGCCGCCGGTCTCGCCCAGGTCCTCCAGCTCCTCCGCCTCGAGCCCGGCCCGGGTGCGCTCGGAACGCGGCAGGACACCCTTGGTGCCGGCCGGGATCTTGAGCTCCTCGAAGAAGTGCGGGGAGGTCGAGTAGGTCTCCACCGGTTCGGGGAAGCCCAGCTCCAGCGCCTTGTTGATGAGCTGCCAGCGCGGGATGTCGTCCCAGTCGACGAAGGTGATCGCCGTACCCTTCGCGCCCGCGCGGCCCGTACGGCCGATGCGGTGCAGATACGTCTTCTCGTCCTCGGGGGACTGGTAGTTGATGACGTGGGTGACGCCCTCGACGTCGATGCCGCGCGCGGCCACGTCGGTGCAGACGAGGACGTCCACCTTGCCGTTGCGGAAGGCGCGCAGCGCCTGCTCGCGGGCGCCCTGGCCGAGGTCGCCGTGGACCGCGCCGGAGGCGAACCCGCGGTGCTGGAGCTGCTCGGCGATGTCGGCGGCCGTGCGCTTGGTCCGGCAGAAGATCATCGCCAGTCCGCGGCCGTCGGCCTGCAGTATGCGGGCGATCATCTCCGGCTTGTCCATGGAGTGCGCGCGGTAGACGAACTGCTTGGTGTTCGCGACGGTCGCGCCCGTGTCGTCCGGCGCGGTGGCGCGGATGTGGGTGGGCTGCGACATGTAGCGGCGGGCGAGACCGATGACCGCGCCCGGCATGGTCGCCGAGAACAGCATGGTCTGGCGCCTGGCCGGGAGCATGTTGATGATCTTCTCGACGTCGGGCAGGAAGCCCAGGTCGAGCATCTCGTCGGCCTCGTCCAGGACGAGCGACTTGATGTGCTTCAGGTTCAGCTTCTTCTGGCCCGCGAGGTCCAGGAGCCGGCCCGGGGTGCCGACGACGACGTCGACGCCCTTCTTCAGGGCCTCGACCTGCGGCTCGTAGGCCCGGCCGCCGTAGATGGCGACCACGCGCACGTTACGGACCTTGCCGGCGGTCAGCAGGTCGTTGGTGACCTGGGTGCAGAGCTCGCGCGTGGGGACGACGACGAGCGCCTGCGGGGCGTCGGTGAGGGCCTCGGGGGCGGCGCGTCCGGCCTCCACGTCGGCGGGGACGGTCACGCGCTCCAGGAGCGGCAGACCGAAGCCGAGGGTCTTGCCCGTGCCGGTCTTGGCCTGGCCGATGACGTCGGTGCCGGTGAGGGCGACCGGGAGTGTCATCTCCTGGATGGGGAAGGGGTTGATGATGCCGACGGCTTCCAGGGCCTCGGCGGTCTCGGGAAGGATCCCGAGTTCTCGAAACGTCGTAGTCAGGGTGCTGCCTCTTCTGTGTGTCGCGGTCCGAGGCGAGCGCGGGGGTCTTTGACGGACCGTGCCGGGGGACGTCGGCTGCCTTACGGGCGGGCCGTGTGTGGCACGCCGTATGACACGGGACCTCTACCAACGCTCTAGCGCTCGTACCGCTGAGGTGTCCCTCCGGTCGTCGTACGCGATGTGCCGTACGCGCCGGGAGGGCTGTCGGGTCGGAGCCGATCGGGCCACCGACCGGGCATCCTCATACGTGCGGCCTGTCGAGGTACGTCCGAATACGACGGCGTACCAGCAGGCGCATTACCACCATACCCCGGAATCGCGCACATGCGATGGCCGATTCGGTCACGTCGTGGTAGTCACAGTGGCTGACCTGGGGCTTCCCGGTGACTTCTGCGGAACTTCTCGGGTCTTCCCCTAGGGTTCCCCGGGTCTTCCCCGGGGCTTCGCGGAGGCGGCGGGCGGGCTATTGTGCGCTTCATGACGAGCTCTGACAAGCCTGAGACCGCCTCCGCCGAACCGACCGGTGTCGCCGCCCAGGACTGGGCGCGGGCGGCCGCCGACCCGCAGTACCGTGCCGCGGTCGTGGACCTGCTCGGCGCGCTCGCCTACGGCGAGCTCGCGGCGTTCGAGCGCCTCGCGGAGGACGCCAAGCTGGCGCCCTCGCTGGTGGACAAGGCCGAGCTGGCGAAGATGGCGTCGGCCGAGTTCCAGCACTTCGAGCGGCTGCGGAACCGCCTGACGGAGATCGGTGAGGACGCGACGCAGGCGATGGAGCCGTTCGTCGCGGCCCTCGACGGCTTCCACCGGCAGACGGCGCCGTCGGACTGGCTGGAAGGCCTGGTCAAGGCATACGTCGGCGACTCGATCGCCAGTGACTTCTACCGGGAGGTCGCGGCCCGGCTGGACTCGGACACGCGCGAGCTGGTGCTGGCCGTGCTCGACGACACGGGGCACGCCGGGTTCGCCGTGGAGCGGGTGCGGGCGGCCATCGACGCCGACCCGCGCGTGGGGGGCCGGCTGGCCCTGTGGGCGCGGCGGCTGATGGGCGAGGCGCTGTCGCAGTCCCAGCGGGTCGTGGCCGACCGGGACGCGTTGTCGACCATGTTGGTGGGCGGGGTGGCCGACGGGTTCGATCTCGCCGAGGTGGGGCGGATGTTCTCGCGGATCACCGAGGCGCACACGAAGCGGATGGCCGCGCTGGGCCTGGCCGCCTAGCGCTCTGCGGTTGGAATCAGGGGGAGTTGCGCGGCCGCGGCGGGTGCGTGGCGGCTGGTCGCGCGGTTCCTCCCCCCGCCTTCGGCCGGGGGTACCCCCAGCGCCCCTTCGGGGGCGCTTCGGCTCGGGGCGCTTGAACTACGCCGGGATCGATCGTCGGCGCAGATGGCGGCCCGCCGGGCGGAGCAGCAGCGAGAGGGACGCCGCCGAGACGATCGCGGCACCCAGAAGGCTGACGAGGACCGTGCCGGGGCCGAGCGCGCTGTGGGTGACGAAGTCGCCGAAGAGGGCTCCTGCGACACCCGTGGAGAACACCAGGGGGCGGGCCGGAAGACGGTGGGACAGGCGGCTGGCCGCGGCCCACGACAGGGCCAGGCCGAGCAGTGCGGATCCAAGGACTTCCAGCAGCATCACGAGGGGTCCCTCCCACGGCCGGCCGGTGCTTCACGGTCGTAGGCGGTCATACCCGTGACCTGCGGAATGCAATCCTCCTCTGTGGGTGACTTGTGGGCCGGATGTGGAGAGCGGACACGACGGAGGGGGGGGGGGGGGGGGGGGGGGGGGGGGGGGGGGGGGGGGGGGGGGGGGGGGGGGGCGGGGGGGAGAATCTAGGCACCTCTCCTTGCCCAACTCCCTACGC